>NZ_CAUFJQ010000040.1 GCF_959025735.1 uncultured Streptococcus sp.
TTGGTCGTTCAACAGTCAATCACCCACTTGGTGGTCGCTACCAAATCACACCAACGGAAGCTTCTGTACAGAAATTGCCAGTCCAACATGGCGTGACAACAACTGCATCTGTTATGGCGCAAGGATTCAACCCTTATGTAGCAGAATGGTCTCCATATCATGGCGCTGCTTATGCGGTCATCGAAGCCACAGCTCGTTTAGTTGCTGCTGGTGCAAACTGGTCTAAGGCTCGTTTCTCTTATCAGGAATACTTCGAGCGTATGGATAAACAAGCAGAGCGTTTTGGTCAACCAGTCTCAGCTCTCCTTGGATCAATCGAAGCTCAGATTCAACTTGGTTTGCCATCTATCGGTGGGAAAGACTCTATGTCTGGTACCTTTGAAGAATTGACAGTACCACCAACCTTGGTTGCTTTTGGTGTCACAACTGCAGATAGCCGTAAGGTCCTTTCTCCAGAATTTAAAGCTGCTGGTGAAAATATCTATTACATCCCAGGTCAAGCTTTGGCACAAGAAATTGACTTTGATCTTATCAAGTCTAACTTTGCTAAGTTTGAAGGCATCCAAGCTGATTATAAAGTCACATCTGCATCAGCTGTCAAATATGGTGGTGTCCTTGAAGCTCTTGCCCTTGCAACATTTGGTAACCATATTGGTGCCACTGTAACCCTTGAAAATCTTGAGACTGCCTTGACAGCTCAATTGGGTGGATTTGTCTTCACATCTCCGGAAGATATTGCAGGGGTTGCCAAGATTGGACAAACAGCAGCTGACTTTACACTTACTGTCAATGGTGTAACGCTTGATGGACACAAACTTGACAGTGCCTTCCAAGGTAAATTGGAAGAAGTTTACCCAACGGAATTTTCACAAGCAACTGAGTTGGAAGAAGTACCTGTTGTGGCATCAGATGCTGTTATCAAAGCTAAAGAAACAGTTGAGACACCAGTGGTTTACATCCCAGTATTCCCGGGTACGAACTCTGAGTACGATTCAGCTAAGGCCTTTGAAAAAGAAGGTGCAAAAGTCAACTTAGTACCATTTGTAACACTTAATGAAGAGGCTATTGTCAAGTCTGTTGACACCATGGTTGACAATATCGAAAAAGCTAACATTATCTTCTTTGCAGGAGGCTTCTCAGCAGCCGATGAACCAGATGGATCAGCTAAATTTATCGTTAACATCTTGCTCAATGAAAAAGTACGTGTAGCCATTGATAGCTTCATCGAACGTGGTGGTTTGATTATCGGTATCTGTAACGGATTCCAAGCTCTTGTCAAATCAGGTCTTCTTCCATATGGTAACTTTGAAGATGCAAGCAGTACTAGTCCAACCCTCTTCTACAATGATGCCAATCAACACGTGGCTAAGATGGTTGAAACACGTATTGCCAACACGAACTCACCATGGCTTGCTGGAGTAGAAGTTGGTGACATTCATGCCATCCCAGTATCACACGGTGAAGGTAAGTTTGTCGTGACAGCTGAGGAATTTGCAGAGCTTCGTGACAATGGTCAAATCTTTACCCAATATGTTGACTTCGAAGGTAAACCAAGCATGGATTCAAAATACAATCCTAACGGATCTGTGAATGCTATCGAAGGTATCACAAGTAAGAACGGTCAAATTATTGGTAAGATGGGTCACTCAGAACGTTTCGAAGACGGTCTCTTCCAAAATATTCCAGGAAATAAAGACCAACACCTCTTTGCGTCAGCGGTTAAATACTTTACTGGAAAATAAAAGGTATACAAAATGACATACGAAGTTAAATCTCTTAATGAAGAATGTGGTATTTTTGGGATCTGGGGACACCCAGATGCTGCAAAACTGACTTATTTCGGATTACACAGTCTTCAACACCGTGGTCAAGAAGGGGCGGGGATCCTTTCGAATGATGCGGGTCAACTAAAACGGTATCGTGATACGGGTCTTCTCTCAGAAGTATTTCGAAATCCTGCTAACTTGGATAAGTTAACAGGAATGGGAGCGATTGGCCATGTTCGCTATGCGACAGCTGGGGAAGCTTCGGTGGATAACATCCAGCCCTTCCTCTTTCGCTTTCATGATACCCAGTTTGGACTGGCCCACAACGGGAATTTGACCAATGCCAAGTCCCTCAAACGGGAGTTGGAAAATAACGGGGCGATCTTTAGCTCAACTTCTGATTCAGAAATCTTGGCCCACTTGATTCGTCGGAGCCACAACCCATCCTTCATGGGTAAGGTGAAAGAAGCCTTGAATACGGTGAAAGGTGGATTTGCTTACCTTCTCATGCTGGAAGATAAGCTGATTGCGGCTTTGGATCCAAATGGTTTCCGTCCTCTTTCGATTGGGAAAATGGCCAATGGCGCCATTGTGGTTTCATCTGAAACCTGTGCCTTTGAAGTGGTTGGTGCTGAGTGGATCCGCGATGTGAATCCAGGTGAAGTTGTGATCATCGATGATAACGGCATCACTTACGATAACTATACAACGGACACCCAATTGGCTGTTTGCTCAATGGAGTATATTTACTTTGCCCGTCCTGATTCAAATATCCAAGGGGTCAATGTCCATACAGCTCGTAAACGTATGGGGGCTCAATTGGCACGTGAATTTAAACATGAAGCAGATATTGTGGTCGGTGTACCTAACTCTTCACTTAGTGCAGCTATGGGATTTGCGGAAGAATCCGGCCTACCAAATGAAATGGGCTTGATTAAAAACCAATACACCCAACGGACCTTTATTCAACCGACACAAGAATTACGTGAGCAAGGGGTTCGGATGAAGCTCTCTGCCGTATCCGGTGTCGTGAAAGGCAAACGGGTTGTCATGATCGATGATTCTATCGTACGTGGGACAACCTCACGTCGAATTGTGAAGTTATTGAAAGAAGCAGGAGCTACAGAGGTCCACGTAGCAATCGGTAGCCCAGCCCTTGCTTATCCATGTTTCTACGGGATCGATATTCAAACACGTAAGGAATTGATTGCTGCCAATCACACAGTAGAGGAAACACGCGATATCATTGGTGCAGATAGCTTGACGTATTTGTCAATCGATGGCTTGATTGATTCTATTGGAATTGATACAGATGCTCCAAATGGCGGTCTTTGTGTGGCTTACTTTGATGGAAAATATCCAACGCCTTTGTATGACTACGAAGAACGCTATGTGGAAAGTTTGAAAGAACATACTTCTTTCTATTAAGAGCAGTGCAAAAGAAAAAGAGGAAAAAAATATGTCTAAAAATGCTTATGCCCAATCGGGTGTGGACGTTGAAGCAGGTTATGAAGTTGTTGAACGGATCAAAAAACACGTTGCCCGTACGGAACGTGCAGGTGTTATGGGAGCTTTAGGTGGCTTCGGTGGTATGTTTGACCTTTCAAAAACAGGTGTCAAAGAGCCCGTTTTGATTTCAGGTACAGATGGTGTCGGTACTAAACTCATGCTTGCTATTAAGTACGACAAACACGATACGATCGGTCAAGATTGTGTCGCTATGTGTGTTAACGATATCATCGCTGCAGGTGCTGAGCCCCTTTACTTCCTTGACTATATCGCAACTGGTAAAAATGAACCTGCTAAATTAGAGCAAGTCGTTGCTGGTGTTGCAGAAGGTTGCGTGCAGGCTGGTGCAGCCCTTATCGGTGGGGAAACGGCTGAAATGCCTGGTATGTATGGTGAAGATGACTATGATTTGGCCGGGTTTGCTGTCGGTGTTGCAGAAAAATCTCAAATCATTGACGGTTCAAAAGTAGCTGAAGGGGATGTGATTTTGGGACTTGCTTCAAGCGGTATCCACTCAAATGGTTACTCACTTGTTCGTCGTGTCTTTGCAGATTACACAGGTGAAGAAGTTCTCCCAGAATTGGAAGGCAAAAAACTTAAAGACGTTCTTTTGGAACCAACTCGTATCTATGTCAAAGCAGCTTTGCCACTCATCAAAGAAGAATTGGTCAACGGAATTGCCCACATCACAGGTGGTGGTTTCATCGAAAATGTACCACGTATGTTCTCAGATGACTTGGCGGCTGAAATTGACGAAAGCAAAGTCCCAGTTCTTCCAATTTTCAAAGCTCTTGAAAAATATGGCCAAATTAAACATGAAGAAATGTTTGAAATCTTCAACATGGGGATTGGTCTCATGCTTGCAGTAAAACCAGAAAATGTGGAACGTGTCAAAGGACTTCTTGACGAACCTGTTTATGAAATCGGTCGTATTGTGAAGAAAGATGGTTCAAGTGTGGTGATTAAATAATGGCTAAAAAAATCGCTGTATTTGCCTCTGGCAACGGCTCAAACTTTCAGGTGATTGCAGAACAATTTCCGGTAGAATTTGTTTTTTCAGATCACCGGGATGCCTACGTACTGGAGCGAGCTGAAAAGCTTGGGATTTTAACCTATGCCTTTGAACTCAAGAAATTTGAGAGCAAGGTAGACTACGAAGCAGCCATTGTCGAGCTTCTGGATGAGCATGAGATTGACCTAGTCTGTTTGGCGGGTTATATGAAAATAGTTGGTCCAACCTTGCTAGCAGCCTATGAAGGTCGTATCATCAATATCCATCCTGCCTATCTTCCAGAATTTCCAGGTGCTCATGGCATTGAGGATGCTTGGAAAGCTGGTGTGGAGCAGTCGGGAGTGACCATTCACTGGGTGGATTCGGGAGTGGATACTGGCAAGATCATCAAACAGGTTCGTGTGCCCCGCCTAGCAGACGATACCCTTGACACTTTCGAAACTCGCATCCATGAAACAGAGTACAAGCTCTATCCAGAAGTGTTGGAACGTTTGGGAGTGGAGAGAAGGTAAGAAGGAAATCAAGTTTTGATTGTGTAATCTTGGTAGGAGAAAAATGATTAATCTGAAGTTAATAGATGAGAGCAGTTTTCAGGCAGTGCTGAATTTGAAAATATCTGAAGCTGATGAACGAGCACGTTTTGTAGCTCCCAATGTGCGTTCTTTAGCTGACGCATGGCTCTACCGAGAGAATGGGGATGTGTTTCCAATGGCAATCTATTGGAATGAGCTAGTAGTTGGTTTTCTACTGTTGGAAATAGATAAGGATGAGGCAGAATACTTTATCTGGCGGATAATGATTGGCCAGCAGTACCAAGGAAAAGGTTATGGACGAAAAGCCTTGGAAGCTCTGATCAAAGAGGCTCAGATGGATAGAGCTTGCAATCATATTATCGCAGATTATGTAGTTGGAAATGAAAAAATGAAGTACCTGCTGACTAGTTTGGGTTTTCAGGAAACAGGATTTATAGAAGAAAATAACGAAGTCGCTATGCGGTTGGATCTAAAGAAAGAGGAATAGAATGACTAAACGCGCACTAATTAGTGTTTCAGACAAAGCGGGTATTGTTGAATTTGCCCAAGAACTCAAAAAACTCGGTTGGGACATCATCTCAACAGGTGGTACCAAAGTTGCCCTTGACAATGCTGGGGTAGACACTATCGCCATCGACGATGTGACTGGTTTCCCAGAAATGATGGACGGTCGTGTGAAGACTCTCCACCCAAATATCCATGGTGGTCTCCTCGCTCGTCGTGACCTTGATAGCCACCTTCAAGCGGCTAAGGACAATAATATTGAATTGATTGACCTTGTTGTGGTAAACCTTTACCCATTCAAGGAAACCATTCTTAAACCAGATGTGACTTACGCTGATGCGGTTGAAAACATCGATATTGGTGGTCCATCAATGCTTCGTTCAGCAGCTAAAAACCATGCTAGCGTGACAGTTGTTGTAGACCCTGCTGACTATGCTGTTGTTCTTGATGAATTGTCATCAAACGGCGAAACAAGCTACGAAACTCGCCAACGTTTGGCAGCGAAAGTATACCGTCACACAGCTTCATACGATGCTTTGATTGCGGAATACTTCACAGCTCAAGTGGGTGAAACAAAACCTGAAAAACTCACTTTGACTTATGACCTTAAGCAACCAATGCGTTACGGTGAAAACCCTCAACAAGACGCTGACTTCTACCAAAAAGGTTTGCCAACGGCTTACTCAATTGCTTCAGCTAAACAGCTTAACGGTAAAGAATTGTCATTCAACAATATCCGTGACGCTGATGCCGCTATCCGTATCATCCGTGATTTCAAAGACCGTCCAACAGTTGTGGCTCTCAAACACATGAACCCATGTGGTATCGGTCAAGCTGACGATATCGAAACAGCTTGGGACTACGCTTATGAAGCTGACCCAGTGTCAATCTTCGGTGGTATCGTAGTCCTCAACCGTGAGGTAGATGCTGCGACAGCTAAGAAAATGCACGGTGTTTTCCTTGAAATCATCATTGCACCAAGCTATACAGATGAAGCACTTGAAATCTTGACTACCAAGAAGAAAAACTTGCGTATCCTTGAGTTGCCATTTGACGCTCAAGACGCTAGCGAAGTAGAAGCAGAATACACAGGTGTTGTCGGTGGTCTCCTTGTTCAAAACCAAGATGTTGTTAAAGAAAGTCCAGCTGACTGGCAAGTGGTTACTAAACGCCAACCAACTGAAACAGAAGCGACAGCTCTTGAGTTTGCTTGGAAAGCTATCAAGTACGTCAAATCAAATGGTATCATCGTGACTAACGACCACATGACACTTGGTGTTGGCCCTGGTCAAACTAACCGTGTGGCTTCAGTCCGTATCGCCATTGAGCAAGCTAAAGACCGTCTTGATGGTGCTGTTCTTGCTTCAGATGCCTTCTTCCCATTTGCAGATAACGTGGAAGAAATTGCCAAAGCAGGTATTAAAGCGATCATCCAACCAGGTGGCTCTGTCCGTGACCAAGAGTCGATCGAAGCGGCTGACAAATATGGCTTGACCATGATCTTTACAGGTGTGAGACATTTTAGACATTAATCAAAAAAGGCACTCATTCAATGATGAGTGTCTTTTCTGCTGGTTATGAAGGCCTTAATCTGGGTAGATGTAGGTGACAGTTCCCCAGATGGGGTTGGTTGGATCGAACCAACCGCGGAAGTTGTCGATATAGCGATGGCCGTTGTAGTTAGCCTCCTGGATCTGAATTTTTTGGTCATGTTCAACGTCTGTAACCAAGGCGACATGGCCATATCCCCCATTGTCCCAACAGGCGATGGCACCGACCTCTGGGATGTCTCCTGTACGGAATCCCGCAGCGCGTGCACTAGCTGCCCACATACCACCGTTTCCCCACCAATTGTGGGCCCAAGGGGCTAATTCTTTGGCTCCCCAGGTACACTCCCCAATGGGGTAGGTGTTTCCCGGATGTGTCGCTAGTGGAGTGAGCTTTGGCTTTGCCTTTTCCACTTGAAAGGTAGTGGGGAATAGCCCTTTAAGTTGTCCTTGGCTTTTCTGATAGACGTGTAGGTGAAATAGCCCATTTCCCTTGTGTTTTTGAGCCTGAAAGCGGAGTTGGAAATGTCCAGGTGCAATCTTCTTTGCGGGATACCAGACCAGATCATCCTGCCCATTTTCTTCAGACCAGATGGGGAAGACAATCTCGTCAACGTCTTCGAACAACTTTAGGTCTACCTCAAATTCTTGTGAGGAGATGGGTGTGATCGTGATTTTGGGTTGGGAAGAAGCTAGGTCTTTTTGCTGGACGCTGGTCGTGAGAGGGTAAAGACCGGTTAACTGTTCATTTGCATCCACCCCATAGACATGAACATGATAAAGTCCGGCTTGATCAGAATGGTTGGTCAATGGCACTTGTAGGTCAAATCCCTTGTCACTGCGTTCCACAGGATACCAAATCAAGTCATCTTGGCCATCTTGGTCAGACCAGACGGGTACTTGGATCTTTTGATACTTATCCGGGACGTTTCCAAGATGAATCACTAGCTGCCCTTTTTCGGCATAGATAGCATTGGTCTCTTGATCTGCATGGGCAATAGAGGCATGCATCCCCCATGTCGCACAAGTCAGTAATACAATTTTTTTGATCGTTTGCATAATACTCCTTTTCATCAATTAGTAGGTCTCACCTATACTATTCGGAAAAAAATGAGAAATAGGAGAAAATAGCAAAAAATGTTTGGATTCTACTGGAAATAGGAGACTTTTGCTGAAATCATTAGAATAAAACGAACGATTATGATATAATTTAATAAAATAATTCGCAAAAGAGGTTCGAGATGAAACTTTTGGTTGTTGGATCTGGCGGTCGTGAGCATGCGATTGCTAAGAAATTGTTGGAGTCTACAAACGTTGAGCAGGTTTTTGTGGCTCCTGGTAATGATGGGATGCGATTAGACGGTCTGGATTTGATCAATATCGGAATTTCCGAACATTCTAAGCTGATTGACTTCGCAAAAGTCAACGATATTGCTTGGACCTTTATCGGTCCAGATGATGCCCTTGCGGCTGGTATCGTGGATGATTTCAATGCAGCTGGACTCAAAGCCTTTGGTCCGACAAAGGCTGCGGCTGAGCTTGAGTGGTCTAAGGATTTTGCTAAGGAAATCATGGTCAAGTACGACGTTCCGACAGCAGCCTATGGCACATTTTCAGATTTCGAGGAAGCTAAGGCCTACATCGAGGAAAAAGGCGCTCCAATCGTTATCAAGGCAGACGGCTTGGCCCTTGGGAAAGGTGTCGTCGTTGCTGAAACGGTTGAGCAAGCCGTCGAAGCTGCTCACGAGATGCTTTTGGACAATAAATTCGGTGATTCAGGTGCGCGTGTGGTCATCGAGGAATTCCTTGACGGAGAAGAGTTCTCTCTCTTTGCCTTTGTCAATGGGGACAAGTTCTACATCATGCCAACGGCTCAGGACCACAAACGTGCTTATGATGGCGACAAGGGTCCTAACACTGGTGGGATGGGGGCTTATGCGCCAGTTCCTCACTTGCCACAGAGCGTGGTTGACACAGCGGTTGACACCATTGTCAAGCCAGTCCTCGAAGGCATGATTAAAGAAGGTCGTCCTTACACTGGTGTCCTTTACGCGGGACTTATCTTGACAGCTGACGGTCCTAAAGTCATCGAGTTCAACTCTCGTTTTGGTGATCCTGAAACACAAATCATCTTGCCTCGTTTGACATCTGACTTTGCACAAAACATCACTGACATTTTGGAAGGCAAAGAGCCAGCCATCACTTGGACGGACAAGGGTGTGACACTTGGTGTGGTTGTAGCCTCAAACGGCTACCCACTCGCTTATGAGAAGGGTGTCAAACTTCCAGCCAAGACAGAGGGTGACATCATCACTTACTATGCTGGTGCTAAATTCGCTGAAAATGGCCAAGACCTCCTCTCAAACGGAGGACGTGTCTACATGCTTGTCACAACAGCAGATACCGTCAAAGATGGCCAAAACATTATCTACCACGAACTCAACAAACAAAACACAGAAGGCCTCTTCTATCGAAATGATATCGGTAGCAAGGCGATAAAGTAGAAGTACAAGAATAGCGCGACGAAGTCGCTAAACCCGATAATGGTCGCCGTGGTGAAAAGACCGGAACAGCATCTGTTCTGGTCGGGGGAAACTTTGAGACCTTAGACTCAAAGTTTAGGAATGAAACCGAAGGTTTGCTTCCGTCCCCACCACCTAAGACCATTATCAAAAAAAGAAAAAGGATTAAAAATGAAACCAGTAATTTCCATCATCATGGGCTCAAAATCTGACTGGGCAACCATGCAAAAAGCTGCTGAAGTCCTCGATAACTTCGGTGTCGCTTACGAAAAGAAAGTTGTTTCCGCACACCGCACACCAGACCTCATGTTCAAACACGCCGAAGAAGCACGTAGCCGTGGCATCAAGGTCATCATCGCGGGTGCGGGTGGCGCAGCTCACTTGCCAGGGATGGTCGCAGCTAAAACGACCCTTCCGGTTATCGGCGTACCCGTTAAATCACGTGCCCTTAGCGGTGTAGATTCACTTTATTCCATCGTTCAGATGCCAGGTGGAGTGCCTGTCGCAACTATGGCGATCGGTGAAGCAGGTGCGACTAACGCGGCCCTCTTTGCCCTCCGCCTTCTTTCGGTAGAGGACCAGGCTATTGCGACAGCGTTAGCGGATTTCGCAGAAGAACAAGGAAAAATCGCAGAGGAGTCTACAAATGAGCTCAACTAAAACCATTGGGATTATCGGTGGTGGCCAGCTCGGTCAGATGATGGCAATCTCGGCTATCTACATGGGACACAAGGTTATCGCCTTGGATCCAGCAGCTGATTGCCCAGCCTCTCGTGTGGCGGAAATCATCGTGGCCCCTTACGACGACGTGGACGCCCTTCGTCAGTTGGCAGATCGCTGTGATGTTCTCACTTATGAATTTGAAAATGTGGATGCTGATGGTTTGGATGCCGTTATCAAAGAAGGCCAGCTTCCTCAAGGGACCGACCTGCTTCGCATCTCCCAAAACCGGATCTTTGAGAAGGACTTCCTTTCCAACAAAGCACAAGTCACTGTGGCCCCTTACAAAGTCGTAACTTCTAGCAAAGACTTGGCAGATATCGACCTGTCGAAAAACTATGTCCTCAAGACGGCGACTGGTGGTTATGATGGCCATGGTCAGAAGGTCATTCGTTCGGAAACAGATTTGGAAGAAGCCTATGCGTTAGCTGATTCAGCAGACTGCGTTTTAGAAGAGTTCGTCAACTTTGACCTTGAAATTTCGGTCATCGTGTCTGGAAATGGCAAGGACGTGACGGTTTTCCCCGTTCAGGAAAATATCCACCGCAACAACATTCTTTCAAAAACCATTGTGCCTGCTCGCATTTCAGAAAGTCTAGCTGAAAAAGCTAAAGCCATGGCAGTGCGAATCGCTGAACAACTCAACTTGTCTGGAACGCTTTGCGTAGAAATGTTTGCGACAGCAGATGACATCATTGTCAACGAAATTGCGCCACGTCCACACAATTCAGGGCACTACTCAATCGAAGCCTGCGATTTTTCACAGTTTGACACGCACATCTTGGGCGTTCTCGGAGCACCACTCCCAGCAATCAGCCTTCATGCACCTGCTGTCATGCTCAATGTACTCGGCCAACACGTCGAAGCTGCTGAAACATATGTGACAGAAAATCCAAGCGCTCACCTCCACTTATATGGTAAACTAGAAGCAAAGCACAATCGCAAGATGGGACATGTGACTTTGTTTAGTGATGAACCAGATAAGGTTGAAGAGTTTGGAAAAGGGATTGATTTTTAAAATGACAGAAGAATTTGATGAATTGATAGATGATGAAATAACGACCGTAACACTGACTTATACGGACGATTTGATTGTTCCAGAGATTGCGGATAGAGAGGGGATTCATATTTTAGAAAGAGCTGGCAATCAGCTAGTCTTAGAATATTCTTGTTCCGTGAAGGAAGTTAAGGATTATCTGAGTAGTTACGGCCTACCTAGACAACCTGAGAGAATTTCATTTGAATTTTCTATACATGAAGACTCAGAAAATGATAATCTTTAAAGCTAAATGGAGACCAGTTTATGATTCAAATTATTGTCAACGCATTGTTAAACAAGAGAAGCAGATAACTACTGCTGGAAAGGGATTGATTTTTAAGTGAAAATAGCGATTCTAGGACTTGGAGTCATCGGGACCACTTATGCCTATGCCTTTCAAAAAGCAGGCCATCAAGTGGAACACATACTGAGAGACAGTAAGAAAGGCACGGCTCCGAAGGAGTTGTCGGTTGATCTACTAGATGGTCGCTATCATTCCAAAGGTGAAAACAAACACGACACCTATGAGGTTCATGTGGCGGAAGCTGATTCGGAATATGATTTTATTTTTCTGAGTGTGCGTCATGGTTTTGTCAAAGAAGCTGTGGAGACCTTGCGAAAAAATAATATCAAAGGCACCCTTGTTTTCTTCTGTAATTTCTGGGATACTCGAGAAGAGGTCCAAGAGTGGGCAGGAGATTACGATTATATTCTGGCCTTTCCGACAGCGGGTGGTCACATGCAGGAGGACCATTTGGATGGTGTCTTGTTTGACCATTTAATGCTAGAAGATGAACACAAAGCACACATTTCTAACTATGCTGATCTGACAACTTTGCTGACTTCTGCAGATTTGAAGTGGGAAGTGCCTCATGATATGGTCGAGTGGATTTGGATTCACATGGCGATTAATGCGGGTGTCACTTCGACGGCTGCTCGCTCAGGAAATCTGGAAAATCCAGAAGAATTGGCTTTGAACTTGATGAATAGTTCTTCAGAATTATCATTAGCCATCAAGGCCATTCGAGAAGCCTTGAAAGTTGTAGAAGCGCGTGGAGTGAATTTGAAGCTTTACAAGGCAGAACTCTTACCCTACAAAATTCCGGCTTGGATAGCCGGCAAAGCCATGAAAGTTATGTTTGCGAAAAATGAGCTAACCCGAAAAATCATGACCTTACACAATGATAAACAGGACATCTTCTATTGTTGTCAAAGTGTTTATCAGACTGGTCAGGAATTAGGTGTCAAGATGCCTATTCTGGAAGCAAATATGAAGGGCATTTCGATTTAGGAGGTTTTATGATTCAACTCATTGTCAATGCTTTCGTTGAGAAGGACAAGACAGGAGCAGTCGTCGAAGTCTTGTATGTTAGTAGCGATCACGAAAAAGTGAAAGCTAAGTATGAAGAGCTGACTGCTCAATATCCTGAAAACTATTTAGCTATCTATGATGTCCCACTGGATACGGATTTGAATACACTCGATCACTATCCATCTGTATGGATCGGGAAAGAAGAATTTGAATAGGAGAACTTAGTATATGGGGATATTTGGTTTTGGGAAGCCTAAAGATGAAGTTCTAGAAAATAAAATTCAAAAATTAAACCAAGAAATAGAATTAAAGAAAAAGAGTTTAGATGAATTAAGATTACAAATACAAACTGCTAAGGAAATATATTCTTTAAACGAAGAATTAGCAAATAAACAGAGTGAGCTTGATCGTTTAAATTATGAAATTTCTTTAGCAAATGATGACTTAGGTTTACAAGAATTTGGCTTTTTTAATCGACAATATAAATTTACTGATTCACTTCAATACAAAGAAGCTTTAGAAAATCTTAGACTTAGGGAAAAAGAACTTGTTAAAAATGATAATGCTGCAAAAATTATTTGGACATACACTTTTAACAATAGTGAAAAAAAGGGTCG
Source organism: uncultured Streptococcus sp. (assembly GCF_959025735.1). GTDB lineage: Bacteria > Bacillota > Bacilli > Lactobacillales > Streptococcaceae > Streptococcus. The sequence continues at coordinate 13,082 of NZ_CAUFJQ010000040.1, forward strand.
TGCGATTCAAAATAAATTAAAAAAGGTAGCAATTCGAGGTTTTAATGGGGAAGCAGATGCCTTACTAGTAAAAGCAACGCCTGCTAATGTTGAAAATAAGAAGACGGCTCTTATACGATCGTTTGATCAGTTGAACAAAATTTATGCTAGTAATGGTGTAGAGATTAGTCCAGAATATTTACAACTGAAACTGCTTGAATTTCAATTGGCTGTTGAGTACGAGCTTCAGAAGCAAGAAGAAAAAGAGTTGCTTCGTGAACAACGGGAAAAGGAACGAGAAGATAAAAAACTTCAAGCTGAGATTAAAGCGAAACGAAAGCAATTGGAAAAGGATAGAGATCACTTTAAAAATATGGTTGCCAAGGTAACAGAGTTGCTAAAAGAAGCAAAAAATGATGAAGTAGATGAACTCAGACGCCAATTGACTGAATATCAAGATAAACTATCCGAATTAGATGAAATTGAAGAAGACATTGATTACCGAGAAGGCCATGCAACAGCAGGATATGTGTATGTGATATCTAACATAGGATCTTTTGGTGAAGATGTATATAAAATTGGAGTAACTCGCCGTTTAGAGCCGTTAGAACGAATCAGGGAGTTGAGCAGTGCATCTGTACCATTTCAATTTGATGTCCATGCTTTGATATTTAGTGAGGAAGCATTTGCACTGGAAACAGAATTACACAATCAACTTGCTAATTATAAAGTAAACAAGGTGAATGGACGAAAAGAGTATTTTAAGGTTCCCTTTGATAAAATTAAAAGTATTTTAGCATCCCATAAAGAATTAACGGTGGAGCTGAATGAAAATGCTGAAGCATTTGAATACAGGCAAACCAAAGCTATTGAAGATAAACAGTTATAACAAAATGATTTTTAGTCGTTAAACGGATGTTTCACGCCGTGGGGAAAGCGTGAGCGACGGAGATCTTGAGACTCTAGGCTCAAGATTTAGTCATGAGATTCCGAAGGAAGCTGCTGACGTCCGCCCCACTTAAGTGAAACATCAAAAGAAAGGAAAATTAAACATGATTGATAGATATAGCCGCCCAGAAATGGCGAACATTTGGACTGAAGAAAATAAATACCGTGCTTGGCTTGAGGTGGAAATCTTGGCTGACGAAGCATGGGCTGAGTTGGGAGAAATTCCTAAGGAAGATGTGGCTTTGATTCGTGAAAAAGCGGACTTTGACATCGACCGTATTTTGGAAATCGAGCAGCAAACTCGTCACGATGTGGTGGCCTTCACACGTGCGGTTTCTGAAACGCTTGGTGAAGAACGTAAGTGGGTTCACTATGGTTTGACTTCTACTGACGTGGTAGATACTGCCTATGGTTACCTCTACAAACAAGCCAACGACATCATCCGCAAGGACCTTGAAAACTTCCTTAACATCATCGCTGACAAAGCGAAAGAACACAAGTTCACCATCATGATGGGTCGTACCCACGGTGTGCACGCTGAGCCTACAACTTTTGGTCTTAAATTGGCCACTTGGTACAGCGAAATGAAACGTAACATCGAGCGTTTCGAGCATGCGGCTGCTGGTGTGGAAGCTGGTAAGATTTCTGGTGCGGTTGGTAACTTTGCCAACATCCCACCATTCGTTGAAAAATACGTCTGCGATAAATTGGGTATCCGTGCTCAAGAAATCTCTACACAGGTGCTTCCTCGTGACCTTCATGCTGAGTACTTTGCGGTTCTTGCGAGCATCGCAACTTCTATCGAGCGTATGGCGACGGAAATCCGTGGTCTTCAAAAATCAGAACAACGTGAAGTGGAAGAGTTCTTTGCCAAAGGTCAAAAAGGGTCTTCAGCAATGCCTCACAAACGTAACCCAATCGGTTCTGAAAACATGACCGGTCTTGCGCGTGTGATCCGTGGTCACATGGTCACAGCTTACGAAAATGTGTCACTCTGGCATGAGCGTGATATCTCTCACTCATCAGCTGAGCGTATCATCGCACCAGACACAACTATCTTGATTGACTACATGCTCAACCGTTTCGGAAACATCGTTAAGAACT
>NZ_CAUFJQ010000041.1 GCF_959025735.1 uncultured Streptococcus sp.
CGCGCGACAACTATATTAGTATATCATGACCTACCCTTACTGTCAACACTTTTTTAAAAAATTTTTTATTTTTTTGAAAGTTTTTTTGAAATAAAAAAATAGAGAGGGAATCCTCTCTATTTATATTCTTGTCTGTATTTGTTTTCTTCAGCTTTGTTAGCCCATACATAATGACCTGGTTTAATTTCAACCATTTGTGGTTTATCTTCAGAGTAATCATGTTGTTCTGGATCATAGATTTTTAGAACTTTTTTACGTTCTAGAATTGGATCTGGAATTGGGACTGCTGAAAGTAGGGATTGAGTGTATGGATGGATTGGGTGGTTAAATAGCTCTTCAGTTTCTGCCACTTCTACAATAACCCCTTTATAGATAACTGCAATACGGTCAGAAATGAAGCGTACAACTGACAAGTCATGGGCGATAAAGAGGTAGGTCAAGCCTAATTCTCTTTGGAATTTTTTCAAAAGGTTCAAGACCTGCGCACGTACTGAAACGTCAAGGGCTGAGATTGGTTCATCCGCAATGACAAATTCTGGTTCCATGACAAGTGCACGGGCAATACCGATCCGTTGACGTTGACCACCTGAGAATTCGTGAGGGTAACGTGTCAAATGTTCTGCTAGAAGCCCAACTTCATGCATAATATTTTTTACTTTTTCCTGACGTTCTTCTTCGCTGTTAAACAAATGGTGGTTGATCAAACCTTCAGAGATAATATAATCAACTGTTGCACGTTCATTCAAACTTGCTGCTGGGTCTTGGAAGATCATTTGAATTTTACGGATCAACTCTGATTTTTCACTATGAGAGTTTTTTCCGTTGATCTTGCGACCGTCATAAATAATTTCTCCAGCACTTGTATCATTCAAACCGATGATCGCACGTCCAATTGTTGTCTTCCCACTTCCTGATTCACCAACAAGAGAGAAGGTTTCTCCCTTATTAATGAAGAAGTTGGCGTTTTTAACAGCAACGAATTTTTTACTTCCTTCACCGAAGGAAATTTCTAAATCTTTAATTTCAACTAATTTTTCAGTCATTTCCTTCCTCCTATTCTGTCATGTGAGTGAAGCCCATTTTTGAGCCAATCTTTTCGTGAAGGTTTTCGATTACTTCTGGTTTATGAACTGTTGGTGCATCTGGATGGAGCAACCATGTCTTAGCCCAGTGAGTATCGGTCACTTTGAAAGCAGGTGCCTCTTCTTCAAAATCAATCTGCATCGCATAATCTGAACGAAGTGCGAAGGCATCTCCTTTGATTGGAGCATACAATGATGGCGGAGTCCCTGGAATAGAGTAAAGATCACCATCTGAGGTTGACAATTGAGGCAAGCTTGAAAGCAAGCTCCATGTGTATGGATGTTTTGGATTGTAGAAAATTTCTTCTACTTTACCAAACTCAACAATTTCTCCAGCATACATAACGGCTACTTTATCTGCAATACTTGCAACCACACCTAAGTCGTGGGTGATAAAGATAACTGTAAATTGGTATTCTTTTTGAAGGGATTTCAACAAATCAATGATTTGCGCTTGAATGGTTACGTCAAGGGCTGTTGTTGGTTCATCACAGATCAAGATATCTGGACGGCAGGCCAAGGCGATGGCAATAACGATCCGTTGACGCATCCCACCTGAATATTGGAATGGATACTCATCAAAACGACGTTCAGCATCTGGAATTCCAACTTTCTCCATATAGTCCAAAGCCATTTCTTTAGCTTCTTTAGCTGTTTTCCCTTGGTGTTTGATAATGACTTCTGTAATTTGTGAACCAATTGTGTTGATTGGGTCCAAACTTGTCATTGGGTCTTGGAAAATTGTAGCGATCTTAGATCCACGAATATTTTCCCAATCTTTATTCGATTTCAAATCTGTCAATTCTTGACCACGGTATTTAATCGAACCTTGGGCAATACGGCCGTTATCTTCTAACATTCCGGTGAACGTTTTTGTCAAAACTGATTTCCCTGAACCTGACTCACCAACTAAGGCAAGAACTTCACCTTCTTCTAGCTCAAGCGATACGCCACGAATAGCTGTCAATACGCGATCGCGCACGTCAAATTCCACTACGATATCTTGAGCAGATAAAATAATATTGTTATTTGATGTCATATCTACTCCTCCTATCTATGTGTACGTGGGTCGCTGGCATCGGCCAAGTTTTGTCCGACGATAAAGAATGACAAGGATACTAAAATCAAAACAGTAAGCGGAATCCAGAATAGGTAGGCATTTGTAGTTACGTTTTGAGAATAGTCAGAAATCAAGCGTCCCAAACTTGGAACTGTGATTGGAAGACCAAGTCCGAAGAAGGAAAGGAAAGCTTCATAAGAAATAAAGCTTGGAAGTAACTGTGATGTTTGTGTCACGATAACAGATACCAATTGAGGCAAAATATTTTTCGTAACAATTTTCAAAGTTGGTGTTCCTAATGTTCGGCTGGCAAGGTTGTACTCCAAATCACGGTAACGCATGATTTGGACACGAATGGTATAGGCAATTCCGATCCATCCAGTTAAGGACATGGCAAGAATCAAGTTCCAGAAACCAGATCCCATTGAGTAAGTCAAGACGATAACGATCAACATAAACGGAATGTTTGAAATAACGTTATAAACTTCCATCATGATACGGTCGATGGATTTTGAGATCCCCCAAATTCCACCAACGATAACTCCGACAACCACGTTAATAACAGTGGCGATGAAGGAAATGATAATTGAATTCCGAGCACCAAACCAAACTCCATCAAAGAGGGATTTACCGTTATTATCTGTACCAAAGAAAGCTTTGGCACTTGGTGGATTCAAACGTGCTGAAAAGTCATTTACCTTACTTACGTCGTTGTAATCAAAATTTGAAAACATCGGGTAGACAAAACTCATCAAGAGAATCCCAATCAAAATAGCAAGCATAATGATAGTGGTTCTTTTTTTCAAGAATTGTCTGAATACAGATTTCCAGTATGAATACGCTGGAGCATCGATTACTTCAGAGGCAAAGTCATCGCGTTTTACAAACTGAAATTTATTTTTATCGATTGTAGCCATTATTTGCCTCCTTTCGTATTCGTTAATTTAATCCGTGGATCAAGCACTGTCATCAAGATATCACCTAACATGGCAGCAAAGATACCAAGTGATGTGAAGATGAAGACAAGTCCGATGACCATGGTGTTGTTTGATGCTTTAATAGAGTCAATCAACATTTTACCCATACCTGGGAAAGCGAAGACTGTTTCAGTAAGTGTCGCACCCGAGATAACTCCAATAATAGAACCTGGAATACCAGATACCAATGGAACCATCGCATTTTTGAAGATGTGTTTTCTTGAGATCTCACGTTCTGACAATCCTTTTGAACGAGCAAAACGGACGAAATCTTGCGAATGGATATCGATCATATAACGACGAATCCAAACCGCGATAAACGGCGCACTCAACAAACCAAGAATCAGAGATGGCAATACATATGAACGCCAGTCCTGTGCTCCAAGTACTGGGAATGAGTCTGGAAGTCCAACAAATGAACCTGCTAGACGCACAATGTAAACAAGGGCAATAGTTGGGAGAGACATCATAAATGTCAAGGTTGCTGTTGAGATGCTATCAAACCATGAGTCCTTGAACAGAGCCATGTAAGATCCTAATGGGATCGCAATCAAGTAAGCAATCGCAATACCAATCAAACCAATGATTGAAGAAGATGCAATCATGGATGGATTCTCATAGTTGCTCAACGTTGCTGTATAAGCGTCCCCTTTACCAAATCGACTGATGTCTTGTGAGTCTGCCTTACTTGGTGATTTGTAGGTACGTGAGTAGATATCGATGGAAGATGTCTTTTTACCTGTCGGGAAGTTCACTTCACTCTTCTTAGTCGTTCCTTGTCCTTGTGTAATAACTTGAAGAACAGGGGTATTTGAATAAGTTGGATATGAATTTCCAAGGTTTAAGGTCACAAAGTTTTGGTGTACATATGGGAATTGACCATTAAAGTACAAGAGGTATTTGTGTTTCGTACCAGAACCTACAACTGACCAACCAATAGATGGATCATTTTCAATACGGATATAGCGTTTAAGGTTTGGATTTGAGGCATCTTTCACCCAACCTGGATGATCAAACTGAATCAAATTTGCATAGAAGCTGATGACACGTTCAAAAACCGGAATTTCACGCACCGCATAGAAAGACTTACTTTCCGGGAAACGTTTCAACTGCCAACCATGACCTAATTTTTCAATATATTTTTTGTAGATCTTTTCATTGGCATTTGTCGCATCAACCGTTACGGAAGAATCTTCTTTACTTGCTTTTTGTTGCAAGCTCTTTGAATCCATGTATTCCAAATAACCCATGCGATCGTAGACAGTATTTTCGTAGTTGATCTTCGAATCTTTTGTCTTCGCTACTTTATTGTAGTTGGGGTCATTTTTAAAGATGAGATTTCTCGGTGTTAGCGTATAGATAATCATGTAGGTTAATGTCGTGACGAGAAAGATCGACACTAACGAACGCAAAATACGCATAAAAACATATTTTTTCATATTTCATTCCTTTAATGTCCAAAAGAACTTTCTCCCCTAGAAGAGAAAGTTCTAATGAAAATCAATAATTTAATTATTTAACGTGTTTTTCAAGATCTTGTTGAGCTTTTTTGTTTGACTCAGCTTTTTCTTTTTGCCATTTCTTAAGGGCTTCATCGTATTGTTTCTTAGTAACCGGCTCATCTTGAACTTCAACGTATTTCAAGTATGTTGAACCTTTGTTACCTGTTTGTGATGATGGTTCAGAGAATGGAACTACCTTAGAAACAACTGTTGCAGCACCTGTACTTGACATCGTTGGAATAACAATCGCACTATCTGTCAACCAAGCTTGAGCTGCTGCGTATTTTTCATAACGTTTCACAACATCTTGTGTTTCGTTGTTTGCATCGTCAAGAAGTTTTGCAAACTCATCCAAACCTACAGCTTTTGCTGATGGGTTATCTACACCACCTGCAAAACCAAGGTAAACTTTTGTTTGGTCCTCAGAAGCTGGTTGAAGAGTATCAAGGTAAGTTGATGGATCATCATAGTCTGGGTTCCATCCTACCATTCCTTGAAGATCCCAGTCTGCGTCTGCAGCTGATGGCACATTCAAAGTAATATTCAACACTTCGTCTGAGTCCATCATTTGAAGATCAAGAACGACATTGTCTTTACCAAGAGTATCTTCCACAGTTTGTTTCAGAGATTGCATCCGTGAAACAAAGTTTGTAGAATTTTGTGCTACCGGTACATCAATATGAATTGGGAATTGAACACCATCTTTTTGAAGTTCAGCTTTGGCTTTTTCAAGTTGTGCTTTCGCTTTATCTTTGTTGTAAAGACCATCTTGACCATCTGCAAGGTTGATACCCTTCCATTGGTCTCCATAAGTAGTCAACTTATCTGCAACTACATTTCCGAAGTCTTTTCCATCTACTTGTACGAATGCAGGTGCAACATATGTATTACGGATAGCTGGTTTAGCAAATTCTTTACCATTGACTTGTGCTGAGTAGCTTTCACGGTTCAAGGCAAAAGTGACGGCCTGACGGAAATCTTTGTTCAAAATTGCTTTCTTAGTAGAAGATTTTTCAGCATCGGATTTCTTAGCAGTGTGTTTGTAAGATTGACGATCAAGGTTAAAGCCAAGAACTGCTACACCTGATCCTGCTGGTGTAGTAAAGATATCGTCTTTATATTTTTTCTCTACAGTTGCAAAGTTTGAACTTGCAGGGAAAAGGCGAGCTTTTGTATAAGCACCATCAGAGAATCCACGTGCCAATGAATCTTGGTCTGATCCATCGTAATAAGTATATTTTACTTCTTTCAGGTGAACGTTTTTCTTATCCCAGTAGCTGTCATTCTTTTCAAATACAACAGATGATTTTGAAGTGATTGATTTAAGAAGGAAAGGTCCGTTTGCAAGGATTGACTTCACATCGTTTGGTTGACCAAAATCATCTCCCTTACTCTTCAAGAACTCTGTGCTTATTGGGAACAAAATTCCGTTAGTCGTTTTAGAGTTCCAGAAAGTTTCAGGTTTGTTCAATGTGTATTGAAGTGTGTAATCATCAACCGCTTTGACACCAACTTGGCTGAAGTCTGTAGTTTTTCCTTGTACATAATCATCCAAGCCTTTGATTGAGCCTTGAACGAGTGGAAGTTCTTCTGATTTTTTATCAGCAGCGTGTTTCAAACCAGTCACGAAGTCTTTGGCAGTCACTTCGCCGTGTTCCTCACCATCCGCATCATACCATTTGACACCTTTACGAATCTTGTAGGTATAAGTCAAACCGTCTTTAGAAACAGACCAGTCTTCCGCAAGTGAAGGTACAAGGTTACCGTATTTATCATTTTCTAACAAACCGTCTACCACATTTGTAGTGATGTCATGGGTAGCAGCTTTAGAAGAAATTGTATAGTCCAAAGTTGTTGGATCTGAAGTGTAGACATAACCATAGTTTTTGTCTTCGCCTGAGCTTGCTTTGCTAGTATTTGAACTAGAACATGCAGCTAACAATCCAGCTGCAAGGAGTGTTACTCCGGCAACTGCGAATACTTTACCTTTTTTCATAGGAATTCTCCAATAGTTTTTTTAGATTTGTTTAAGATTATATCACAAGTAGAAAAAAAAGTAAACTAAATTTTCTGAATATTTGCTTCAACACCATCCAAAAACCTTGCTATGATTGACTTTTTAGCCTAATTGATGATTTTACGATTTTCCATTAATCATTTGTATGATACAATAGAGTGGACTAAGCAACGAGGAAACAACTGTGAAAAAATTCTTTCTTTCTTTTTTAACCTTCATCCTGCTGTTATGCAGTTTACCTTATCATGTCGTTCTAGCAGACGATCTAGATCTTCCTGCTCAAAGTGCTATTGCTGTTGAAGCTGATACAGGTAAAATCTTATATGAAAAGGATTCAGAGAAAAAGCGAGATGTGGGGGGACTATCTACACTCTTGACCACTTATCTGATTTTCGAAGCCATTCATGAAAAAAAACTTTCTCTAAAAGATCCTATCAAACTGTCTGAGAAAGCTCTAGCCTTAAATGATATCGAAGGTGCTGGTACTCTTCCTATGGAAGCGAACCAATATACAGTTGAACAGTTATTGACTGCTCTTTTAGTTGGAAATTCTAGCACTGCTGCCTTGGCCTTAGCTGAGAAAGTGGGTGGCTCTGAGAAAAGCTTCGTTGAAAAAATGAAGCAAAAACTTGCTGAATGGGGCATTCAATCTCCTCATTTAATCAATGCTACCGGATTAAATACTCAAACCATCAGTGGAGATCCTGGAGGGAAAGAAGACGAAAATCAATTGAGTGCTTATGATATTGCTGTTATTGCCAAGCACTTACTCCAGGATTTTCCTGAAGTGACCAAATATACTTCAAAGCCCACTGCTCTTTTTTCAAACACGCAGATTGAAAACCCCAATCTGATGCTAGAAGGCATGCCGAATTACCGTTCGGGAGTCGACGGCCTTCGGGTCAGCAACTCTACAAAAGGTGGCATCACCTTTGCTGCATCGACGACGCAAAATGGCATCCATATGATCACGGTTGTCCTAGGAGTTGAGGCAGTTGACGGTGATCCCTATGCACGCTTTGTGGCTACTTCTTCTCTGATGAACTACGTGGTACGGACCTTTGTTTCTTCCATTGTCGTTAAAGAAGGAGATCCCTACGGAAAAAGTAAGGCAACTGTCATGGATGGGAAATCCGAGACTGTTTTAGCTGTTGCAAAAAAAGACTTCTATATCGTTGAAAAACAAGGTAGTCAAGCAGAACCAAAAATTCAATTCAAGAGTGACCAAGAATCATTCCGAGCACCTGTCAAATCAGGCACAAATCTTGGAAAATTACACTACACTGATCCAGATAAAATCGGACGTGGCTACTTAGAAGATCAAGAGCCAACGGTCGATATGGTAGCAGGAAGAACCATTGAGAAAAGCTTTTTCTTAAAGGTTTGGTGGAATGAATTTGTTCGTTATGTCAACGAAAAGCTATAAGCAAAAAAATCACAATGGAGTCAAATCCATTGTGATTTTATTTTGCTATTAAAACGAATTATCCTACAGATCCTTCCATTTCGTAGCTAATGAGTCGGTTTAACTCAACGGCGTATTCCATTGGAAGTTCTTTTGTAAAGGGCTCTACAAATCCCATGACAATCATTTCTGTCGCTTCTGATTCAGACAAACCACGACTCATCAAATAATACAGTTGTTCTTCTGAGATTTTTGAAACCTTGGCTTCGTGCTCCAAAGCAACTTGTGAGTTGTGGATTTCATTAAATGGAATCGTATCTGATGCAGATAAATCATCCATGATAATGGTGTCACACTCGATGTGAGAAACTGATTTCTTGGAATTTTTGTTAAAGGTAACTTGTCCACGGTAGTCTACCTTTCCGCCACCTTTCGCGATGGATTTAGATACGATAGACGAGCTAGTGTGAGGTGCATTGTGGATCATCTTGGCACCTGTATCTTGGTGTTGACCTGCATTCGCAAAGGCAATGGACAACATGGTCCCGCGCGCTCCTTCTCCATCTAGATAAACAGATGGGTACTTCATGGTTGTCTTCGCACCTAGGTTTCCATCGATCCACTCAACTGTAGCATCTTTTTGGGCTTTGGCCCGCTTGGTGACCAAGTTGTAGACATTGTCAGACCAGTTTTGGATAGTCGTGTAGCGCATATAAGCACCATCCAAGGCAAAGATCTCAACAATCGCTGCATGGAGGCTATTGCTTGAATAGGTCGGTGCTGTACAGCCTTCTACATAGTGAACACTTGCTCCCTCATCCACGATAATCAAGGTACGCTCAAACTGACCTGTATTTTCATTGTTGATACGGAAGTAAGTTTGAAGGGGAACGTCTACTTTTACGCCTTTTGGTACATAAATGAAGGTTCCACCAGACCAGACTGCTGAGTTGAGGGCAGCCAATTTGTTATCCGTTGGTGGTACTAACTTCGCAAAATACTGTTTGAAAAGGTCTGGATATTCTTTTAGGGCAGAATCCGTATCGGTAAAGATAATCCCCAACTTTTCAAACTCTTCTTTCATATTGTGGTAAACCACTTCTGATTCATACTGAGCAGAAGCCCCTGCTAAGTATGCACGTTCTGCTTCAGGAATCCCGATACGCTCAAAGGTTTCCTTGATTTTCTCTGGAACTTCGTCCCATGAACGGGCAGGTTTATCTGAAGGTTTTTGGTAATAGATCAAATCATCAAAGTCAATCTCTGATAGATCGGCTCCCCAGGTTTGCATGGGCATCTTTTTGAAGGTTTCAAAAGATTTCAAACGGAATTCGAGCATCCATTCTGGTTCATTTTTTGCTGCAGACAATTCACGAATAACCGCTTCATTCAATCCCTTCCCGGTAGAGAGAATGGGTTGAACGTCATCGTGAAATCCAAATTTATATTCACCGAGATCAATTGGTTTCGGTTCGACTCTTTCTTCAGCCATAATTTCCTTTCTTTCTCTGTTTCTTCTTTTAACTATTTGCTACGTTCAATCGCTTTTTTGAGAGCATTCCAGGAGAGGGTTGCACATTTAATCCGTTGTGGGAATTTTGAGACTCCAGATAAGAAGGCTGCGTCTCCCAATTCCTCTTGGCGAGGATCTGACTCCCCTTGGACCATTTCTGAAAAGACCTGTGCCAATTCTTCGACTTCCTCTTTTGTTTTTCCCATTACAGCATCTGTCATCATGCTAGCTGAAGCTGTTGAGATCGTACAGCCTGAATTCACAAAGGCAATATCTTCCACCCTGTCATTCTCATCAAATTTCACACTTAACTGGATCACATCTCCACAAGTTGGATTGTTGAGTTGGATCTGATCAACATCTTCAATCTGCCCTTGGTGATGGGGGTGTTTTGAATGATCGGCTACGACCGCCATGTACAGCGAATCTAATTTAGAAAGTGCCATTGAAAAACTCCTTTGCTTTGATCAATGCCTCAATTAATTTATCACAGTCCGCTTTGGTGTTGTAGATATAAAAACTTGCTCTCGTTGTCGCTGGAACTTGTAGGTATTGAAGGAGCGGTTGTGCACAGTGGTGACCTGCACGAACAGCAATCCCTTCATAATCTAATGCTGTTGCTAAGTCATGCGGATGGAGATCTCCTAGATTGAAGGAAATGACGCCAGAACGTTGGGCTAAGTCTTGGGAACCATAGATGGTCAAGCCTTCGATCGCCTGTAATTTTGGAAACACATAGGCAATCAATTCTTGCTCATGGGCTTCTACCTGGTCCATTCCCAGCTCTTCTAAGTAATCGATTGCTGCACCAAGACCGATTGCTCCCGCCATATTAGGTGTTCCAGCTTCAAATTTCCAAGGCAATTCCTTCCAAGAGGCAGATTGTTCGTAAACAAAGTCAATCATCTCGCCCCCATACTCGATTGGAGACATTTGCTCTAAGATTGCTTCCTTCCCATAGAGGACACCAATCCCTGTTGGTGCAGCCATCTTATGGCCAGAAAAAGCAAAGAAATCCGCATCTAAGTCTTGTACATCAATGGCCATATGAGGGGTTGATTGAGCCCCATCTACGACCATGATCGCTCCAACTTCATGGGCTAATCGAGCAATTTCCTTGATCGGATTGACCACCCCTAAGACATTCGAAGCATGGGTGATGGAGACAAATTTTGTCTTCTCACTAAGCTTGCTCTTTAAGTCCTGCATATCCAGTAAGCCATCTTTTAGATAGACATAGACCAGTTTTGCTCCTGTCTTCTTGCAGGCTTGCTGCCAAGGAATGATGTTGGAATGATGTTCCATGATGGAAATCAAGACTTCGTCCCCTTCATTTAGGACTTCTTCTGCATAGCGAGCTACCCAGTTGAGTCCAGTCGTTGTCCCTCTTGTAAAGAGCACCTCCTTGGTTGATGAAGCGTTGATAAATTTTCTGACTTTCTCACGCGCCGCCTCATAGGCTGCTGTCGCTCGTTCAGCCAAGGTATGAACTCCACGATGAACATTGGCGTTATCTTGCAAATAATAGTGATTAACTGCTTCAAGAACAGGTTTAGGTTTTTGCGTCGTTGCTGCATTATCTAGATAAACCAAAGGCTCATCGTGAACTAGTTGATCGAGAATGGGAAAATCTTGAGCAATCGTATTTTTATCTAGCATTGTTTCTCCTTAGCGTTGAGATAACTTTTCTTCGATGGTGGCAATCATTTCATCACGTACTTCTTTAACTGGAATTTCAACAATAACAGATCCCAAGAAACCACGCACCACTAAGCGTTCTGCTGTGTGTTGATCCAGACCACGACTCATGAGGTAATACATATCTTCTGGGTCCACTTGACCGATCGATGCAGCATGGCCTGCTGTGACGTCATTTTCATCAATCAAGAGGATTGGGTTGGCATCTGAACGTGCTTGATCCGATAACATCAAGACACGGCTTTCTTGCTGGGCATCTGCTCCTTTAGCCCCCTTGATAATATGACCAATTCCGTTGAAGGTCAAGGTTCCTTTTTCAAGAATAACCCCGTGTTGCAAGATATTTCCGATCGAGTTGCAACCAAAGTTGGTCACGCGGGTGTCAATTCCTTGTACCTGACGACCGCTTGATAAGGCAACGACTTTCAAATCTGCATGACTTCCGTTTCCAACCAAGTCACTGTCAAAATCTGCAACCACGTTACCTTCGTTCATAACACCGATAGCCCAATCAATGCTGGCATCCTGACCTAGTTTTCCACGTCGACTGATGTAGGCTGTGACATTTTCACCCAGGCGGTCAATCGCCGCAAATTTCACTTGGGCACCTGAGCGGGCGATCACCTCAACCGTCACATTCCCAGTTGCTGTTGCTGAGCCATTACCTTTTGATTCTAGGCGTTCCAAATAGCTGAACTTACTGTTTTTGCCTGCGATAATCAAAATGTGCTTATTAAAAGGTACATCACTGTCGCTATCCTGGTAGAAAATGCCTTCGATTGGTTCTGCAATTTCGATATTGTCTGGAACATAAAGGACAGCCCCACTATTAAAATAAGCTGTGTGGTATGCTGCTAGTTTGTCATCATCGTATTTAACCGAAGACATGAAGTAATCTTCTACCACCTGCGGAATTTCTTCTAGGGCAGTATGGAAATCTGTGAAAAGGACTCCTTGGTCTGCCAAGGCTTGTGGCACCTGTTCAAATACAGTTTGAGTTCCAACTTGGACCAATTTTAAGTTTGAATCGAGGGCTGTAAAATCAGGAACATTGGCAGAAGCCTCACTTTCTGTGATCGTCCCATCCCCAAGATTCCAGCGGTGGAATTTGACGCGTTCAATGGCTGGCAATTCCAACTGATCGATCTTGTCAAAAGCTTTTTTTCGTAAATCTTGCAGCCAGCTTGGCTCAGCATGCAGTTCCGAAAAGAGGGTAATATTTTCAATACTCATTTTTTTCTCCTAATAAAGATACTATCTGTTTGATTTTATGACAACATTAGATCACTTGTCATCAGGTTATAGTTCTTCTTTATAGTCGTAACCGAGTTCTTCTGCGAGTTGGGCATAGCCTTCACGTTCCAAGCGGGCAGCCAATTCTGGTCCACCTGAAAGCACAACACGACCTTCCATCATCACATGAACGACGTCAGGAGTAATATAGTTCAACAAACGTTGGTAGTGGGTGATGATCATCGCTCCAAAACCTTCACCCCGCATTGCATTAACCCCTTTAGATACGACCTTAAGAGCATCGATATCCAAACCAGAGTCAATTTCATCCAAAAGGGCAAATGTTGGCTCCAACATCAACAATTGAAGGATTTCATTGCGTTTTTTCTCACCACCTGAGAAGCCTTCGTTCAAATAGCGTTCTGCCATTTCTTCTTTCATGTTGAGCAGTTCCATCTTTTCATCCAATTTTTTGATGAAATCACGAATAGAGATCTTCTCGTCCTCTTCTTTACCAGCATTCATGGCTGCACGTAAAAATTCTGCATTGGTAATCCCTGGGATTTCTGAAGGGTATTGCATAGCAAGGAACAAGCCCATCCGTGCACGTTCGTCTACTTCCAATTCCAAGATGTTGACACCATCAAAGAGAATCTCCCCTTTGGTTACTTCATAATTTGGGTTTCCCATAATGGCAGCTGACAGAGTAGATTTCCCTGTTCCGTTTGGTCCCATGATGGCTGCGATCTCACCAGTTTTTAGGGTCAGGTTTACACCTTTTAAAATTTCTTTGCCTTCAATTTCAACGTGAAGGTCTTTAATTTCTAATGTCGACATTGCATTCCCTTTCTTTTTACTTTGAAGTCTAGAAGGTTCTCAAAGCATCGATTCCTTCATCACAAAGTATTTTTTTACCTTTCAAGTATATCAAAAAAAAGCCTAAATGGCTTTTCTTTTGATTAGAACTATTCTTATTTAGTTTTTTCTTTTCGTTTTTGACGAACTTCCTCACGGTAGGAGGAATTCCCTATATAGCGCAGAACATTTAACAAAGGACTATGATGTGGCCCCAGAACCCCGATCAATTCTGCTAACAACTCTACTCCAAACAAGAGCCCGATCACAAGTAGGACGCCCCCAATGCGACTCGAGATGTTGAGCAAGAGAGAAATCAAGGAGAAAATCATCGAAATTCCATAGATCACCAATACAGTTCCCCGATGTGTCAAGCCCAGAGACAGAAGTCGGTGGTGCAAGTGATTGCGATCCGGTTTATAGAATTTTTGACCAGACAGGGTCCGACGGATAATGGCTAAAAAGGTATCTGTAATCGGTACACCAAGGATAATCATTGGGGTGACTACTGCAACAGCTGTCGCATTTTTCAAACCTTGCAAGGACAAAACAGAAATCATGAATCCGATAAACAAGGCACCGGTGTCTCCCAAATAGAGAATGGCCGGATGGTAGTTAAAGGGAAAGAAACCAGCGATGGACGCAACCAATACAAAGATCGTCATGGTCAGAAAGAGATTGGGTACTGGTAGAAAGAAATAGGACACAATCCCCATTGTCACCAAGGAAATAATAGAGACCCCACTCACCAATCCATCTAATCCATCAATCAAATTGACCGCATTGGTAATAGAAACAATCCAAATCACCGTCAAAAGGTACGATAGCCATGGTTCAAAATGAAGTAAGGGACCACCGAATGGAATCTTAAAATCATTCAGCCGAAAATCTGTCAAAAACCAGACCAGACTCGCCGCCAGCAGGATGCCAATCATCTTTTTCTTGGCAGACAACTCTTTTACATCATCGATCAAGCCTGTGAGAGCGATAATCCATCCTGCTCCCACGACCGGCAAAGTATAGGATAGGTAACTTTTGATTGGTGAGGTGGTGGATGTCAGCATAGGAATAAACACAAGAGTCGCAATTGAAAAAGCAATCACAATAGACAGTCCACCCGCGCTTGGCATGGGCTTGGTATTGATCCGACGCGCATTCGGATAATCTACAGCATCAATCTTAAAGGAGAATAAGCGAACCAAGGGCGTCAATACCAAGGCAATCATAAAAGTTCCAATCAGCACCAGAACAAATTGCAAGGAAAAGGACATCATAAGCTAGCAACTTTCTTCAAATTCTCAATCGCACCAGACACCATTAATAAATGACCATGTTCCTGCAGAACGGCCCGTGTCACTTCTGAATCATCCGCATACTCCCGAATGATAGCAAGCAACCAGGTTGGATATTGATTTGGTTGATCTTCTGTATCGATCAAGACAGTTAAATAATAATCAGATCCCATTTTGTATAATTCAGAGGTATCCACTGGAAAGCTGACCGTTTTTGAAAAGGCAACTGCTTGCTGGATATTTGAAAAACGCAAAATGTAATAAATATACTGACTTACTGGTGCTTCAGGTGTCGGATCTTGTTCTTGATTGTCCCGCAACTCTTCTTGTTCCAAATGGTGGATAGCTTCTGCATCCCCTTTTGTCTTATCAGAGATTGTTTTTTCCAAGGTTTTGATAA
>NZ_CAUFJQ010000042.1 GCF_959025735.1 uncultured Streptococcus sp.
AGTGTCAAGTTTTTTTCTTGACAGGTTGATGAAATGTGTTATAATAGATCATGTGCTAAATAGCTTGTCTATTTCACCGAAAATTAAAATATAGAAAAGAGACTTATAAAAATGGCAGTTAAAATTCGTTTGACTCGTATGGGTTCTAAGAAAAAACCTTACTACCGTATCAACGTTGCAGATTCACGTTCACCACGTGATGGACGTTTCATCGAAACAGTTGGGACATACAATCCACTTGTTGAAGAAAACCAAGTAACTTTGAAAGAAGACCGCGTTCTTGCATGGTTGGCTGACGGAGCTCAACCTTCAGATACAGTTCGCAACATCCTTTCAAAAGAAGGTGTTTTGAAGAAATTCCACGATTCTAAATTCTCAAAATAATCATAAAGTAGGTTGATGTATGGATACGATTGAAAATCTTATTATTGCAATTGTGAAACCTTTGATTTCACAACCGGATGCCTTAACCATCAAGATCGAAGATACTCCGGAATTCTTGGAGTACCACCTTGACCTTGATCCTAGCGATGTTGGTCGTGTAATCGGTCGAAAAGGTCGCACCATTTCTGCGATAAGAACGATTGTCTACTCTGTCCCAACTGAAGATAAAAAAGTAAGAATCGTTATTGACGAAAAATAAAAAGGCGGGACTTGGTCCCGTTTTTTTTTGTTACAAGGAGAAGCTATGAAAGAAGTGACCATTCAGCAATTACAAGCCTATTTAAAAGAACATTACAAAGACAGTCGTACGGAAGAAGGACTGTTTATCAAGCTCGTCGAAGAGGTTGGGGAAGTTGCCGAAGTCTTAAATGGTCGTTCTGGACGAAAAGAAGGGGTTCAGGACTCAAATGAGGAATTGGCCAAAGAACTAGCTGATATCATTCACTATACAGTCGCTATCGCAGCTATCAATGACATCGACCTCACTAAAACCATCTTTGAAAAGGATAAAACAGCAGCTGTCAAATACCAGCACGAGAAGGATTTGGAGCAGTTTCTAGCAGAAAAGAGCATTTGAGAAAATCCTTTGAACGTGATAAAATAGAGTGAATAAACTACACTGGAGAAATCATGAATTATTTTAACGTTGGGAAAATTGTCAATACCCAAGGCTTACAAGGAGAGATGCGGGTCTTGTCTGTGACAGACTTTGCGGAAGAACGTTTTAAAAAAGGAGCTGAGCTGGCTCTCTTTGATGAGAAGGATCAGTTTGTCCAAACGGTGACCATTGCTAGTCACCGCAAGCACAAGAACTTTGATATCATCAAGTTTAAGGATATGTACCATATCAATGCTATCGAAAAGTTCAAGGGTTTTAGCCTCAAGGTTGCGGAAGAAGACTTGACGGATTTGGAGGATGGCGAGTTTTATTACCATGAGATCATCGGCCTTGATGTTTACGAAAATGACCAACTGATCGGTCAGATCAAGGAGATCCTGCAACCAGGTGCCAATGATGTCTGGGTGGTCAAACGCAAAGGAAAACGTGACCTTCTCCTGCCTTATATCCCACCAGTGGTCCTCAATATTGATATCCCAGGAAATCGAGTGGATGTGGATATCTTAGAAGGGTTAGACGATGAAGATTGATATTTTAACCCTCTTTCCAGAGATGTTTTCGCCTTTGGAGCATTCGATTGTCGGAAAGGCGCGTGAAAAGGGACTCCTTGAGATCAACTACCATAATTTCCGTGAAAATGCTGAGAAGGCGCGGCATGTGGATGATGAGCCCTATGGTGGCGGCCAAGGCATGCTCTTACGTGCTCAGCCCATCTTCGACGCCTTTGATGCGATTGAGAAAAAGAATCCGCGCGTGATCTTACTTGATCCAGCAGGTCGGACCTTTGATCAATCTTACGCAGAAGAATTAGCTCAAGAAGATGAATTGATCTTTATCTGCGGTCACTATGAGGGCTACGATGAGCGGATCAAGACCTTGGTAACGGATGAGATTTCTCTTGGCGATTATGTCCTGACGGGTGGGGAACTTGCTGCCATGACCATGATTGATGCGACAGTCCGCTTGATTCCAGAAGTGATCGGCAAAGAGTCCAGTCACCAGGATGATAGTTTCTCTTCTGGACTTCTAGAATACCCTCAATACACACGGCCTTATGAATACAGAGGAATGACAGTTCCAGATGTTCTCATGAGTGGGCACCATGAAAATATCCGTCAATGGCGCCTTTATCAGAGTTTGAAAAAGACCTTGGAGCGTCGCCCTGACCTGCTAGAAAACTACGAATTGACAGCAGAAGAAGTGAAGATGTTGGAACAAATTAAACAAGAAGACTAACAGCGTCAGCTGTTTCAGATTGAAGACAAAGTCATATTAAAAACTTTCCTTAGGTGAGTACGGACGTCAGCGAACTTCTACGAAGTTCCATGACTAATTATTGAGCCTAAGGTCTCAATAATTCCGAGTGCCTGAAACGTTATTGTTTCAGGCACTTTTCTCACAGCGGAAAGTTTCGGTATTCCTCTGAATCGATATTAAAATTGGAACTCATTTTAATTTTTTTACAGAATCATTTAACTTATTTTACTTTAAAATAGTTTGTCTACATTCTATAACAGCCTTAGCTGTTTTTCTTTTGCCCCAAAATTTTATGAAAAAAACTTTTTAAACCTACTAGTTATTGGTAACAAAATGTGGTATGCTAGGGGGTAGAGAAACTTCAAGAAAATGATTCAGTTTTGGGGGTGAGTTTAATGGGAAAGAAATTAGGAAAATCGGTTTTTACGACAGGAGTTGCGGCGACAACGGTACTGTCTGGAATGTTTCATCATAAGGCTAGTGCGGAAGAAGTGAAGCAAAATGAAAATCCAGAAACCAATAGCACTGAGGTGGTTGAGAAGCCTATTACAGTCGATGAGTTGAAGCAAATTACAGCTCAAAAAGGGCAAGTGGTGAAAGATGTCCACTACCAAGAGCAAAAAGTGATCGATGCTCAAACGGAAGTTAAGGCGGCTGGACAAGAACTGGAAGAAAAGAAAGCAGAAGTGACGGATGCCGAAAACCTCATCGCAACGACTTCGAATGCACAAATTCAGAACGCAGAAAATGACGTTAAGGTGGCGCAAGCCTATGTGACCATCGAAGAAAATAAGGTTCGAGAGGCGGAAGCTGCACATGATCAAGTTGTAGAGGCTGTTCGTCAACAGGAAAATCAGGTTACAGCTCAGGAATCTTTGGTCGATGTAGCACAAAATGAATTGAACCAAGCTAAAGCGCCAATTTCTAATGATGAGAATGTGCTAAACCAGGCCTTGTTGGAGCAAAGCCAAGTCGAGCAAAGTATTCGAGAATCTCAGAGTTATCTCGCGACCTTGCAAGCGAGTCAGCAGAATGGGGCTGACACAGTGGCTCAAATTGAGAGCGATATTCAACTGGCTCAAACACGTCTGACAGATTTGAAAGCGGTCATCGCAACCAAGGAAGCAGAATTGGCAGCCTTAGAACAAGCAGCGGCCAATAGCCCTGTCCAGTTGAGTCAAGCAACCTACGAAGGCTACTTGCAACACTTGGCTGACAATGGCAATGAAGCTGCAGCAAGTGCTTTAGCCCTTTACAAGCGTGGTCGTGAAGAAGACGGCTTGACGGTTGGAGAGTCTGGATCCTTGCAAGCCAATCTTCGAGCCCTTGAAATCGCAGATGCCATTAATATCTATCGTCGCAATGCAGGTTTGCCTGAATTGCAGCTGGATCCTTATTCCCTCCCTGCCCGTCAAGTTCAGTTAGAATACTTCAAAAAGGCTAACTGGCATATGTTTAAGTATTTGCCAAACGAAAATATTGCTTATGGTTTCTCACCTGCTGGTGCAGTAGACTTTTGGTACAATGAAAAAGCGGCATACCAAGAAGTAGCAGCTCAATACGGTCTACCGACAGACGAAACACAAATCGATGCCAATGACATCTATATGAAGATTGGGGCTGAGGCCTTTGCCAAGGTTGGTCATTACCTCCAAATGGTGGACAATAAAGCAACGGCTTTATCAGTGGCTTATGACCCAAGTAATGCCATGTCAGAAGCGGCTTTCTTACACAGTCCAGTTACCTCAGCAGTGTCAACCAATGCACTTGCTTACCAATTGCGTCAGGGAGCTGGTGCTACAACGACAAGATCAGATGTGAAAGCAAAATCTGATGAAGTCGCTAACCTCAAGCTGGACAAGGCCAATCAAGAGTCCCAAATCATTATCTTGCAAGGCAAATTAGAAGATGCCCGCCATACTAATTCAAATGTAGAAGTAGAGATGGCCAATGTGCAAAAGACCATCCAAAACTACAAAATTCTTCTTGTCAGCAAGGATCATGCAGTTGAAAAAGCAAAAGCGACTCTTGATGTATCTCGAGGTCGGATTGAAGCAGCTATCCAACCAAAAGAAGCAGCGCTTCAAAAAGCGAAAGATTTGTTAGCAGCTGCGCGTGAGAAATTAGATCTTTTAAAAGCAGAAGAAGCAGAAAAAGCCCAAGTTGTTCAAGAAGCGCATGAGGGCTTGAAGGCAGCACAAGAACGCTTGGTTGCTGCTGAAAAACGTCTTTCTGACTTTAATAATGCTCCAGAATTATTGGTCAAAGCCCAATCCGTTTTATCAGCTGCGGTGGCTAATTTAGAAAATAAAAAAGAAAAATTAGAAGCTGAATTCACAACTCTTCAATCTTATCAAAGTGTCGTGGAACTGTTGAATTCTCAATATGAAGATCTTGCGTCACGAATGGATCCAGCTATTTTAGAAGCAGCAGATATGCCAATGGATATCCGATCAAGCAATCCAACCACTTTTTCGGATAGGCCAACAGTTCTTCCAACAAGTACCAATAGTCCGCAAGTGCAAGCACCAAAAGCTACTCCAGCTCCAAAACAAGAAGCCAAAGTAGAAGAAATCAAAACCAAAAAAGAAAACAGCCAAGCTGTGGCAAGTGCAGATTCTTTCAAATATGCAGCAGCAACAACAGGTGTAGTCGTTGGGCTACTTGCTGGATTGTTTGGTTTCAAGAAAAAGAAGCAATCTTCAAATAATGATTAAGACATACTGAGAATAAAGTGGATGCTTAGACATTTCATTGCTTAAAATCTTTAAAGAAGATTTATGAGGGTGGGAAAAGAACTCCTTTAACAAAATGAGTTCTTTCCGGCTCTTTTTTTGTATACTTTTGGAATTATTGAAAGAAAATGACAGAAAATGATAAAAAGTGTTGACATTTTTTGGAGATGGAGTATAATAGTCTTTGTAATCGATTGCAAAAGGAGGAGAAATGCTTAAGTCTGAACGAAAACAATTCATCCTCGAGAAGGTATTGAAGGAAAAATTTGTTTCCTTAGAAACCCTTGTACAAGAGCTGGGAACGTCTGAATCAACCGTTAGACGTGACTTGGATGAATTAGAAGCTGAAAGCAAACTTCGCCGGGTTCACGGCGGTGCGGAAAGCCTGCATTTTCTTCAAGAGGAAGAAAGCAATAAAGAAAAATCTATCAAAAACATTCAAGTTAAGTCAAAAATTGCGGTAAAAGCAGCGGAGTTGATCAAAGATCATGATGTCATCTTTATCGATGCTGGGACGACTAATGAACTCTTGGTACAAGAAATTGTCAATCCAACGGTAACTGTGGTGACCAATTCGATTCACCATGCGACCAAGTTGGTCGAGCGAAATGTTCCGACGGTCATCATCGGTGGGAAGGTAAAATCTTCTACAGATGCTAGTATCGGAGGGATCGCGCTCAATCAAATCGGTCAGTTGAATTTTGACAAGGCCTTTCTTGGAATGAATGGAATCGATGATGAATTTTACAGCACTCCAGACCTGGAAGAAGGATCTGTCAAGCGTGCAATTATCGAAAATGCAAAAAAAACCTATATCCTAGCGGATGATTCAAAAATTGGGGTGACATCTTTTGTCAAAGTGGCTCCGATCAAGCGAGCCATGATCATCACCAATCAATGTGAACCGCAACGATTAAAGGTTTTAAAAGAAAAAACGGAGGTTATAGAGGTTTGATTTATACAGTAACACTGAATCCAGCGATTGACTATATTGTTCGTCTCGATCATGTAGAGACTGGGGCGGTCAACCGGATGGCTTCGGAAGATAAATTTGCCGGTGGTAAGGGAATCAATGTCAGTCGTGTCTTGAAGCGTCTCGATATCGAAAACACAGCGACTGGATTTATCGGTGGTTTCACAGGACGCTTCATTGAAGATGCACTGACTAGTGAAGCCATTTCAACCAACTTTGTGACAGTGGACCAAGATACACGGATCAATGTCAAGATCAAAGCTGATGAGGAAACAGAAATCAATGGGAATGGCCCAGAAGTGACGGAAGCGCAGTTGCAAGAATTGCTCAGCATCCTATCGAGCTTAACAGCGGATGATGTGGTAGTCTTTGCAGGATCTGCCCCATCTTCACTTGGAAATGCTGTTTACAAACAATTGATCGCAGCAACTCGTGCGACAGGTGCACAAGTCGTTTGCGACTTTGAAGGGCAAACTTTGATTGATTCCTTGGAGTTTAATCCGCAATTGGTTAAACCAAACAACCATGAGTTGGGAGATATTTTTGGCGTGACCTTGACGGAATTGCCAGAAATCGAACGCTATGCCAAAGAAATTTTGGCCAAAGGTGCACAAAACGTCATTATTTCCATGGCAGGTGATGGTGCTCTCCTTGTCAGTCCAAGCGGTACTTACTTCGCAAAACCAATCAAAGGGCAAGTGAAGAATTCTGTTGGGGCTGGGGATTCCATGGTAGCAGGCTTCACAGGGAAGCTCGCAACGACGGGAGATGTTATCGAAGCCTTCAAATGGGGCGTGGCTTGTGGCACAGCGACCACCTTCTCAGATGATTTGGCGACAGCGGACTATATTAAAGAAACTTATGAAAAAGTAGAGGTAGAAAAACTATGAAAATTCAAGACGTTTTAAATAAAAACGTGATGTTGTTTGATCTTCAGGCAACAGATAAAGAGGGCGTGATCAATGAGATGGTTCAATCGCTCGTTGACAATGGTGTGGTGACAGATTTTGACACTTTCAAGGCTGGAATCATGAACCGTGAAGCACAAACTTCAACTGGTTTGGGTGACGGAATTGCTATGCCCCACAGCAAAAACGAAGCAGTCAAAGAAGCAACAGTTTTGTTTGCAAAATCAAACAAGGGTGTGGACTATGCATCACTTGATGGCCAACCAACAGACTTGTTCTTCATGATCGCAGCTCCAGAAGGAGCCAACGACACTCACTTGGCAGCCCTTGCTGAATTGTCTAAGTACTTGATGAAACCAGGTTTTGCAGACAAACTTCGCCAAGCAAGCACTCCTGATCAAGTGATCGCAGCTTTTGATGCAGAAGAGCAAGAAGCTGCAGCTGAAGAAGCGAAAAAAGCAGAAGCTGTCAAAGAAGCAGCTTCATCTGACAAACCTCTCATCGTTGCCGTTACAGCATGTACAACAGGTATCGCCCACACTTACATGGCAGAAGAAGCCCTCATCAAAAAAGGTGAAGAAATGGGTGTTACGGTCCGCGTTGAAACAAACGGTGCATCCGGTGTCGGCAACCGCTTGACAGCTGAAGAAATTGCCAAAGCTGAAGGGGTTATCATTGCAGCAGATAAAGCAGTTGAAACCGCTCGTTTCGATGGCAAAAGATTGATCTCTAAACCAGTCGCAGCTGGTATTCGTCAAACAGAAGAATTGATCCAAACCATCTTGGATGGCAAAGCAGATGTCTTCCACGCTGAAAATGCTGCACAAGCTAGCGCTAGCCAAGAAAAATTGAGCTTGGGTGGAGCTTTCTACAAACACTTGATGAGTGGGGTTTCTCAAATGCTTCCATTCGTTATCGGTGGTGGTATCTTGATTGCCCTTGCCTTCTTGATTGACCAAGTTATGGGTGTGCCTCAAGATCAATTGTCTAGTCTTGGTTCTTATCATGTATTAGCAGCACAATTTAAAACAATTGGTGGAGTAGCCTTTGGCTTCATGCTTCCTGTACTTGCAGGTTACATTGGATTCTCAATCGCTGAAAAACCTGGTTTTGTAGCAGGGTTTATCGCTGGATCTATTGCTAGCTCAGGGTCAGCATTTGGAAATATCGCCTACGGTGCTGCTAAAGGTGAATTACCAGCAGCCGTACCATCAGGTTTCCTTGGAGCTTTGGTAGGTGGTTTCCTTGCAGGTGGAATTGTTCTCTTACTTCGCAAAGCCCTTGCAGGTCTTCCACGTTCACTCGATGGTATCCGCTCTATCCTTCTCTTGCCATTACTTGGTGTTGGTTTGACAGGATTCTTGATGTTCCTCATCAATATTCCAATGGCTGCTATAAATACTGGTCTTAACAACTTCCTTTCAAGCTTGTCAGGTAGCTCAGCTGTCCTTCTTGGACTTCTCGTCGGCGGTATGATGGCTGTCGATATGGGTGGACCAGTTAACAAAGCCGCTTATGTCTTCGCTACAGGTACACTTGCTGAATCTGTTGCTTCAGGTGGTTCTATTGTTATGGCAGCTGTTATGGCGGCTGGTATGGTTCCTCCATTGGCAGTATTCGTAGCAACTGTATTGTTTAAAGATAAATTCACACAAGAAGAACGCGATTCAGGTTTGACAAACATCGTTATGGGTCTTTCCTTCATCACAGAAGGTGCCATTCCATTTGGTGCAGCTGACCCAGCTCGTGCCATCCCTAGCTTCATTGCAGGTTCAGCATTGACAGGTGCTCTTGTTGGTCTTGCAGGCTTGAAACTCATGGCTCCTCACGGAGGAATTTTCGTTATCGCTCTTACATCAAATCCACTTCTTTACATCTTGTTCGTATTGATCGGTGCAGTCGTAAGTGGTATCTTGTTCGGATTGCTTCGCAAACCTAAAAACTAAATATGACTAAAAGAGGCTGGGCAAAAATCGTCCAGCCTTTGAAGTCTTATAAAAATAAATATATGACGCAGTGGTTGATTGGCATCTTTGTTCACTTTATAAGCACCAAAGATGACCTAATCAACTGTGCGGGGGTGGGAAGATTGAAAAGGTTTGGGGAACCTTTTCAACTTTTTTATTTTACGGAGTTCTTTCCCACTCCCTTTTTTATTGCGCAAAAATACCAACTAGTAATGAAGTTGCTTATCTCTATAGATTTCGATATGATAGTAGAAAGCATTTTTCTTGGAGGATCAATGAGAAAAAAGAAGAAAGTTCTCATATTGGGATTTACAGCAATTGCTTTATCAGGAGTGGCCATTATCAGTTCTCAACATCCAAATTTGTTTTCAATTAATAGTCATCAAGCAAAGCAAGCCAGTTCCAAGGAACAACAGTTAGAAGATGTAAAGAAGCATGCAAAAGAAATTGAAGATTTTGTAAAATCGTTAAGTCCTAAAGTTGATTCTGTCCAGATTGCTTGGGATGAAACGCAATGGGATGAGATAGGAAATGGTACGCCACAAGGAGGTGGCGAAATTCTTATGGTCTATGGAGGATTTAATCATATCCAAAATTCAAGTTGGAGTGTTTTGGTCTATTTAAAAGACGGTAAAAATGGCGAGAAAGATTTAATCGAAGGTTTTGGTAGCGGTAGTCCACTTCGTGTAGAAGGAAAACTTTTTGACGAGTAGCCTTCTAAAAATTTTTAGCAATTTATTAGATTTATAATAGAGATGGAAAATAATAAATGAAAAAGAAATTAATTATTGTTGCTTCGTTAGTTCTAGCAATTGCAGTCGCTGTTTTTGGTTTACTTACCTTTCTGGATCACCAAAAACAAGAAAAATCCAAACAAGAACGTGAAAAATATGAAAGATCACGCTATTATACTGGAAAATGGGAAATTGATTCCTATCGTTTTATAGAAGATGGTAAAGGAGTAGTAGTTCATTGGAAGTCTCTAACTCCGGAAGAAGATAAGCTATTTGCTAAGTACAATCCAAATGTAAGTGAGAATTTATTGGGTGCTTATGGAGCATCTAACAAGCGTTATATTGTTCGTTACTATTTTTATAATTCAACTCATCGGTATTCGCAAAAATTACCAAAAGAGGATCCGGATGTGTACTTTAGTCTTTCTATTTATCGAATCAAAGATAAAGAATTAGAGGAGAGTAAGGTAGATCTTTATAAGTTAGCAGGAGATTATAATTCTAAATACATACCAGAAGAAACAGGCGGTATTGAGGAGATAAATGGCAAAGATTATTTATCTATAAAAGTTTACGAAAGAGATTGGGAACTTTCGGAGAGTAAAATTTTATGGCTAAATCTTGAAACGAAGAAAATTGAGTGGGAAGATTCAAAAGAACAAGGTAGATCTGATACGCCTTCTGTTGCTTTAGGACAATTAAAGGTTATTCTAGACAATGCTACGGAACCCTTTAGAACTACTAATGCATATGATGACTCATATCAGAATCAACTAACATTCTTTCCTAATAATTTAAAGGGGAGTGTTATAGAAAAGTCTGATCCAAGGGCTTACCAATTACTCCGTAAAAAGAATTCTCAATTATATATTCTGCTTGATGCTAAATTAAATTATGATACTGTCTACGGAAATGTCCAACAGTTTATCGACTTGTATCAACTCTTTGTCCCCGCTGATACTAATCTCTACGAAGGAATCACGATTCCAGCAGAATTGAGTACGGATGGACAAGTCCATCAAGTGAATACCAAAGAAGAATTTGAAGCTTATTATGATGTGGAAAAGGACAATGAGCTAACCAAGCAACGTAAGGTTTTGGTAGAACAGAATTAGTTATCCTCTGTCTAAAGAATGGTCGGGCTTCCCCGGCCTTTTCTTTTCCGACATAAATATCATCTGGTAATGTTGTTGCAATCTATTCATATTTCGATACAATTATTATAACTTTTCCTTTTCAAGGAGGATGAAGCATGAAAAAAGGTAAACTGGCAATTCTTATAGCCACCACTGCAGTAATTGCAGGGGGCGTGATCATTGCTAGTCAAAAACAAAATATCTTTTCAAATGCTACTCAACAGAGTAAGCAACTTGGTACTAAAGAGAAGCAACTGGCTTATTTAAAAGAACACGAAAAAGATATGGCTGATTTTGTAAAATCGTTGAGTCCTAAAGTTGAAAGTGTTCAGTTTGATTGGGAGAGTATGGAAGTTGGTCAGGTAGGCAATGGAACACCTCAAGGTGGTGGCTATATGTTAACACTGAGAGGAAAGGTGAATCAGAATGAACAAACGAAATTCATGGTTGGCTTTTCTTTAGATAATGCTACCAGCACACCAAAGGAATTTGGAATTTATGAGATGCAACCCATAAGAATTTATAGGGATGGCGGTTGGTATTATTATGACTAATCTTCATTCAAAAGTCTTTATCTTGTTTTTTCGATCCATACAAAAGAGTTAGCGAAGAATTGAGCAAAACAAGTTAAAGACTGGCCAAACTTCCCCGGCCTTTTCTTCTTGTACAAGTGAAAAAATCACCTCATTCGGCGTTGGTATCTTGAGCTGAATTATGATATAATAAGCCTATCGCATATTTTTAGGAGAATAAAAATGGATATTCAACGTGAAAAAGAATTTGTCAGCCAATACCACTATGACGCTCGTAATTTTGAGTGGGAAAAAGAGAATGGCATCCCTGAAACAAAAGTAGATGTAAACTTTCAATTGATCAATCGTGATCAAGAACAAAACACGACTTCTTTGATTGTCATCTTGAGCTACATGATCGTTTTTGACGGTTTTGTGATCAGTGGAACTATCACTCAAATCAACCACTTGTTTGGTCGTTATGTCAATGAACCAAGTGAATTCAGCAAAGACGAAGTGGAAGAATTGGCTCGCCCTTGCTTGAATATGCTCAACCGTTTGACTTATGAAGTCACAGAAATTGCCCTCGATTTACCGGGTATTAATTTGGAGTTTTAATCAATGAAATTAGCAGTGATCACGGATTCGTCTGCCTATTTACCACAAGACTTGCTCCATCACGACGACTTATTTATTTTAGAGATCCCGATCTATATCGACGGGGAGTCTTATGTTGAAGGGAAGAACCTGACACACGATGAGTTCTACCAAAAGATGGCGGCGTCTAAGGAATTGCCAAAGACTAGCCAGCCGAGTGTTGCAGAGTTAGAAGAAGTATTATCTGGTTTGACAGCTAAGGGCTATACGCATGCTATCGGTCTTTTCTTGTCATCAGGTATTTCTGGTTTCTACCAAAATATCCAATATTTGAAGGACGAATTCGAAGGCTTGACCGTCGAATTTCCGGATTCAAAAATCACCAGTGCTCCTCTAGGAATGATGGCAGAAGACTGCTTGAAATGGTCTGGTGAAGGCCGTTCCTTCGATGAGATTGTGGCCAATGTCCAACACCAGATTGATGGAACCTCTGCCTATATCATGGTGGATGATTTGAACCACTTGGTTAAAGGTGGTCGTCTGTCAAATGGTGCTGCTATTCTTGGAAACCTCTTGAGCATCAAGCCCATTCTTCATTTTAATGATGAAGGCGTGATTGAGGTCTTTGAGAAAGTCCGGACGGAAAAGAAAGCCATGAAACGCTTGGTAGAGATTGTTGTATCAGATATCGCAGATGGTCATTACCAAGTCTTTGTCATCCATGCCAATGTTCCTGAAAAAGCAGAAGCACTTCGCCAACTGCTCATGGAAGAAGGAGTGGAAGGTGACATTCCTTTTGCTACCTTTGGAGGGGTGATTGGGACGCACTTAGGTGACCATAGCTTAGCAGTTGGCTATATCCCTATCGTTTAAGGAGAATTCTATGTCCATTAAAGTCATTATCGCAGGTTTCAAGGGAAGAATGGGACAAGCAGCCTACAAGATGGTTTCTGGAGATCCTGAGTTAGAATTAGCTGGCTTGATCGATCCATTTACTGATGAGACAGAGGTTGCAGGAGTCCCTGTCTTTAACCGCAAAGAAGATGTTGTGGGTCTAGAGGCAGATGTTTGGGTCGACTTTACCATGCCCAAGGTAGCTTACGAGAATACTCGCTTTGCAATTGAGAATGGCTTTGCGCCTGTTGTGGGAACGACTGGATTCACTCCTGAGCAGATCCAAGAATTGATAGACCTTTCACGTGAAAAGGATTTGGGTGGCTTGATCGCGCCGAACTTTGCCATTGGAGCCGTGCTCTTGATGCAATTTGCAGCGCAAGCAGCCAAGTATTTCCCGAATGTAGAAATTATCGAATTGCACCACGATAAGAAAAAAGATGCACCGAGTGGAACAGCAATTAAGACAGCTGAGCTGATCTCAGAGAAGCGCGAGAAGATCCAGCAAGGTGCAGCAGATGAAGAAGAGTTGATGCCTGGAGCAAGAGGGGCAGATTTTGAAGGGATGCGCATCCATTCGGTTCGATTGCCTGGCCTAGTGGCTCACCAAGAGGTGATTTTTGGTAGCCAAGGCGAAGGCTTGACTCTCCGTCATGATTCTTATGATCGTGGTTCCTTCATGACAGGAGTAAATCTAGGGATTAAAGAAGTTGTCAAGCGTCATGAGCTTGTTTATGGTTTGGAACACTTACTATGAGATTAAAAAAGATGCCTTCTGAGTTTCAGGAGGCTTTACCAATATTAGAGAAGATTAAAGCAGCTGGTTTTGAGGCTTATTTTGTGGGAGGATCTGTTCGAGATGCTCTCCTGGATCGTCCGATTCACGATGTCGATATCGCTTCCTCCTCTTATCCAGAGGAAACAAAGGCGATTTTTGATCGAACAGTAGATATCGGTATCGAACACGGGACCGTCTTGGTTCTTGAAAATGGTCAAGAATATGAAATTACGACCTTCCGGACAGAGGATGTCTATGTCGATTATCGCCGTCCAAGCTCCGTGTCTTTTGTACGCTCGCTAGAAGAAGACCTCAAGCGTCGTGATTTTACGGTTAATGCCTTTGCCTTAAATGAAAAGGGAGAAATTGTCGATCTCTTTCAGGGGTTAGCAGATTTAGAAAACAAGGTTCTTCGGGCGGTTGGGCTTCCTCATGAACGCTTTCATGAAGATGCGCTCCGCATCATGCGAGGCTTTCGTTTTCAAGCCAGTCTTGGCTTTGAATTAGAAGACGCAACCTTTGATGCTATGAAGGAGTGTGCTCCTTTGTTAGAGAAGATCTCTGTTGAGCGCACTTTCATCGAGTTTGATAAGCTCTTACTTTCTCCATACTGGAGACAAGGCTTGGAGGCCATGCTTGCAAGCGAAGCCTTTCACTATCTACCAGAAATGAAGGATCGCAAAGAAGCACTTGAGCGTTTGTTTGACATAGAGCTTGAATTTACCTTTTCAACTTCTGAGCAAGCTTGGGCTGCTCTGGTTTTAGCACTAGACATTCAAGACATTCCAAAATTCTTTAAAAAATGGAAGACCTCAAGAGACTTTGCCAAGACGGTGGAGCAGATCGTGGAGATTCTTAAGCTTAGAGAAAAAGGAAGTCTAGACAAGCGTGCATGTTACAAGTATGACAAGCGTTTGTTGCTAGTAGCTGAAGAGCTTCGGGAAGCGTATGCCTTGAGTGTAGATTATCTGGCCATCGAGCGTGTCTATGATAGCTTGACCATTCATGATAAGCATGAGGTTGTGGTTAATGGCGGCATGCTGATCAAAGAATACGGCTTTCAACCTGGTCCAGCCTTGGGAGAGATTTTGACAAAGATCGAATACGCCATTGTCGATGGGGAGCTGGCCAATAAAAAAGAAGCCATCATTGCTTATGTCCAGCAAGTAAAAGAGGAGGAAAAATGAGCGATTTTATTGTCGAGAAATTAACCAAATCTGTCGGAGATAAGACCGTCTTTCGTGAGATTTCCTTTATTA
>NZ_CAUFJQ010000043.1 GCF_959025735.1 uncultured Streptococcus sp.
TTAAATCGCAAAGAGATCGTTTAGGTTTTCTGCCATGGTTGGGTGGGTAAAGATTTGTTTTGCAATGTAAGTATAAGGGATCTTGTTGTCCATGGCCATGGTGATCTGGTTGATGATTTCGCCTGCAGCTTCTCCAAAGAGTGTCACTCCAAGAATTTCTTTAGTTTCTGGGTTGACCACGGCTTTGAAGGCACCTCGAAGGTCTGCATTGACATGTCCACGAGGCATGGCAGCAACTGGCAATTCTTTAACAGCAACTGGAAGTCCTTTGTCACGTGCTTCTTGCTCGGTCAAGCCGACTTGGGCAAGTGGAGGAGCAATAAAGAGTGTTGTCGCATAATTTCTACGAGTTTCAAGATTGTAGCTACCATCGCCTGTAAGATAGTTGAAGACAATGCGGAAGTCATCGAGTGACATGTAAGTGAACTGAGGACCACCATTGACATCCCCAACTGCAAAGACACCAGGGACGCTGGTTTCTAAATGACGGTTGACTTGGATTGCTCCACGATCAGTGACTTGGATATCTGTGTTTTCAAGACCAAGTCCAGCGATGTTTGGTTTACGTCCTGTTGCGTAGAGAAGGATATCAAACTCGAAGTCTCCCTTATCTGTGACAACCGTTAAGCTGTTTTGGCCATCTTTGATTTCTTGGGTATGAACGCCTTGCAAGAATTGAATACCGTCTTCTTCAAGGTAGCCTTTTGCAAGAGCTGCAATGCTTGGCTCGATCCGTGGCAAGAATGTTTCAGAAGCGTCTAGTACCGTTACTTGGCTACCCAAGGTATTATAGAGATGAGCAAATTCCAATCCGATTGGTCCACCACCAAGGACACCCAGGCGTTTAGGTAGGTTTTCCAAACGTTGAATGCCGGTTGAATCCACGGCAAATTTACTTTCAGCCAAACCTGGAATCGGAAGGACATTTGGAACAGCACCAGTATTAATAATAATGGTTTCAGCTGTCAATTCTTCCTTTTCATCTCCAGCTTGAATTTCGATGACCTTGTTAGAAACGAAACGAGCCGTCGCGTCGATAATGTCTACACCAGTTCCAGCGATGGTTGCGTAGTTCTTTCCATTGAGACGAGTAGTGACTGCATTTTTTTCATTCATGGCTTGCTCAAAATCCAAGCCTTTTTCTGCTGCAACAATCAAGGTCTTGGTTGGAATACAAGCGATATTGATACAAGTACCACCGTACATAGATTTGCTCTTTTCAATCAGAGCGACTTTTTTTCCTTGGCTTGATAATTTCGCTGCGAGTGTTTTACCAGCTTTACCAAATCCAATCACAATAACATCATACATTAACATATGTTACACCTTCTTTCGCTTTCTATTGTATCAAACCCATTTTAAAAAGTCTGAAATCTGCTACGGGATTTTTTAGGAGCTCATGGGAAGGGGGAAAGAGGGACAAAAGGTCTTGTTTCATGGTATAATGAAGGGTCGGTGGCCCGGATGGTCACACAAGAGTTAGAAAGAGTAAATCAGATGGACGGAATTATCAATGTAAAAAAAGAAGCAGGCATGACCTCACATGATGTGGTCTTTAAACTGCGAAAAATCTTAGGAACTAAGAAGATCGGCCATGGGGGAACGCTGGATCCAGATGTGGTGGGAGTGCTTCCGATTGCAGTTGGCAAGGCGACCCGGATGGTCGAATTTATGCAAGATGAAGGCAAGATCTATGAAGGAGAAATCACTTTGGGATTTTCTACCACGACGGAGGATGCCAGCGGTGAAATCGTAGAGCGGACCCCAGTGGAAGCCCCTTTAGATGCAGAAGAGGTCGATCGCATGATTGCCCAAATGGTGGGAGAAATCGAGCAAGTACCACCTATGTATTCCGCGGTCAAGGTCAATGGACGTAAGCTTTATGAATATGCGCGGGCAGGAGAAGAAGTGGACCGCCCTGTCCGACAGGTAACCATTTATGAATTCACGCGCACCAGTGAGATTAGCTATGAAGAAAGTCTAGCCCGTTTTCGTTTCCGGGTCAAATGTAGCAAGGGCACCTATATCCGGACCTTGGCGGTGGATTTGGGTCAAAAACTGGGCTACGCAGCCCATATGTCTCATCTGACCCGAACAAGTGCTGCTGGTTTGTCACTGGAAGATGCCCTGACCTTGGAAGAAGTGGCTAAAAAAGTAGCCCAAGGAGATTTGAGCTTCCTTCATCCACTTGAAATTGGGACGGGTGATCTGGAAAAAGTAGAGCTGACAGTAGAAGAGGTTGGCGAAGTCCAGGTGGGACGCTTTATTCCGGTTGAGAGCGAAGCCAGAGAGTTAGCTGCTTTTTACCAAGGGAAATTGGTAGCCATTTTAGAAAAAAGAGAAGAACTTTACAAACCTCGAAAAGTCTTTCTAACAGAAAGTGTGTTACAATAAATTCATGAATATTCGTACGATTACTACTGCTAACCAGATCCATTTGGAGAATGAGACAGTTTTGGTTCTGGGCTACTTTGATGGCCTGCATCTGGGGCATCAAGAACTCTTTAAAAAGGCGCGTCAGATCGCGGATGAAAAAGGCTTGAAGGTCGCATTGTTAACCTTCCCTGAATCTCCTAAGTTAGCCTTTGTTCGCTACCAACCAGAATTACTGCTCCATTTGCAGAGTCCTGAGGATCGGTTCCAAAAATTAAACGAACTAGGAGTGGATGAGCTCTTCCTCATTGATTTTACGACCGATTTTGCTTCTAAAACTGCGAAAGAATTTGTCGATCAATTTGTCAAAGCCTTGAGAGCCCGAGTTTTAATTGCTGGATTTGATTATAGTTTTGGCTCTGATAAGAAAACGGCCTCTAACTTATCTGCTTATTTTGATGGTCAAGTGGAAGTCATTTCTCCTGTATTGGATCAGGGGGAAAAGGTTAGTTCGACCCGAATTCGTCAGGCTGTCCTAGAAGGACGCGTCCACGAAGCTGCCTGTCTACTTGGTCACCCTTTATCCAGTCGGGGAATCGTCGTGCATGGGGATGCACGTGGCCGCACCATTGGCTATCCTACCGCCAATCTAGCACCGATTGATCGGACCTATCTCCCATCAGATGGGGTTTATGTAGTCAATGTCGATTTTAAAGGGCAGACCTACCGTGGGATGGCTTCTGTCGGGAAAAATGTCACCTTTGATGGGAAAGAGCTTCGTTTCGAAGTCAATCTCTTTGATTTTTCTGGAGATATCTACGGTCATACCCTGACCATTCATTGGTTGGATAAGATACGAGAAATGGTCAAATTCGATGGGATTGATCAATTAGTGGCTCAACTAGAAGAAGATGAAGCAGTTTCACGAAACTGGACCAAGAGGCTGGGACAAAAGTCCTAGCCTCTCAATTGTTTTTGGATTGTCGAGCAAGACGCAGTGGTTGAGTGGGCTCTACTACGCTGATTTCATCAGCTTTTACAGCCCTACTCAACTGTGCGGAGGTGGGACGACGAAATCGAATTCTAACGAATTACCGATTTCTGTCCCACTCTCTTTTTTCGGGCCTCTTCTTGGGAAAAATGAAAGGGATTTCTTTTTTCCACTGAAATTCAGAAAAATCGTCTAGAAATCAAAAAAGCGCTTTTCAAGCACCTATTTTTTTTGTATAATAGAGTCAGATAGTTATATATA
The DNA here is from genome assembly GCF_959025735.1 of uncultured Streptococcus sp. GTDB lineage: Bacteria > Bacillota > Bacilli > Lactobacillales > Streptococcaceae > Streptococcus. Next base: position 3,626 of record NZ_CAUFJQ010000043.1, read on the forward strand.
AAAAAAGAAGTGAACCACATGATTACATTATTTTTATCACCGAGTTGTACATCATGTCGAAAAGCTCGGGCTTGGTTAAAAAAGCACGATGTTCCATTTAAAGAACACAATATTATGACAAGTCCTTTGAGCAAACAGGAGTTGACAAGTATATTGGCCTTGACCGAAAACGGAACAGACGACATTATTTCAACTCGTTCAAAAATTTTTCAAAAATTGGATGTTGATGTTGAAGATTTATCCATCTCGGCCTTGATCCATCTGATTGAGGAAAATCCTAGTCTCTTGCGGAGACCGATTATTTTAGATAACAAACGCATGCAGATTGGCTTTAACGAAGATGAAATTCGGGCCTTCTTGCCACGGAGTTATCGCAAACAAGAGTTACGCTCTGCCACTCTAAGAGCAGAAATAAACTAAGAAGTATGTCGAATGCAAAAAAATTATAGTTACCCACTGGACTTATCGTGGAGCACTGAAGAGCTTGCTTCAGTGCTTTCTTTTTTCAATAAAGTTGAAGAAGCCTATGAAAGTAAGGTAGAAGCCAAAGAATACATGGAAGCCTACCGGGCTTTTAAGAAGGTCGTGCCTAGTATCGGAGAAGAAAAGCGTCTTGGACGGGAGTTCGAAGAAGTGAGCGGTTATTCTCTCTATCGTGCGACCCAGGCTGCAAAGCAAAAAGAGGAAGGATGGTTTTCTCTTGAAGAATAAGTTAGAGTTTGCCAAACAAATCGTTTTAGAGGCTGGAGACTACTTGCGTCTTCATCTTCATGATGACTTGATGATCTCAAAAAAGACTGGGCCGACAGATTTAGTAACCCAGATGGACCAACAGGTTCAAAATGATTTGGTTGAAAAAATCACAAATCGCTACCCAGAAGATCGGATTTTTGCGGAGGAAGATGGCCTTCGTTCACCGATTTCAGAAGGATCCGTTTGGGTGATTGATCCCATTGATGGGACCAATAATTTTGTAACCCAAAAGGAAGATTTTGCGGTCATGGTGGCCTATTTTGAAGACGGAATTGGTCGGTTTGGCCTGATCTACGATGTGATGCGGGATTACCTTTTTTACGGGGGTGGAGAATTCCCTGTTTATCGCAATGAGGTTGAATTGACGCCTTTTGTGGACCAGCCATTGGAAAACTTTCTGATTGCGTCAAATGTCGGTATGCTTGAGCAAAATGACTGGGGAATGGCCAATCTTGGAATGGATTCACTAGGAATCCGGGTCAATGGCAGTGCCGGTATTAGTTTTTCAAAAATTCTCTCAGGTGGTATTTTAGCTTACTTTAGCTATATCTGGCCATGGGACTATGCAGCCGCAGCGATCATGGGAGAACGGTTAGGCTATACCGTCCTAAATCTAAATGGGGATAAACCTAATTACCAGACAGTCGAACCTATCATGATGGTTCCAAAAGTGAAGTTAACAGAGATTCAAACCTATCTTAAGAAAGGGAGAAGTTAAATGAATTTTCCCAATGGTTTTAAAGAAAAATACCAGCATCTTCTAGGTGAGGATGCTGCTGCTTTTTTTGCGACCTTTGATCAAGAAGCAGTAGCAGCCTTTCGGACTAATCCCTTGAAAGAAGCGCAAAAAGCATTTGATGATCCGATTCCCAATACCCCTTGGGGACATTATGGAAAGGTCTCAGGGAAATCCATCGAGCACGCAACGGGCTTGGTCTATTCGCAAGAGCCAGCAGCTCAGATAGTGGCCCAAGTCGCCCAGCCGAAACCTGGGATGAAGGTCCTAGACCTAGCCGCAGCACCTGGTGGTAAGACGACGCAACTCTTGTCTTATTTGGACAATCAAGGACTCTTGGTCTCCAATGAAATCCATAAGGGGCGCTCGAAAATTCTTGTAGAGAATGTCGAACGCTTTGGTGCGCGAAATGTGCTAGTAACCAATGAGTCTGCCGATCGTCTGGCCAAAGTTTTCTCAGGCTTTTTTGATCTGATTGTACTAGATGCCCCTTGTTCAGGTGAGGGGATGTTCCGCAAGCAACCAGATGCCATGGACTATTGGTCTGTCAATTACCCTCGAGAGTGCAGTCTCCTTCAAAGAGAGATTCTAGAGGATGCTCTCAAGATGTTGGTTCCAGGAGGTTCCTTGGTTTATTCAACCTGTACCTGGGCTCCTGAGGAAAATGAAGAGATTGTATCCTGGCTTTTGGAAAACTATGATCTGGAGCTGGAAACGATCGAGAAGATTAATGGTATGGCAGAAGGCATTGACCATCCAGAAACGGCGCGCATGTATCCTCATCTCTTTAAAGGTGAGGGCCAATTTGTTGCTAAGTTCCGTTATCTAGGAGAGAATCGTCCTGCCAAAATCCCTTCCAAAAAGGACCAATTATCTGCGGAGCAAAAGAAATGGTGGCAGGAGTTTGCTAAGAAACACTTGAAGATCACTCTAGAAGGTGTCCTCGAAACCTTTGGGGACGAACTCTACTTGGTTCCACTTGGTTTACCAGATTTGCGAAAAGTAAAAATCGCCCGAAATGGCTTGCATCTAGGCACCTTCAAGAAAAATCGATTTGAACCTAGTTTTGCCCTTGGCCTTGCTCTAAAACCGAGTGAGGTCAAAGAGACCGTTTCGGTCACGCCTGAAGACTTTGTTCATTATGTGGCGGGAGAGACGGTTCAATTAAAGGAAACGCATCCAAATGGATGGTACCAGGTCCTGGTTGAAGGCAATGGTTTGGGCTTTGCCAAAGTGACCGGACAGACCCTGAAAAACTTCTATCCAAAGGGGCTTCGTTTTAGGTAAAATGCTGGGCAAAGAACCCGTTCTATGATATAGTGGAAGTACAGGTTTTTTTGAAAAAAACTTGTCAAAATCATAAGTGAAATAGTGAAATATCAAGGAGACATGATTTGAAAAAGTCTAAAAAGCTGATCCTAGGACTAGCGACGATCGCATTAGCAGGAAGTTTATCTGCTTGTGCTTCTTGGATCAATCGCGGAGAATCCATCACTGCTGTCGGATCGACTGCCTTACAACCCTTGGTTGAAGGAGTAGTAGATCGCTACATTGAAGAACATCCTGGTAAGATTGTGAATGTACAAGGAGGAGGTTCTGGTACAGGACTTTCACAAGTTCAATCAGGCGCTGTGGACATCGGAAATAGTGACCTGTTTGCAGAGGAAAAGTCTGGGATCGATGCCTCTAGTCTGGTCGATCATCAGGTAGCCGTAGCAGGGACAGCCATCATTGCCAATAAAAATATCTCAATCGACAATCTGACAACGGAGCAATTGCGAAAGATCTTTACAGGTGAATATACCAACTGGAAGCAGTTGGGTGGTCCAGATCTTGAGATCACGATTGTGAACCGTGCCGTAGGTTCTGGTAGCCGTGCTGTCTTTGATGCCATTATCATGGATGGCAAACAACCCAAGCAGGCCCAAGAGCAAGACTCTAATGGAATGGTGAAAAACATCGTTTCTCAAACTCCAGGAGCCATCTCTTATCTAGCTTTTACCTACTTGGATAGCAGTGTCAAAACCATGAAGCTCAATGGTTATCAACCAACCAAAGCCAATGTCGTCAACAATAACTGGCCAATCTGGTCTTACGAACATATGTATACCAAGGGAAAACCCAATGAGTTGTCTAAAAAATTCATTGACTACATGATGACGGATGAGGTTCAGCAAAAAGTTGTTGGCAAGATGGGCTATATTCCAATCAATGATATGAAAGTTACCCGTGATTTAAAAGGGAATGTGACAAAAAAATAAAAGAATTAGGTAAAAAATGAACGAAGTAGCAAAAAAAATGCTGACGAAATCAAAAAACTCCCGCCTAGAAAAATTTGGGAAGACTATTACCTTTCTATGTATGAGTTTGATTGTTGTCGTCGTTGCCATGATTTTGATTTTCGTGGCCCAAAAAGGTTTATCGACTTTCTTTGTTAATAAAGTCAATATCTTTAGTTTTCTATTTGGGAGCTCTTGGAATCCTGCTGCAAAGGAATTCGGAGCCCTACCAATGATTTTAGGTTCCTTTATTGTAACCTTGCTTTCTGCCCTCTTGGCAACGCCGTTTGCCATTGGTGCAGCTGTTTTCATGACAGAAGTCTCCCCCAAAGGAGCTCGTTTCTTGCAACCAGCGATTGAGCTTTTGGTGGGAATTCCTTCAGTTGTTTATGGATTCATTGGTCTTCAAGTGGTCGTCCCATTTACGCGTAGTCTCTTTGGAGGAACTGGTTTTGGGATCCTCTCAGGGGTCTTTGTCCTCTTTGTTATGATCCTACCAACTGTTACCTTTATGACGACCGATAGCCTCCGAGCTGTACCCCGTCATTATCGGGAAGCTAGTATGGCCATGGGAGCGACCCGCTGGCAAACCATTTGGCATGTCACGCTCAAGGCAGCCCGCTCTGGAATCTTTACAGCGGTCGTCTTTGGAATGGCGCGTGCCTTTGGGGAAGCCTTGGCCATCCAGATGGTGGTCGGAAACTCTGCAGTGGTGCCAACCTCGCTTACAACACCAGCTTCCACCCTCACCTCTATTTTGACCATGGGAATCGGAAATACCGTCATGGGTACGGTCAATAACAATGTTCTTTGGTCACTCGCCTTGGTATTGCTCCTCATGAGTCTTGCCTTTAACAGTGTGATTAAACTGATTACGAAAGAAAGAGGTAAGAAGAACTATGCACGCTAAACGAATGGATAAAATTGCAACAGGGGTACTGTATGCTATTTCAGGGATCATCGTTGCGATTCTTGCCTCATTGATTCTTTATATCTTGGTCCGTGGCTTGCCCCATGTATCATGGCACTTCTTGACTGGGAAATCCTCTTCTTATCAAGCAGGAGGAGGGATCGGAATTCAATTGTATAATTCCTTTTTCCTCTTAGTCATTACCTTGGTGATTTCCTTCCCACTTTCTCTTGGGGCTGGGATTTATCTTTCTGAGTACGCTAAAAAAGGGCGCTTGACCAATTTGGTTCGTACCTGTATTGAGATCTTGTCTTCCTTGCCATCGGTTGTTGTAGGTCTCTTTGGTTACTTGGTCTTTGTTGTCCAGTTCAAATATGGATTTTCGATCATTTCAGGGGCCTTGGCCTTGACTGTCTTTAACCTGCCCCAGATGACCCGCAATATCGAAGATAGCTTGCAGCATGTCCATCATACGCAGCGCGAAGCAGGTTTAGCACTGGGCTTGTCTCGTTGGGAAACCGTGATTCATGTCGTGGTACCGGAGGCTCTTCCAAGCATTATTACTGGGGTCGTATTGGCATCAGGACGGATCTTCGGGGAAGCGGCTGCCTTGATCTATACAGCAGGTCAATCGGCTCCAGCTCTTGATTGGTCAAACTGGAACATCTTTAGTGTGACGAGTCCGATTTCGATCTTCCGTCAGGCTGAAACCTTGGCCGTCCATATCTGGAAGGTCAACAGTGAAGGAACCATTCCAGACTCGATCGAAGTCTCAGCTGGTTCTGCCGCCGTTCTTTTGATCTTTATCTTGATCTTTAACTTTGGAGCCCGCAAACTCGGAAGTTACCTCCATAAAAAATTAACATCTGCTTAAAGGAGAAGAAATGTCAAAATACAATTGGGATGAGAGACACATCATTACTTTTCCTGAAGAAAAGGTAGTCCTATCGACTAAAGATTTGCATGTCTATTATGGAACGAACGAGTCCATTAAAGGCGTCGACATGCAGTTTGAAAAGAATAAGATTACAGCCTTGATCGGTCCTTCAGGATCTGGGAAATCAACCTACCTTCGTAGTTTGAACCGGATGAATGATACCATCGATATTGCGCGTGTTACGGGTGAAATTTGGTATGAAGGAATCGATGTTAACCGTCCAGATATCAATGTCTATGAAATGCGCAAGCACATCGGGATGGTTTTCCAACGGCCCAATCCTTTTGCCAAATCAATATACAAAAATATCACCTTCCCGCATGAACGTGCTGGTGTGAAAGACAAGAAGGTCTTGGACGAATTGGTCGAAACTTCTTTGAAACAGGCAGCCCTATGGGATCAGGTCAAGGATGATCTTCATAAATCAGCCCTGACACTTTCAGGTGGTCAACAGCAACGACTTTGTATCGCACGGGCCATCTCTGTGAAGCCAGATATCTTACTCATGGATGAGCCAGCTTCAGCGCTTGATCCGATTGCGACAGCGCAATTAGAAGAAACCATGCTGGAGTTGAAGAAGGATTATACTATTGTCATCGTGACCCACAGCATGCAACAAGCAGCCCGTGCTAGCGATTATACCGGTTTCTTCTACCTTGGAAACCTCATCGAGTACGATAAGACTTCGAATATTTTCCAAAATGCGAAATTGCAATCGACCAACGATTATGTATCGGGTCACTTTGGATAAAGTAATATGACAACAAAAAGGAAAATAGAATGACAGAACCAATTTTGCAAGTCAAGGACTTGTCGGTTTATTACAATAAAAAGAAGGCTTTGAATAGCGTCTCTTTGGATTTTGCTCCAAAGGAGATTACAGCCTTGATTGGTCCTTCAGGATCAGGGAAATCTACCCTTTTAAAAGCCATTAACCGCATGGGGGACCTTAACCATGAGGTCACCACCACAGGGACCGTCCTCTACAACGGTCACAATATCTACGGACCACGGACCGATACGGTCGAATTGCGTAAGGAAATCGGAATGGTCTTCCAACAGCCCAATCCCTTTCCAATGTCCATTTATGATAATGTGACTTATGGGTTGATGATTAATGGTGTCAAGGATAAGGCTGTCTTGGATGAAGCAGTTGAAACCTCATTGAAACGCGCTTCCATCTGGGATGAAGTCAAGGATCGCCTGCATGATTCAGCTATCGGACTTTCTGGTGGTCAGCAGCAGCGGGTCTGTGTGGCGCGGGTTCTTGCGACTAGTCCAAAGATTATTCTTTTGGATGAACCAACTTCAGCGCTGGACCCGATTTCAGCTGGTAAGATTGAAGAAACCTTATATGGACTAAAAGACCGCTACACCATGCTCTTGGTGACACGCTCCATGCAGCAAGCGAGTCGGATTTCTGATAAAACAGCCTTTTTCTTGGATGGCGATTTGATTGAGTACAATGACACCAATGAAATGTTCTTGAACCCAGCTAAGAAAGAAACAGAAGACTATGTCTCTGGTAAATTTGGATAGGAAGAAAATAAAATGTTACGAGTTCAATTTGAAGAAGATTTAGAGAAGTTGCATAACCAGTTTTATGCAATGGGAAATGAAGTGTTGAGTCAGATCAACCGTACGGTCCGCGCTTTCGTGACCCATGACCGTGAATTGGCCCGCCAAGTTATCGAAGATGATGCGGAGATCAACGACTACGAAGTGAAATTAGAGCGTAAATCCTTTGAGATTATTGCCCTTCAACAGCCCGTTTCACAAGACCTTCGTATCGTGATGACTGTCTTAAAAGCGGTCTCTGACTTAGAGCGGATGGGTGACCACGCAGTATCAATTGCCAAGGCAACGATTCGCATGAAAGGGGAAGTCCGCATCCAATCTGTTGAGGAAGAGATCAGCAAGATGGGCCGTGAAGTCAAAGATTTTGTCGAAGCGACACTAGATGTTTACCTCAAAGGCGATGTGGATTTGGCCTATGAAGTTGCGACACGAGACGAAGTCATCAACCATTACTTCGATAGTATCCAAGAATTAGCAACAGAAGAAATTCGGAAAAATCCTGAGTCCATCGTGACCGGACGGGATTATTTCCAAGTGATCAACTTCTTGGAACGTATCGGAGATTATGCAAAAAATATCTGTGAGTGGGTGGTTTACTTCGAAACAGGTAAAATTATCGAAATGTAAGATCATGGAGTCTTTTCGATATCAGACAGGCATTGTCATGCTTGTCTTTTCTTTTATCTTAACTTTGTGATAAAATAGTTTTATGAGGGCTTTTCATTGGAAAAGCGTAAAACATTTAAAGGAGGAAATTATGCAAGCAGTTGCACATTTTGTAGAAACATTCGTTCCAGAACATTACGAAGTGTTTTTGGATTTAAGTCGTAAAACCAAGACCTTTAGCGGTCGTGTGGTGATCACGGGTCAAGCCAAGGCGGACAAGATCTCGCTTCACCAAAAGGATTTGACCATCGAAACAGTAGAAGTAGCAGGTCAAGCTCGTCCATTTACGGTTGATGATGACAATGAAGCAGTCTATGTGGAATTGGAAGGAACAGGTCAAGTGACAGTTACTCTGACCTATTCTGGTAAGATCACAGACAATATGACAGGGATTTACCCATCTTACTACAGCATTGATGGCGTGAAGAAGGAAGTCCTCTCGACTCAGTTTGAGAGCCATTTTGCGCGTGAAGCTTTTCCAAGTGTGGACGAGCCTGAAGCCAAAGCAACCTTTGATTTAGCTGTGAAGTTTGACCAAGAAGAAGGAGAAATCGTTCTTTCTAACATGCCTGAAATCGATGTGGAAAACCGCAAAGAAACAGGTATTTGGAAGTTTGATACGACTCCACGTATGTCTTCTTATCTCTTGGCCTTTGCAGCTGGAGATCTTCAAGGAGTGACAGCTAAGACCAAGAATGGAACCCTAGTCGGTGTCTACTCTACCAAAGCTCACCCATTAGAAAACTTGGACTTCTCATTGGATATTGCCGTTCGTGCTATTGAATTTTATGAAGACTACTATGGCGTGAGGTATCCAATCCCTCAATCCCTTCATATCGCCCTTCCAGACTTCTCTTCAGGAGCGATGGAAAACTGGGGCTTGGTAACCTACCGTGAAGTTTATCTCCTTGTAGATGAAAACTCGACTGCCCAAAGCCGTCAAACAGTAGCCTTGGTGGTGGCTCACGAATTGGCTCACCAATGGTTCGGAAACCTCGTGACCATGAAATGGTGGGATGATCTCTGGTTGAATGAAAGCTTTGCCAATATGATGGAATATGTCAGCTTGGATGCCATTGAACCAAGCTGGAATATCTTTGAAGACTTCCAAACAACTGGAGTGCCTGCTGCCTTGAAACGCGATGCTACAGATGGCGTTCAATCCGTCCATGTGGAAGTCAAACACCCTGATGAGATCAACACCCTCTTTGACCCAGCAATCGTTTACGCCAAGGGTAGCCGTCTCATGCACATGCTTCGCCGCTGGTTAGGCGATGACGCCTTCCGTAAAGGGTTGAAGATCTACTTTGAAAAACACCAATACGGCAATACTATCGGTCGTGACCTTTGGGATGCTCTTGGGCAAGCTTCAGGTCGTGATGTCGCAGCCTTTATGGATTCTTGGTTGGAGCAACCAGGATACCCTGTTGTTTCAGCTTCTGTGGAAAACGATACCTTGATCATCTGTCAAGAGCAGTTCTTCATCGGAGAAAGAGAAGAAAAAGGACGCAAGTGGGTTGTTCCGTTAAATAGCAACTGGACGGGTATTCCAGATACCTTGGAAACAGAAGTTTTAGAAATTCCAAACTACAGTGCCTTGAAAGCAGCTAACAGCGGAGCTCTTCGCTTCAATACAGAAAATACAGCTCACTATATCAGTGACTACCGTGGGGAATTGTTGGAAGACATCCTTGCTGACCTTGCTAGCTTGGATAGCACTTCAAAATTACAAGTGGTTCAAGAACGTCGTCTTTTAGCTGAAAGTGGTCAAATTTCTTATGCAAGCCTCTTGCCAGTGATTGAACACTTGACAGAAGAAAGTTCCTACTTGGTTGTTTCAGCTGTTTCGAGCGTCTTAGCTGGAATCAGTCTCTTTGTGGATGAAGGAACTGAAACAGAAGCGGCCTTCCATGAGTTGTTGAAACGCTTGAACCGTTACAACTTTGAACGCTTGGGTCTAGAAGCTAAGCCTGGTGAAACAGAAGAAGACGAAAAAGTTCGTCAGCTAATGATTGCTAATATGATCAAGGCCAATGATGAAGCTGCAAAAGCTCAAGCGAGCGCTATCTTTGAAGCGCATGCAGCTGATTTGGAAAAACTTCCAGCTGCCATCCGCCTGCAAATCTTGGTTAACCAAATCAAGCACCAGGAAACCAAGGAGCTTAGCCAACAATACCTGGATACTTATGTTAAGACAGTAGATGGGAACTTTAAACGCCAGTTGGCGGCTGCACTTTCTTATACCAAGGATGAGGAAACTTTGGAAGCTCTATTGAAGGAGTGGAAGAACAAGGATGTGGTGAAACCTCAGGACTTGGCTATGAGTTGGTACTACAACTTCTTACACGATGACTTTACCCAAGGAAGAACTTGGACTTGGGCGCGTGAAAACTGGGATTGGGTCAAGAAAGCCCTCGGTGGTGATATGAGCTTTGATAAGTTTGTCATCTACCCAGCAAACTGTTTCAAGACCCGTGAACGCTTGAATGAATACAAGGCCTTCTTTGAGCCTCAATTGGATGATATGGCGATCAGCCGTAATATCAAGATGGGAATTAAAGAAATTGCTGCTCGTGTGGATTTAATCCAACGGGAAAAAGCAGCAGTAGAAGCTGCTATCCTTGCGACAAAATAGATTGAAAAAAGATGCTACAGAATTCATTCTGTAGCATCTTAGAATGTAGACAACGTCATCTTTGAAACTTTCCTTAGGTGAGCACGGACGTCAGCGAACTTCTTTGAAGTTCCATGACTTAGTTTTGAGCCTAAGGTCTCAAAACTCCCGAGTGCCTGAAACAATTGTGTTTCAGGCACTTTTCTCACGGCGGAAAGTTTCAGTGTATATTTGATTGAGACTTAAAAAATATATTATTTTAATTTTTGGGGCATCATTTAGGTTGGTTAATGATAGTTTAACTACATCCTAATGGAGTGGGAAAGAAGTCCTCTCTTTTCAATTTTTCCACCCCCGCATAGATACAACAGTCTGGAAGAGTGTTGGAGGTTGCAGATAAAGGAAATACTGTTTGCGTCACCTCAAAGCAGTGCTATGAGCAATCAACCAATGTGTCAAACTGTTATTTCTATCTAACTTCAAAGGCTGGACAGATTTTGCCCAGCCTCTTTTTTATAAATGACCTGAATAAGACCTCAAAGGAGAAGAATCATTAGTTTACTGGACTTGGTAAGAGGATCTCCGTTCGATAATGGCCATTTTCTTTGAATCGTTTGATAGTTCCTTGGTATTCTTGTACTAGGGCATCAACGTTTCGCAAGCCCCAACCATCTCTTTGACGTGTTTTACGAGTCTCTTGT
>NZ_CAUFJQ010000044.1 GCF_959025735.1 uncultured Streptococcus sp.
CTGATATACTTAGTACATCAGAGTATTGCATTTCATGCAATACTCAACACTAATGGCTCTAAAGAATATAAGGATTGTTTAATAATTTTTTGTGGCAATTCTTATATTCAAAATTTTAGTAAAATGTTGCTAATTAGTGATAGAGGAGGTTATTAATGGAAACAAGAGAAGAAATTGTCTCTAAATTAGAACTCATTCGTGAGAATATATTGGGATTTATTCAAGCCCGTTCACGTCAAGTTACACTTGTTAATCAAATGAGAACAGCCAAATTGATTCAACAAGATGAATATAACGATAACACATTGTCTCATAAATCCCTCAAGCTTGCTTTTTCAATCATGGTATTTTCAAGTATTTCGATACTATTAGGGGATTTATTGTATGTCATCTTACTTGGTGCTGTGAATCGATTAATCGGTGATATTATCTTTGAAGTTTTGTTCTTATCAGGATTTTTATTTCTATTGTTTCGTCGTATGAAAGGTTCAAAGGATAGCTGGATTTATCCAGCGACACTGATTATGGGAGGGATCTTACTTGTATTCCCTCTACGTTTGCTTTTGACTCCTAATCCTATAACATTAATTCTACTTGGAGTGTCAATTGTAGCCACCTATTTTATCATTCAAAATAAGCTGGAATTAATGATTGCGTTTGTGAATAAAGGTATTCGTAATAAAAATGAACAGCATTTAAGAGATTACCAAGCAGTGGTTGCAGAAAATCAACGATTAGAATTGGCCTATCAGCAAGAGGGACGTTTGATGGAAAATTTCCGGAATCAAGCTGTAGCAATTGGCCAAGGATGGTACCCTAAGGATTATTACGCACTAGATGCAGTGAATTATCTAATTCACGCGTTTAATAACTTTAAAGCAGATAACATAAAAGAAGCGATTAATTTATATGATACATATTTAGACCGAGAAGCACGTCGAGCGTTTGAGGCAGAGATGATCGAACTTGAGAAAGAGCAGATTATTAATCAAGAACGGATGATCAAGCTTCAAGAACATGCAAATATTTTAAGTGCAAGACAAATTGCAGAAACACAAGAAGCAGCTGCTGCATCACGTGCTGTAGCAAGTGAACTTGAGAATATTCGTTATGGAAGATAACAAATGTGGGATGTTTATTAGGAAGGAAAGTAATATGAAAAAGGCAGTATATTTGTTGATGTGTTCTAGTTTATTAGTTATTGGTGGGTGTACATTTAATCAAAGAAATCACACATTATCACAAGATAACACAAAAGTTTCAGAAAAAAAGACTGGGACAGAACTAATGAACGAGAATGAAGGTGTAGGAGTAATTGATTTTTTTAATAGTACACCTAAAACAATTTTATACGGAATTTCAGGAAATGATGTCAATAAAAATTCTGAGGTTAAAGCGGTATACGTAATTGAAAAAGGAAAAATGACGAGGTATATTCTGAAAGGATATAAAGGCAATACATTATCGGATTTAAAATCAAAATCTGATGAAGAAATTTTAAAAATCGCTAAAAAGTATGATGAAGAATATTTTGAACAGAGAAAAGAGAAAAAAATAAACGCTGCAAATGAAGGTATAAAACAATCAGAGGAAAATATAAGTTCTGGTAATGAAAGTGAAGACTATGGACAAAGCTCTCTTGAAAATTATAAAGCAGCAAAAGAATTTTACTCGAATTTAACATATAAACAATTTAGAAAACCAAATTCAGATATTAAGTTGAAAGCAAATGTATGGACTGATTCATCGGGAAATTATGTCTCCCAAGAAAATTTGATACATATACCTTATGTAGATATGCTGGATTTAAGTGTTGACTTCGAATGGACAAAAGAAGCTCTTGAAAATGAGGTAAAATATTCTGATGCCGTTGATACGAATTTTGAAGCAACACCAATTTATGAGAGCATGCCATACACCATTTCTGGGGAGCAGTGGATTGGCATTAGAACTGAGGACATGTTGTTGAGTAGACAACTTGTAAATAAAAATATAAGATTTGATCTTGATAAAATTGGGACAAAAAATGTTACGGAAAAAGGTTAATCTACTATAATTTTATGTTGGAGATAATATAATTAATAGGAAAATCATTAGAAGGGATATAGATATGAATAAATCAACAAAGAGAAGTATTGCTATCGGTGCTACTATTATCGCTGCAACTGCTGTAACTTCAGTTGTACAGGCTGAAGAAACGACAGTTGCTCAACCGCATACAGAAACACCAGCAACTGTTTCAAATATCGATCATACTGCTGAGGTTACAAAAGAGGCAGTTGATACAGCAAAAGAGCAGGCTGATGCTGCGACTAAAACAGTAACAGAACAAGAAAACGTTGTCAGTGTAGCAGATCAAAAGGCTAAGGAAGCAGAAGCTGCTGAAAAAACGGCTGCAGCAACCTATGCAAAAACAAAAGAAGCTGCGAAGGAAGCAACTCCTGAAAATATTGCAAAAGCTGAAGATGCTATTAAAACAAAAGAAGCTGGTGTGAAATCAGCTGAAGAAAGTGTAAAAACGGCTGAAGAAGGTGTGAAATCGGCTGAGACAGCAGAAGCCGAATCAGAAAAAACTTATGAAGAAGCTACTAAAAAAGTAGACGATGAAAAAGCAAAAGTCGCATTAGCCAAGGAAGAAGTGAAGAGGGTAGAACAAGCTCTTAATGAGACAACATTGACCAGAGCACAAGAGACAGTGACGATTGCGGGGAATAAACTGAAAGATGCTGAGTCTGTGAATAAAGCAGCTCAAGACGAATTGACTCGCGCAAAAGACTTCGACGCATCTCGTCAAGCTAAAATTGATGAAACAAAATCAGCTCTCGATAAAGAACGCACTGAAAAGAACGTTCCTGCGCTTGAACAAGGTCTCGCTGATGCAAAAGCTAACGTAGAAGCAAAAGAAAAAGCTCTCGCTGAAACAAAAGCTAAAGCAGGTGTCGCTCAATCTGAAGTCGATAAAGCTCAAAAAGCACTTGACGCAGCAAACGCGGCTTATCAAGAAAAAGTCGCTAAATTGCAACAAGATGAAGCTCTCCGTAAAATCGTCGTTCCGGCTGAATACGCAAAACACGATATTAAAGACTACGATTGGTTCATCGCTCATCAAGATGAATTCATGAAATTGCAACCTGAAATTGACTGGGATGCATACAACCAAACAGCTCTCGGAACAAACAAAGAACCAGTCGACCTTGCAAACCTCACATCAGCTCAACGTAAAGAAATCGCTGAATTCGTATCTCAAATGTTGAATGACCTTAACCAACAATATTGGTCTCAACGCGAACCAGGGAAGACCATCACACCAATCCAATTAACCGTTGGTGGTCAAGAATTTGCAGATAATATTGCTCAAAAATATACGGAATTTTACCATAATAATGGTGGAACTCCGGAGATAGTACCAACAAACTTTACACATTTATTTGATGTGTTGATTAAATATAGTGCAAGAGAATCTCTCGGTCAACTTTTGCCTGAATGGCACAAAGAAAACATGGGCGGATACAAAATGTTAAATCTTAAACAAGACATCGCAAACGTTATTCGTAAAATGATGTTTGTTGATGGTGATCAAGCAAACGCTCACACTGACCACTTGATTTCACTTGAAGGTACAGGCGTCGGATTTAGTGTAAGTTCTGGCTCACTTCATATCTTGTCAACAAATCGCCCAACAAATCAAGACAAAGGAGACTACATTAGCACTGACGCTGAATATAAAGCATCTTTGACATCATCTGTTGAGAAAGAAGAACAAGCTCTTCAAGTAGCTAAAGCTAAGAAAGCAACTGCTGACCAAGCCGTTAAATCTGCCGAAAATGATCTTGCTTCTGCAAAATCAGCTCAAGTTGACGCTCAAACAAAATTGAATGCGGCTCAAAACGCTATCGCTAAAGCTCAAAAAGCTTACGATGACGCTCTTGCTGTCAAAGAACAAACTCCTGCAGCTCAAGCTAAAGTCGCTGAAACTGCGAAAGCTCTTGAAGCAGCTAAAGCTGAACTGGCAACTGCTCAATCAAATCTTACAAACTTGCAACAAGTTCGTGCACAACGCGAATCTGAATTAAAGGACGCTAAAGCTAAATTGATTGCTCAAGAAGAAGCTCTGAAAAAAGCCCTTCAGGCAGCTCTTGATGCAGAAAATGATTTGAAAGCAAAAGGTCTTGCAACAACTGAAGCTAAAGCTCAAGTTGAACGTGCTAAACAAGCCGTTAAATCAGCTGAACAAGCTGTGCAAGACGCAAAAGATTATCTTGAATTGCTTAAGAACGCACCTGTGAAACTCGCTGAAGCTGAAAAAGCATTGACTGAAGCAAAAGCTAAAACGGCTGAAGCTAAAGCAACTCTTGAAACTGAGATTGCAAAACTTGAAGCTTTGAAATTGAAAGCGAAAGCATCTCAAGAAGATTACACTCGTGTCTTCGAAGCTTATCAAAAACTTGTTAAAGCAAAACAATTGGAAGAAGCAATTCGTCGCGAACAAGAACGTATCAAACACGAAGAAGAAACTCGTCGCAACGAACCAGTTCGTCATGAATCAACTGAAAACAAAGTGATGAAGACAACTATTCCAACTGTAACCGTAACACCTGGTGCAATCACACCAGCAACACCTCAAGTTAAACAAACTAAACAAGCAAACACGAAAGAATTGCCATCAACTGGTGAAACTACTAGTGCACTTGGACTTATGGGGCTAGCAATGGCAGCTCTAGGTTTTGTTGGATTGAAACGCAAACGTGAATCAAGATAATAAGATAAGATAAAAAATCTTTGTAATTTAAAAAGCAAACATGTAAAAATGTTTGCTTTTTAAATTAGGTCAGGTTTGGTATAATATTGAGAAGTTATATTAAGGAGACAAACATGAAAAAAATTGGAACATATTTACTAGCTGCAGCCCTCTTGCTTTCCCTAGCAGCCTGTGCCCCGAAACGCTATGAGCGTAAGCACAGTCCGGTAGGGGCTTCATCGGTCAAAAAATCATCTGACAAGGCCCAAGAAAAAGAGCAAACAGAAGAAGCTAAGTCAGATGAACATGATAAAGAAGCTATTGGGACCTTGTCAAAAGCAGACCAAGCGGATATCTATTCGATCATTGAAAACAGTGCGTCTTTGACCTATTCACTTCAGGTGCAACCGACTCGTTTGCTGGAGTTGAACAATGATCACAGTGCAGTTGAAGGCTACTCGCAAGACATGTTCATTGATTACTACAATACCTACACGCCAGAAACCTATAATTTACAAGATATCATTGATAAATTGAATGCTGAAGAGACCTCGGACTCTATCCGTAGTCTGTCACAAGACCAGCTGATCCAACTAACAAATGAAAAGAAAGATGGCTGGATCTATTCGACAAAAGACAAGGCCTTTTACGAAATTGTATCTGGTGGTCGTGGCGGAGCGATGCCACCGATGGAAATTCCTTCACCGGATGAATGGGTGATCAATGAAGATTCAGTTGAAGTGACAACGACCATCCAAGGAACTTCCGATCCATACAGACGTTTTGTCTTGAAACGCAACAACAAGAATTACAAGGGTGGAACCCACAAAACACGCTTTTATGTCGACAGCACTGAATTCGCGAAATCTTAAAAATAAATAGAAGCTATACCTGGATCTAAAATTTTTATATAGGTCTCTTGGAAGATTCGCAGAAAAAGGCCCTTAAAGCCTTTTTCTTTTGGGCTTGAATATGTTAAAATAAAAGGTATACGTGCTTGGATACAAAGATGAGGATATAACATACAGATGGGCTGCGTCAATAGAATGCTATCATGCGTAATTGAACCCGCCTACAACTCTGTGGAAAAAGATAAATCTACCTAGGAGCGTTCGCTCCGTCGTTCGATTTCCTATTTTCCTTTTAGTTGCTTAACGGCTTAGTATCTTGATAGTTGAACACGGGCTAAATCCCTAGTGAAAAAGATAGATTTCCTGGTGTGCGTGGCACACTGCGTCAATCTCCTATTTTCATGCGGGATTCTTCACGCCCTTTGTATCCTGATGAACTGAATTTTGGCCTCATTTCTTAGGAAAAAAGATAAGTTTCCTAGCACTCATCGAGTGCGGCGTCACCTTCCTATTTTTCTACAGAAATGTTCGGCAAGCCGAACCGTCCAAAATATCTTGATCTTTGTAGGCAAGTCGTATAATTTTATCAATCCAAAGGGGATTACAATGACAAAACAAGTGTTTCAAACGACTTTTGCGGGTCGTGAGTTAATCGTAGAGACTGGTCAGGTTGCGAAGCAAGCAAATGGCGCTGTTGTCGTGCGTTATGGTGAGTCAACTGTCTTGACGGCAGCTGTCATGTCTAAGAAAATGGCGACTGGGGATTTCTTCCCGCTTCAAGTCAACTACGAAGAAAAAATGTATGCGGCTGGGAAATTTCCTGGTGGCTTTATGAAACGGGAAGGTCGTCCTTCTACAGATGCGACCTTGACAGCGCGTTTGATTGACCGTCCGATCCGTCCTATGTTTGCGGAAGGTTTCCGTAACGAAGTGCAAGTCATCAACACAGTCCTTTCTTACGATGAAAATGCATCTGCACCAATGGCAGCGATGTTTGGTTCATCATTGGCACTTTCTATCTCAGATATTCCGTTTGACGGACCAATCGCTGGGGTACAAGTGGGTTATGTTGACGGGGAAATCATCATCAACCCAACGCAAGAACAAGCTGAGCGCTCTCTTCTTGAATTGACAGTAGCTGGTACCAAACACGCTATCAACATGGTAGAGTCTGGTGCCAAAGAATTGTCGGAAGAAATCATGTTGGAAGCCCTTCTTAAAGGGCACGAAGCCGTTAAAGAATTGATTGCCTTCCAAGAAGAAATCGTTGCGGCGGTCGGTAAAGAAAAAGCAGAAGTGGAATTGCTTCATGTAGATGCTGACTTGCAGGCTGAAATCATCGCAGCCTACAACAGTGACCTTCAAAAAGCGGTTCAAGTTGAAGAAAAATTGGCGCGTGAAGCTGCGACTCAAGCAGTCAAAGACCAAGTCACAGCAGTTTACGAAGAAAAATATGCGGACCACGAAGAATTTGACCGCATCATGCGGGACGTGGCTGAAATCTTGGAACAAATGGAACACGCAGAAGTGCGCCGTTTAATCACAGAAGACAAGGTTCGTCCGGATGGTCGTAAGGTCGATGAAATCCGTCCGTTGGATGCACAAGTCGACTACCTTCCTCGTGTGCACGGTTCAGGTCTCTTTACGCGTGGACAAACGCAAGCCCTTTCTGTCTTGACCTTGGCCCCAATGGGTGAAACGCAAATCATCGATGGTTTGGATCCAGAGTACAAGAAACGCTTTATGCACCACTACAACTTCCCACAATACTCGGTTGGTGAAACAGGTCGTTACGGTGCGCCTGGTCGTCGTGAAATTGGTCACGGTGCTCTCGGTGAGCGTGCTCTTGCTCAAGTATTGCCAAGCTTGGAAGAATTCCCATATGCCATCCGTTTGGTAGCAGAAGTATTGGAATCAAATGGTTCTTCATCTCAAGCCTCTATCTGTGCAGGAACACTTGCCCTTATGGCTGGTGGTGTGCCAATCAAGGCCCCAGTAGCAGGGATTGCTATGGGTCTGATCTCAGATGGAAACAACTACACCGTATTGACAGATATCCAAGGTTTGGAAGACCACTTTGGAGATATGGATTTTAAGGTTGCAGGAACTCGTGACGGAATTACAGCCCTTCAAATGGATATCAAGATCCAAGGGATTACTGCAGAAATCTTGACAGAAGCGCTTGCTCAAGCCAAGAAAGCTCGTTTTGAAATCCTTGACGTGATTGAAGCAACCATTCCAGAAGTGCGTCCAGAATTGGCACCAACTGCTCCAAAAATTGATACCATCAAGATTGATGTCGACAAGATTAAGATTGTCATCGGTAAGGGTGGAGAAACCATCGATAAGATCATCGCTGAAACAGGTGTTAAGATTGATATCGACGAAGAAGGGAACGTATCGATCTACTCGAGCGACCAAGATGCCATCAACCGTGCTAAGGAAATCATTGCTGGTTTGGTTCGTGAAGCCAAAGTGGATGAAGTCTACCATGCCAAAGTGGTTCGGATCGAGAAATTCGGAGCCTTTGTCAACCTCTTTGACAAGACGGATGCCCTCGTTCATATCTCTGAAATGGCTTGGACGCGCACCAACCGTGTCGAAGACTTGGTAGCTATCGGTGATGAAGTCGATGTGAAAATTATCAAGATTGACGAAAAAGGTCGTGTCGATGCTTCTATGAAGGCGCTATTGCCACGTCCGCCAAAACCTGAACATTCAGAAGAAAAAGGTGAAAAGGGTCCTCGTCATGGCGATCGTCCTCGTCACCACAATAAAGACCACAAACCTAAAAAAGACTTTACCATTACACAAAAAGATTCAGAATAAGCATTAGAAAAGGAGGAGCACGGTATGGGATGGTGGCGTGAAACCATCAATATTGTAAAAGAAAATGACCCAGCAGCGCGTACCTCGCTGGAGGTCCTTTTGACCTATCCGGGCGTCAAAGCACTGGCAGCTCACCGTGTTTCCCACTTTTTGTGGAACCATGGCTTTAAGCTCTTGGCGCGGATGCATAGCCAATTCTGGCGTTTTTGGACCCAGATCGAAATCCATCCAGGTGCGACCATTGCTTCGGGTGTCTTTATCGACCATGGAGCGGGTCTCGTTATCGGGGAAACAGCCATTGTTGAAAAAGGTGTCATGCTCTACCATGGGGTGACCCTTGGGGGAACAGGAAAGGATGTCGGCAAACGCCATCCGACGGTACGTGAGGGAGCCTTGGTTTCCGCCCATGCTCAAGTCATAGGCCCGGTGGAAATCGGAGCCAAGGCCAAAGTCGGAGCGGGAGCTGTCGTCGTCTCAGATGTACCAAGTGATGTGACCGTTGTCGGTGTTCCAGCCAAGATTGTGCGGGTGCACGGTCGAAAAGACGAACCAGTCATTCATCAAGAAGAAGAAAAACGGGAATACTACATGAACAAGCTGGAGCATGCCAAGGAAGCCAGCCATCGGTCTTCGAGCTTGTAAGGAGATCGCTACGTGATTCAATCAACCAATACATTGAATGACCACCAACTACTGGAAGCAAAGGCCATTATTGCCACCTGTCAGAAGTATGACGGAACGTTTCGGGATCCTTATCTCTCCAATATGCTTAATTTTGATCCCGCTATGCCGGCCTTTTTCCTTTATTACGAAAAAGGTAAACTTGTTGGTCTATTAACCGTCTATGCAGATGACCCAGATGTGGAACTAGCGATCCTGGTCCACCCTAATCACCGTCGGCAGGGAATTGCGCGTGCTTTGTATAGAAATTTTGAGAAAGAAACGGCATCTTATCCAATTGAGTCCGTGACTTTTCAGACAGAGCGTATTTTTCTAGAGAATCATCCTGATTTTGTCAACAACTGGGGACTGGTCGAGGATGAAGAGACAGAAACCTGGTTAGGACGTGATCGAACCGCTTATGCATTAGATTCCCGTTCGGATGTCGATGTGCTCTTGGCGGAACCTTCTTATCTTGAAGTCATTGCCCAGCTCCACCACCAAACCTTCTCAGATGAAGTGGAAGCACCGGAAGTGAGCCACAGATACATTTTGGAGGCCTTGAAGGATCCTGATAGTCTGCTTTACATGTTACTCAAAGAAGGTCAAGTGATTGGCGTTTGTACGGTCGATATGTCTGGAAAATGCAATTACCTTTATGGACTTGCGATTGCTGAAGTCTATCGTGGGCAAGGCTATGGAAGCTATTTGGCAAAATCCCTCATCAACCAAGTCATTGAGCAAAATGATAAGGAATTTCAGATTGCAGTGGAAGATAGCAATGTAGGTGCCAAACGCTTGTATGAAAAGATTGGCTTTATCAAACAGACTCAGGCGGTTTACTTGAAGCCAAAAGAGTAGAAACAGAAAGGAAATGAAGCGTGTTAAAAATTTATGATACCATGTCTCGTGATTTGCGAGAATTTATCCCCATCGAGGAAGGAAAGGTCCGCATGTATGTTTGTGGGCCAACGGTTTACAACTATATCCACGTAGGGAATGCCCGTTCAACGGTAGCCTTTGACACGATTCGTCGCTACTTTGAGTATCGTGGCTACGAAGTTGCCTACATTTCCAACTTTACAGATGTGGATGATAAGATCATTAACCGCGCCAAAGAAGAAGGCATTACTCCACAGGAAGTGGCAGACAAGTACATCGCGGCCTTCCGTGAGGATGTAACGGCTCTTGGCGTGAAACCTGCAACCCGCCACCCTCGTGTGGTCGAGTTTATGGATGACATCATCCGGTTTGTCGCTGGCTTGATCGAAAAAGGCTATGCCTATGAGAGCCAAGGCGATGTCTATTTCCGTGTGGAAAAATCCCATAACTATGCTAAGTTAGCCAATAAAACCCTAGAAGACTTGGAGCTAGGCGCTTCTGGTCGGACAGATGAGGAAACAGCTCGCAAGGAAAATCCAGTGGATTTTGCCCTCTGGAAAGCTGCCAAACCAGGTGAGATTTCTTGGGACAGCCCTTGGGGACCTGGTCGTCCTGGTTGGCACATCGAGTGTTCGGTCATGTCGACGGGAATTTTAGGGGATACTATTGATATCCACGGTGGTGGAGCTGACCTTGAGTTTCCACACCATACTAATGAAATTGCCCAGTCTGAAGCTAAAACAGGCAAGACTTTTGCCAATTACTGGATGCACAATGGCTTTGTCAATATCGACAATGTCAAGATGTCCAAGTCCTTAGGAAACTTTATCACTGTGCATGATGCATTGAAGACTATCGACGGCCAAGTGCTTCGCTTCTTCTTTGCGACCCAGCACTACCGCAAGCCCATTAACTTCACAGAAAAAGCGGTTCGCGATGCGGAGACCAACCTCAAGTATTTGAAAAACACCTATGAGCAACCGTTCACAGGAGAAGTGGATTCAGCAGACTTACAAGGCTTTGTGGACAAGTTTATCGCGGCTATGGATGAAGATATCAATGCGGCAAACGGCATCACCGTCGTCTTTGAATTGGCAAAATGGATCAATTCAGGTCACTATAATCAAGACGTCAAGGATGCCTTGACCAAGATGTTAGAAGTCTTTGGAGTGGTCTTTGTCGAAGAAGTCTTGGATGCAGATATTGAAGCCTTGATCGCTGAACGTCAGGAAGCGCGGGCTAAGAAAGATTTTGCGCGTGCAGATGCTATTCGCGATGAATTAGCTGCGCAAGGAATCAAGCTCTTGGATACAAAAGAAGGTGTAAGGTGGACACGTGATTGATGTCAATCTAATCAATGGGATTGCCCTTGCCTTCGAGGGAGATGCGGTCTATTCCATGTATATTCGCAGACACCTGATTTTTCAAGGGATGACCAAACCTAATAAGCTTCATCAGGCTGCCACCCGCTATGTCTCAGCTAGAGCTCAGGCCAGTTTGATTGAAAGCATGCTGGAGCAAGAAATTCTGACGGAAAAAGAGTTGGAGATCTACAAGCGCGGTCGCAATACCAATAGCCATACCAAGGCCAAAAATGCGGATGTCGTGACCTATCGGATGTCGACGGGCTTTGAGGCTGTTATGGGCTATCTCCATATGACGGGGGAACTCTCTCGTCTAGAAGAGCTGATTGACTGGTGTATCCAGCAAGTAGAAGAAGGAAGAAAGCAGTGAAAAATATCAGAGAGTGGTTTCCTCATGCAGAGGTGACGGATCAAGCCAATCCACCAGCTGGTTATGTAGCCATTCCACTTCAGGCTCAACAATGGTTGCTGCTGAAGGAAGAAGAGCTAACCGAGCGAGAAAAACAATTGATTTCCTGGTTGGGCGGTGAAGAAGAGGTTGCCCCTAATCCTTGGTACCAGTACCTGATCGATGGAAAGGGAGAAGCCCCTCAAGTCATCAAAAAAATGCAGCTCGTCTATTGCCACATCTCGCATTCAACAGCGGAAGGGACGGCTTCTTGGCTAGAGATGATGCAGACACTCTTGCCCAATTTCCGAGCAACCTTGCAACTGAGCGGACAAGATTATGTGCTCATTCTGGACCAAGACCAGTCTTTACCTGTGGCCGATATCTTAAAAGATACCGTCTCTGCCATGGAGTATGACTTCAACATTCGTTTATCTATCCTGGTCGGGCAAGTATGGACCAAGTCTAAAGACGGGAAAGTGTCTGCTGTCATCCGAGCAGAACAGGCGGTCTTTCGAGCTTGGATTCGAGAGGGCCATCAAGGTGTCTATCGCTTTTCTCAACTCTATCTGTGGGGAATCGAGCAGGCAGATTTGGATCTTACCCCAATCAAAGCAAGCTTGCATCAGTTGATTGAAAGTCAAGATCAATTGCAAGACATCATTGTTGCTCTTTGGGACAATGGTGCAGTCGTCACCAAAGCCGCACAACAACTCTATCTCCACCGCAATTCGCTCCAATACAAGATTGATAAGTGGGAGGAGTTGACGGGTCTTCAGTTGAAAAATCTGACAGATCTAGCCCTGTGCTATCATTTGGTCTTACAAGATGTGATTTAAACGGAATCAATCCAGAGTTTTGTGCAACTTGCACAAAACTCTTTTTCTTTTTTGTGAGACTTGCCATAGATTTGTAAAACGTTTTCATTTACAATAGAACTATAAAAATCAAAGGAGTACCATCATGGTAGAATTGAATCTTAGTCACATTTATAAAAAATATCCAAATAGCGAACATTACTCAGTTGAAGACTTCAACTTGGACATCAAAGACAAAGAATTTATCGTTTTCGTAGGTCCTTCAGGATGTGGTAAATCAACGACTCTTCGTATGATCGCTGGTCTTGAAGACATCACAGAAGGTGAATGTTCGATCGATGGCACTGTTGTAAACAACGTGGCACCTAAAGACCGTGATATCGCCATGGTATTCCAAAACTACGCTCTTTACCCACACATGACTGTGTACGATAACATGGCCTTTGGTTTGAAATTGCGTAAATACAGCAAGGAAGATATCGACAAACGTGTACAAGAAGCAGCTGAAATCCTTGGCTTGAAAGAATTCTTGGATCGTAAACCAGCTGACCTTTCTGGTGGTCAACGTCAACGTGTTGCCATGGGACGTGCCATTGTCCGTGATGCAAAAGTATTCTTGATGGACGAACCTTTGTCAAACTTGGATGCTAAATTGCGTGTGTCCATGCGTGCTGAAATCGCGAAAATCCACCGTCGTATCGGAGCTACAACGATCTATGTAACCCACGACCAAACAGAAGCGATGACATTGGCTGACCGTATCGTTATCATGTCTGCTACTAAAAACCCTGCAGGTACTGGTACAATCGGACGTGTAGAACAAATCGGAACTCCTCAAGAAGTATACAAAAACCCAGTGAACAAATTCGTAGCTGGATTCATCGGAAGCCCTGCGATGAACTTCATCAATGTAAAATTGGAAGGTGGACACATCGTTGCCAATGGCTTGAATTTGAAAGTTCCAGAAGGTGCTTTGAAAGTTCTTCGTGAAAAAGGCTATGATGGTAAAGAATTGATCTTTGGTATTCGTCCAGAAGACGTGAATACAGAAGCTGCATTCCTTGAAACTTTCCCAGAATCAGTTGTGAAAGCTACGATCTCTGTGTCTGAGTTGCTCGGTTCTGAATCTCACTTGTACTGCCAAGTTGGTGACAACGAATTCATCGCTAAAGTGGATGCGCGTGACTACCTTGGAACTGGTGCAACCATCGAACTTGGATTTGACTTGAACAAAGCTCACTTCTTCGACAAAGAAACTGAAAAAACAGTATACTAATACCTACTGACACTATAGAGACTGAGACAATTTGTCTCGGTCTCTTTCATTTTAAGGAGACAAAATATGGAAAAAGACTGGTGGAAGGGGAAGGTTGCTTACCAGATCTACCCAAAAAGCTTTAAGGATAGCAATGGCGATGGTGTTGGGGATTTAAACGGAATCACGGAGAAACTAGATTACCTTCAAGACTTAGGGATTGATATTCTCTGGCTATCTCCTGTTTACAAGAGTCCTTTTATTGACCAGGGATATGATATTTCCGATTATTATGCCATTGACCCCCTTTTTGGGACCATGGAAGATATGGAAGAGTTGATTGCGGAAGGTAAGAAGCGGGGCATTTCCATTATCATGGACTTGGTGGTCAACCATTGCTCCAGTCATCACGAGTGGTTCCAAAAGGCTTTAGCGGATCCAGATGGCCCTTATGCGGATTACTTTTATTTTATCGAAAGTGATAAAGAACCCAACAACTGGGAAAGTTACTTTGGGGGCAGTGTTTGGGAGCCAGTTCCTGGCACCAATAAGTACTATCTCCATTCTTTCCACAAGGACCAGCCGGATCTCAATTGGCAAAATCCTGTCTTGCGCGAAGAAATTTACAAGATGATCAACTGGTGGTTGGACAAGGGAATTGCGGGCTTTCGGATCGATGCTATTATCAATATCAAAAAAGATCTAGAATGGCGTTCGCTTCCGTCTGATCGCGAAAATGGCTTGGTCCCAGTACCGGAGTCTCTAGTGAATGCCCAATCGATTGAACCGTTCTTGCAAGAGTTAAATGAGCGGACCTTTGCCAAGTACAATGCTTTCACTGTAGGAGAAGTGTTCAATGAAACCGACGAAGAGTTGCATTTCTTTATCGGAAAAGATGGTGTCTTTTCTTCTATCTTTGACTTCAAGCAAACCTGCTTAGGGCAGGAAGGAAAAGGCTGGTTTGACCATAGTCTTCCAACAGCAGATGAA
>NZ_CAUFJQ010000045.1 GCF_959025735.1 uncultured Streptococcus sp.
GATTGGACGCAACCAAGTGGACTGTATCGAAGTGGTTCTTATCTCTACTTAAACAATGGTAAGAACAACTACAATAACTACTATTATGAGCCAAGTTATTCCACTGATCAGTATTCGTATGAAGAACCATCGTCTAGCTCTTCAAACGAAGAAAATCCATCTAAACCATCTGAGCCTTCTTCACAAGACTCTAACAATCATAACGAATAATAGAATGGAGAAGTCGGGCTTTTCGCCCGGCTTTTTTAAAACAATGGTTAAAAAACCAGAACGAATAAAATCTGATTTATTTAGTTAGACTTCCCAGCTTTTTTATTTTTGAGTATATAAAAAAAGAGCCTTTCGGCTCTTTTCTGTATCATTATTTTGCCAAAGCTCCCATTGGATCCCACGGTGCTAGGACAATTGGTTCTGCTTCATAGGCTGCTAATTCGTCTGCTGTTAGGAATTCTTTACGAACTACGATTTGGTAGGTATATTCATCCATCCAAGCATCAGAAGCCACAAAGTAACCATCTGTACCAACCTTGTCTCCCCATGAATTTTCAACCTTCCATTTACGTGACTGACCTGCTTCGTCTAAATCAACCCCTGTCAAGACCATAGCGTGTGTCATGAGACTTTCTGCATAGTCCAAGCGACCCGCCTTGTCTTGTGTCAAATGAATGTCCATGCCTGCTTCAAAATCGTAGACATCTGTTGCCAGGATTCCGGCTTTACGGTTGCTGACTTGGCCTACATCTGAACCAAACCAGACAGTTTCTCCTGCTTTCATTTGAGCAATGGCTAATTCTTTCAATCGATCCATTGGAACATTTAGGTAGCGGACTGGACGGCTACCTACAACATTGCCCAGCATATCTACGGTGTAAGATTTCCCATATGGCTTATCTGTAGTTGGGGCATTGATAATGGAGACGTAATCGTCTAATTGAAGGTCTACATATTTTTTGTAGAAGCTTTGTGGAGTTAAGCCACTTTCGCTATGGAATTGGTTGTCCTTATCACGGTATGAAAAGTCAAATTCACGTGGAGGCAATCCTAAAGACATAGCCAAGAAGTTAAAAATTTCTTGCAACAAGGCTTGTTTCTTGCTCGCAACTTCCTCACTATCTGCGCCTGAGTGAATCAAATCACGCAAGATTTGCGCATCTTGACGCAAGAGTTTATTGAGGTAGGTGTTCAATTCCCGGCTATTGCTTGAAGAAATCGATTCCGGATAAACTGATTTTGGAACCACTCCGTATTTCTCAAAGAGAGAAACGACCATATCCCATTGACCACCATCTTGTTGAGGCGTTTGCAAGAGAAAGGCAACCTTACGGCTGGTCAAGTCTTGGTCTGCTGTAGCAATCACTTGCTCCAAAAACCAGTTTGATTTTTCATACTTATCCCAAAAGAAAGTATGTGCTTGAGACAATTCAAAATCCTCCAATTGGAAGCTTGAGATCATCTTGTGACGGAAGGTATTTAAAGCCGCAAACATCCAACAACGTCCAGATGCTTTTTGGTTTGTCACCTTATCCTTGGTCAAATCAAGTGAAAAAACTGGTGTATTTTCTACTGCACTCTTGCGCGTTTCAAGCGATGCATGGATCCCATTGTGGGTAACAGCATTTTCAAGAGCCGCATATTTCACATTTGCTTCATAATTAGCATAGAGCTGGTCTGTAAATTCTTTCGTTAATTCTGACATAGCAATCTCCTTTTTTCGTTATTTACTATTATAATCCTTTGAGCAGAATCTTCAAGTAAAAATCACCCTATAGAGAGGGATTCTGTTTAGAATAGATGATTTTATCCCCGCAATATCCTTTGCGTTGAATGGCATGAGGAATGGTTTCTACATACTGCATTCCTGCCTTTTCCATGACTTTCCCTGAAGCAGGATTTAAACTGACATAAGTGGCTTTGATTTCTTTAAATCCGACTTTGTTCAATAAGAAATCCAAAACAGCTATGACGGCTTCTGTCATGAATCCCCGCCCCCAGAATTTCTTGCCAAGGATATAACCTAGCTCGCATGATTGACTTTCCTGGTCTTGAGAAACCACACTAATATCTCCAATTACCTGATCCAGTGATGTTTTCAAACAAAGCGCCCATTTATAAGTATCTGGTTTACGATACTGTTCGATCCATCTTTTGATCGATTCTCTGGTTCTCTCAGTAGATGCATGGGCATCCCAGGTGACATATTTCAGGGTTTCAGGATCAGAAGCCCAATTTTCAAACATCGCTGGTGCATCCTCCAAAACGAAAGGCCTCAAGTATAAATGCTCTGTCTCTATGACAAGACTTCCAAGATGATTCATAGATTGTCTCCCTTCATTTTTTTATGCAACTTGAACTTTGCAAGTTGGTTATTTTAATCTAGAAGAAAAGGACGGATGAAACCGCCCTTCTTTTTGATGCTTTTCACAATATTGTCTGGTGAGACTACGAAATCGAACTCTACGAATTACCGATTTCTGTCTAGTATTAATAGAAAAATTCTATTTGTCTCCACCTCATCCATGAGCTTTTCAATGATACATTGACGCAGTAGCTGGCTGATTTGAACGGAGCTCTTTGAGCACCTTTCAAATCTAGACAGCCTTGCGGGGGTGAGACTACGAAATCGAACTCTACGAGTTACCGATTTCTTCCTCGTTCTCCTATTTTAAGACTCGGGCTAAAAAGGTCCACTGGACCTTTTTACTCCCAAAAATGATCAAATACTGTGATTGGCAAGTGGCGTTTGTGTTGGCCTTTGTACCACCATTTTTCAATAGTGGCTTGAGCTTCTGGGCTCACTTGTTTGCCTTCTAGGTAATCATCGATTTCATTATAGGTGACACCCAGCGCTACTTCATCTGCTATTCCTGGTTTTTCTTCTTCCAAATCTGCTGTTGGAATTTTCTCATAAAGAGCAGGATCAGCTCCTAAGGCCTTAAGCAATTGTTTTCCTTGGCGTTTATTCAAACGGAAAAGGGGCAAAATATCTGCACCACCATCTCCAAATTTTGTGAAGAAACCAGTAATATTTTCTGCAGCATGATCCGTCCCAATCACCGCTCCGCTACGTGCTCCAGCTAGAGCATACTGAGCAATCATGCGACTGCGAGCCTTAATATTGCCTTTGTTAAAATCAGAAATCTCTGTTCCAGTCGCTTCTACTGCTCGTACCATTTCGTCAGCAGACTCCTTGATATTCACAACCAAGCTAACATCCGGCTGGATAAAGGCCAATGCTTTTTGTGCATCTGCTTCATCTGCTTGTACCCCATAAGGAAGACGAACGGCAATAAATTGATAGGAGGCATCTCCTGTTTCTGCACGCATTTCTTCCATGGCTAATTGAGCTAATCGTCCAGCAAGAGTTGAATCTTGTCCTCCTGAGATCCCTAATACAAATGTTTTCAAGAAGGGATGTTTTTTTAGATATCTTTTTAAGAAATCAACCGAGCGGCGAATCTCTTCCTGAGGATCAATGCTAGGCTTGACACCCAATTGTTGGATAATCTCTTCTTGCAAACTCATTTTGCTTCTCCTTCTCCATTGGCCTTGTTACGCATTTCCTCGATCAGATCCATCTTATCCTGCCAAATATCTTTGGCCAAGTCAACTGGGTAATGCTGTGGATTGAGAACGCGCTTGTATTCATCCCATAATTGATCGTAATTTTTACGAGCATATTCTTGAATTTCTGATAATGTTGGCAGTTGATAAACCAATTGACCCTCTTTAAAAATATCCACTAAAAGAGGAATCGCCTCAAAGTTTCGGACTGTTTTATTAATGTAGGTATAAGTTGGATGGAACATTTTAAGTTCTGTCAGTTGTGAAACATCTACTCCATCGTAAGTGATGTAGTCCCCTTCTGACTTACCTTTTTCACGGCTCGTAATCCGCCAGACTTGCTTTTTACCTGGAGTAGAAACTTTCTCTGCATTATTGGAAAGCTTGATGGTATTGATCATCTCTCCTGCTTCGTTTTCAACAGAGACAATTTTGTATACTGCCCCTAGAGCCGGCTGATCATAAGCCGTAATTAATTTTGTACCGACTCCCCAAACATCAATCTTAGCCTTTTGCATCTTGAGGTTGAGAATGGTGTTTTCATCAAGGTCGTTAGAAGCATAGATTTTAGCATCTGTAAAACCAGCTTCATCTAACTGCTGACGAACTTTTTTAGAAATATAGGCAATATCTCCTGAATCAATTCGAACACCTAAGAAATTGATTTCATCCCCCAATTCACGCGCTACCTGGATAGCTGCAGGGACCCCGATGCGAAGGGTATCATAGGTATCTACGAGGAAGACACAATCTTTGTGGGTTTTGGCATAAGCCTTGAAGGCTTGGTAGTCATTCCCATATACCTGCACAAGAGAATGGGCATGGGTTCCTAAAACTGGGATTCCAAAGAGTTTTCCTGCACGCACATTACTAGTCCCATTGGCACCACCGATAACTGCCGCACGTGTTCCCCAGATGGCAGCATCCATTTCTTGCGCACGACGGGTTCCAAATTCCATCAAAGGCTCATCTTCAATCACCGAACGAATACGAGCTGCCTTTGTTGCGATCAAGGTTTGAAAATTGACGATATTCAAAAGGGCTGTTTCTACCAACTGACACTGAGCCAGAGGGCCTTCGACCTGGACAATTGGTTCATTGGCAAAGACTAAGTCTCCTTCTTGGGCCGAGCGTACTGTCAGTTCCAGCTTGAGATCACGGAGATAGTCCAAGAAGGCCCCGTGATAACCAAGTGACTCTAAATAAGCAATATCACTCTCTGAAAATTGCAGATTCTTTAAATAATCTACAATTCGCTCTAAACCAGCAAAAACAGCATAGCCATTTTTGAAAGGTTGGTTACGGAAGAATACTTCAAAAACAGCACGTTTATTGTGGATTCCTTGATCAAAATAGACTTGCATCATGTTTATTTGGTATAAATCAGTATGCAAGGTTAAACTGTCATCTGGATACATTTGTACTACCTCTTTTTTTATTGATTTGTTCTATGAAAGACTACCATAAAATTAGTACCATTATAGCATATTTCAGCCCTATTGAATACTGAAAGGAAAACAGAAAAAATCTGAGACATAGAGCCCCAGACTTCTTAGAGTTTAAGCGTTTTCTGTGATATATTTATATACTTCTTGGCCAGCAATCGCACCGTCTCCGACTGCTGTCGTCACTTGACGCAAGTCTTTTTGACGAACATCACCAACCGCAAAAATACCTGGAACAGCTGTTTTCATATGATCATCTGTCACCACCCAGCCATTCTCATCCAAAATACTAAGATCGTTTGCAAAATCGCTAACAGGATCTAAACCTACATAGATAAAGACGCCACCAACGGCCTGCTCTCTGACCTCTCCTGTCTTGACATCTTTTAAAAGAACAGAGGTTACCTTTTGATCTCCCTTAATTTCTTCAACAACAGTATTCCAAGCAAAGTGGATTTTATCATTGGCAAAAGCTCGATCTTGAAGAACTTTTTGGGCCCGAAGCTCATCTCGACGATGGGCAATGGTCACTGTTTTTGCAAATTGAGTCAAAAAGACAGCTTCTTCTACCGCAGAATCGCCACCACCAACGACTAGGAGATCCTCATCTCGAAAGAAAGCTCCATCACAAACAGCACAGTAGGAAACACCTCTACTATTCAGCTCCTCTTCACCAGGGACATTTAATAAACGGTGGTTAGATCCTGTTGCGATCACAAGAGTTTTAGCTTCAAATTCCCCATCATCTGTGACAATCTTTTTACTTGCTCCGTGGTCTTCGATGCGCTCTACCTGGCCAAACAAATGTTCCACACCAAGGTTTTCTAAAGGTTCAAACATTTTTTCAGCCAATTCTGGACCACTGATATTGGCATAGCCAGGATAGTTTTCAATGTCAGACGTATTGTTCATTTGACCGCCTGGAATTCCTCTTTCAATCAGCGCAACTTTTAAATTACTTCGTGCCGCATAAAGGGCAGCAGTCATCCCTGCAGGACCTGCTCCAATAATCACTGTATCAAACATACTCAACCTCTTTCTGTTTCGTTGTCATCATTATATTTCTAACACGACCGTTTTGCAATTATCGTGCTTGAAAGATAAACAAAATCCCTATGACCGCAAAAGTTAGAATGGGAATCGTCATGATATCAATTAAAAGGATATCATACAAATGTGCCTGCCGTTGTTTGGCTGTTCTATCTTTTTTCTTCAGGGCACGATAGCCAATCCAAATACAAGAAGCAATTGCCACTAAAATTGTTGTCGTCACTAGACTTTGCAGATATAAGGATAATAATTTATTTAACATCACGACTCCAAGTATTTTTGCATTTTTAGAAAACAGACCCAGCTAGCAATTGCCAGCTGAGCCTTACCTCTCTTCTATTATATCAAACATAGGTCCGTTTGTAACTAGCAAAAAATTCTTTTGTTCGCTCTTCTTTTGGATGCTGCATGATTTCCTCTGGCGTTCCAGATTCAAGAATCCGTCCTTTATCCAAAAACAAGACCTTATCTGCTACTTGTGCTACAAAAGACATATCATGACTAACCAGTACCATGGTTTGGCCGGATTTGGCCGCATTGGCAATGGATTTTTCCACTTCCCCAACCAATTCTGGATCCAAGGCTGAAGTTGGTTCATCTAGCAAAAGAACTTCTGGTTTCATAGCCAAGGCACGAGCCAAAGCCACCCGTTGTTTTTGTCCACCTGAGAGGTGACGAGGATAGTGATTTGCACGATCCGATAAGCCAACTTTTGCCAGTTCTTCTCGTGCAATTTTCGTTGCTTCTTGATCGGATAAGCCCTTGACAACAACGAGCCCTTCTTTCACATTTTCAAGAGCTGTTTTTCTTCCAAATAAATTAAACTGTTGGAAAACCATGGCCAATTTTCTTCTTAAGGTTAAGATTTGATCTTGGCTAATGTGCTCAAAATCAACCTCGAAATCATCAATCTTAATTCTACCACTGTCTGGTGCTTCCAAATAGTTTAAACTACGTAAGAAGGTTGATTTACCAGCACCCGAAGACCCGATTAAGGCTACGACTTCCCCTTTTTGAATTTCCAAACTTAGTTTATTTAAAACCTTTTGACCTGAAAATGTCTTTGATAATTCTGAAATATAAATCATTAGATCCGGACCTCCTGATCTGGTAAATCAATGGTTACGGGAGTCTCAATATCCAGTCGACGTTCAATGTGGCGGCCTAGCATTTCAATGAGAATGTTAACAATCCAGTAAACAATCGATACCGTGATAAAGCGTTCAAAGTACTTCAAATCGCTCCCCCCAATAATCCGTGCTTGAGCAAAAATTTCAACCACACTGGCACTAAAGGCGAGCGAGGTCCCCTTGGTTAAGCCAATGAGAGAGTTGATTAAGGTCGGGGTTGCAACGACTGCTGCATTGGGAATAATAATCCGGCGATAAACTTGACGGTTGGTCATCCCAAGACTACGCGCTGCCTCAATTTCACCAGGATCCACTGATAAAATGGCTGCCCGGATGGTTTCACTCGCATAAGCTGCCTCATTGAAGGCAAGAGCCACAATTGCAAACAGCTCAGCTGGAATGGCATTAATATTAAAAGCTGTTCCATAGGAC
Organism: uncultured Streptococcus sp.; assembly: GCF_959025735.1. GTDB lineage: Bacteria > Bacillota > Bacilli > Lactobacillales > Streptococcaceae > Streptococcus. The sequence continues at coordinate 7,619 of NZ_CAUFJQ010000045.1, forward strand.
TGATTGATCGCTTTTAAAATAAGAGGAATCCCATAATAGGTCAACATCAACTGAACCAACAAAGGAGTCCCCCGTAAAAAACTGACAAAAACAGCTTGAATCGGGTAGAGGATTCGTACACGATTAATTTTGACCAGAGCAAAAATCATGGCAAAAATAATTCCAAAAAATGCGCCTCCTAGGGCTAATAAAATCGTTACAGGCAATTTTCCTATGACAGCCGGAAATGCATCCAATACGGCTCTCAAACTAAACAGCTTACTATCTGGAACGTGTTTTAAAAAGTCAGCATACCAGTTGGCAGCTAAAAGATTAGTTGTAAACATTTTTGTTACTTCCTTTCTCGAACATAAACATTCTATCACATTCACTATCGGAATTCCAAAAATTGCTACAGAAATAGAAAAATGATAGACTACTCAAATTTAGTCTATCATAATTTTAGACAAGTTCCTAATAGTTTTTCTTTATGGAGTTCATAAAGAAAATCTATGTTTTCTTCTGAACATTTGAAAGAAGGGGTTAGAAAGTTTGACGTTTGGCCTTTCGTTCTGCCCGACCACGCGCACGGTTTTCAGCTCGCTTAGCTTTTCTCCTCTTTTCATCAACTGCCCATTTGATTTTTTTCTTGTAGCCTGGTTTGATTTTTTTCTTTTTCTTCTTCACCAGACCAATCATTTCGATGTCGAGTTTCTCTTGCTTTTTCTCACGATTCGCCCGTCTGTCCCGATCATAAGTATCTTCAATAACCCCATTTTTCAACACTTTCGGTACGAAACGAATTCCCATTTTTTCTAGTTCACGGATATCTGAATCATCACTCGGTTGATAAAGGGTAATGGCTACACCTGGTAGACCATTACGTCCTGTTCGACCGACTCGGTGAACAAAGAAAGAAAGATCTTGTGGAATAGCATCGTTGATGACATGACTCACCCCTTCGATATCAATTCCACGAGCCGCTAAATCTGTGGCCACAATATACTCAAAATCAAGATTTTTAACCTGATTCATGATCCGTTTCCGTTCACGTGGTGGGATATCTCCGTGAATCTTTGCCACTTTCAATCCCTGAGCCACCAAATAGGCATGGAGATCATCTGCTCTCGTTTTGGTATTAACGAAAATCATGGCCAAATAAGGTTGCAAGGTCTTGGTCAATTGGTAAATTTGCTCATTTTTATCCCGACCCTTGGTGGAAACCAGCCAATTATCGATGGTATCTGAAATCACCGTCTTAGTCTTAATTTGCTCCATGACTGGGTTTGAGAGATATTTTTTCAAGAAAGGCTGCAATTTTTGCGGAATGGTGGCTGAAAAAACTAAAAATTGCAGTTGTTGCGGAAGACTTGAAGCAATCTTATCCACAGTAGACAAGAATCCCATGTCCAGTGTCATATCTGCCTCATCCACCACAAAAGTATGGGCCTTATGAATAGCCAGATCACCCGATGCAACCAGATCATAAATCCGGCCTGGAGTTCCAATCACGATATGTGGTTGTTTGACCTGCAGTTTTTCAATCTGACGGCTTTTATCCGTTCCTCCAACATAATTTACAATCCGAATCTCTTTTTCAGAATGACTAGCGATTTGACGAGCAGCTTGGTAAATTTGCGTCGCCAACTCCCGACTAGGAGCCGTGATGACCGCTTCTACTTGTTGGCTGTCTTCATTTAAGGTTTGAAAAATCGGCAAGAGGAAAGTATGGGTTTTCCCAGAACCTGTCTTTGACTCTCCTACCAAATCATTTCCAGCTAGGACAATCGGAATTAGTTTTTCCTGTACTTCGGTTGCTTCTCTAAAATTGATTTCTTTCAGTGCCTCTTGAATATAGGGCTTAAAATTAAACTCTGTAAATTTCATTTTCTCAGTTCCTTTCATGATCTCTATTATTATATCAGAAAAGCTGTCTTCTTGCCTCTCTTATGGGTCATTTTTCCTAACCAGCGAAGTCTCTCTGAGTCAGCAAAAAAACGATGGGCAAGCCCACCGTCGTTTTATAGGTAGAGAAGGACTAGAGTCACGACACTTGTCACCAAGGCAATGCTCCACATAAAGGCATCCACTTTCCATTCTGACCAGTTTTGCCCATTGCCAGAAAGGCCACCCAGTTCTAAATGATGGTGGAAAGGAGTCATTCGGAAAATCCGACGTCCTTCCCCGTAACGTTTCTTGGTCCATTTGAAATAGGCTACTTGTAGCATGACAGAACCTGTCTCAAACACATAGACAAGACCAATCAAGAGCAGGGTCCACTCTACATGCAGAGCCATTGACAAGGCTGCAAGCATCCCTCCAAGAGCAAGACTACCGACATCTCCCATAAAGATTTTAGCTGGCTTGTGGTTGAAGACAAAGAATCCAAGCAAGGCCCCAATCATACTTAAGGTGACAAAGAGAATATCCCATTTTCCTTGCATATAGGCAATAAAGGAATAGGCACTCAGGCTAATGGCAACGGAGATGCTGGCTAATCCATCAATCCCATCTGTCAAATTGACAGCATTTGAAAAACCAACCAACCAAAATAAAGCAAAGAGAATGTAGAAATGGCCCAAGTAAAGTTCATATCCGAAAACATTCAAAAGGCTTCCTGCACCGTGGCGTTCAGAAAAAATATAGAAGATGATTCCACCAACGAGTTGAAGGGCCAATTTTTGTTTTGGATTGAGACCTTCATTAATCTTACGAAAAACTTTTAAAAAGTCATCCAAAAATCCAACAATTCCATAAAGAATCAAGATAAATAGAATCAGTTGAACAGGGCGCGTGAAATTTCCAGTCAATACGGTAACGACAAAACTAACTAGAACGGCTGTAATGAGAAATACAACTCCACCCATTGTCGGAGTGCCAGCTTTCGCTTTGTGTTGTTTCACATCTTCATGCATTTGTTGCCCAGAAATATGAGCACGATGGTAAAATCGAATAAAGGCTGGAATAGCAGCCACTGTTAATAGAAACGATACAAGGATCGTAGCAATATACATCTTAGTCTCCTAATGTTAACGTAATCTTTTTAGTTTTATTGAGTGAGGTGTTCATTTTGACACTTTGTTTGGTTACTTTCTTTCCACTACCTTTATAGGTAATCTCAATTCCAGTCCATTCTCCAAAGATGTCCGCATTTTTCTTTGTCCAACCGTACATATCTGGAACCGCATCAAAGTCTTCTGTCAATAACAATACTTGCTGATTGGCTTTGACTTTAGAGCCTACATCCACAGACATTTTGCGGATATTTTCCCCGGTTCCTAGGACAATTGGTTGCACCAAATTGCGACGCAATTCTTCTGAATAAGCACCTGGGCTCAAATTTTGTTTCAGATTCAACTCCTTAGAGAGAGTTTCTACTGAAGGGATTTTGTAGGTCGTTTCTTTGGTCACACCATCCAAGGTTGGTGCCTCTGATGTTAGATTCAATTCATCCTTCAAAGCAACTGCATCTTCCAAAATAGGATTGACCAGTTCTCCAAAGCTGGTGTTTGAGAATTTCACTTCTGGTTGTTGGACCGTCACATACATGATGAATTCAGGATCTTCTGCAGGTGTCATGGCTACAACCGAGTTGATATAATCATTTTCTCCTTGCAAGTATCCTTGATCTGTCGCCATTTGGCCAGTCCCTGATTTCACCGCAACGTTTTGACCGGGTACCTGAATGATGGGTCCATCACTGTACAAGCTTCCATACTCTGGATCTGTTCCGACGGTGATCATATAGTTCCGTGTCTGTTGCGCAGCTGATCCTGAAACTGGTTTTCCAACAACTTCTTTTTTTGATTTGCGGGCTGTGTCTGATTTTTTATCGTAAATAGCACTAATAAACTTCGGCTCCAACATTTCCCCATCATTTGCAATGGCAGAAAATGCACGCAACATCTGCGTTTGGGTCACCGAAATCCCCTGACCAAAAGAAGACATGGCTTGACTGACATAATCCCCTGGAAGACTTCCATAAGCTTCATTTCCCATTCCAAAACGGGTCGGAAGACTGAATTTAAAGCGGGTTAGGTAGTCCATCCAGACAGCATTTCCCATCTTTTGCTCTAAGCGAGTCATCCCCACGTTACTTGAGTGAGCAAAGCCCTGTGCGATATTCATATAGCGACCTTCAGTCAGTCCCATATTGACATCCCAGTCACGAATGGTCGCATCTTTTACCTGTAGTTCGTTACTGTAGTATACCTCATTATAGGCTGGGAAGGTCCCATGATCAATCGCCGAAGCTAATATCATGACCTTCATGGTTGAACCAGGTTCATATTGATCTTGATAAAGGATGGTATTCCAGGTTTTCAAGTTTTTCAGATCCAACCCTTGTTTGGTATCCGCATTATAGGTTGGACGTTGCGTTGTCGCCAGGATTTCTCCAGTTTTTGCACTCACAAGAGTCGCACTAACATACTTTCCTTTTACCTTTTCTTGGAAAACATCCATACGTGTCTCGAGGTAGGTCTGCAATTCTGCTGAGATGGTCGTATAAACATCTTTTCCATCTTCTGTTTTGACAGAAACCTTATCTGAACCAGGAACGATATTCCCGTTTCGGTCTTTGTCATAGGTGATGACTCCATTTTGACCAGCGAGAATACGATCGAGGGATTTCTCCATTCCTGATTGCCCCTTCAAGGTTTTATTTCCCTCTTTATCTTCTTGAAGAGAGGCCTGACCTATAAATTGAGAGGCAAAAACTCCATTTTTATAGCTCCGATTTGGACTGGTTGTAAAGGCAACACCTTCAATCTTCGCCGCTTCCATGGCCTCACGGATGGCTGTCATATTACTATAAGTTATGCCGTTTCCGTTCGAGCCAAAAGAAACCTGTTTCAATTTCTTTTGCGACAACTGTTGAATGACGTAATCCTCATCCATCCCTAAGTACTGCTTAAAGATTTCTGCTACTTTTTTAAATTGGCTCTCTTCTACATAGAGGACTTTCCCAGTTGCTGATTTGTACTTTTTATCAATAACGGCATAAACGTTATAGGTCGTAGCATCTTCTGCAATTACTGCTCCATTTCGGTCATAGATCGTTCCACGTTTTGCAGGAACAATGACCGTCTGCTCATGGACTTTTTTTGCTTGATCCGATAAGGTCACACCGAATTTTTTGTCAGTTCCAATAATCATTGCAAAATTAATCAGAAAGAGAAAAAAGAGGAAAATCGCCAGTACACTGAGATTTTTCCCAACTTGTTTTCGATTCTGATCCGGCAAGCGACGTTTCTTTATCGAATACCTGATTAAAAATTTTTTAAATTTATTCATCACTACTTGCACTCACTGTTTTTCGATTTTCTTTTTGCAGCTTCATTCCTTGGGAGCTAGCCAACTGTGATAAGCGGTCATAACGTGTTAATTCATTGACCTCTTGACGAACATCTGCCAATTCCGTCTTTTTGGCTTCTAGTTCCGTATTCAAATCAGTCAACTCACTTTGAACTTGTAAAATCCGTGTCTGCATAAAGACGATACTAATGGCTAAAATCACAGCTGTTAGGACAATCGACCCATAAAAAGCCTTTTCTACTCTAGAGAAACGGCGAAAGCGGTCTTGCAGTATCTGTGTTCTTGTTATCTCATCTCTTGCTGCCATATCAATTCCTCTTACTTGTGTATTTTTCGAGCAACCCGTAGTTTTGCTGAATGGGATCGATTATTATCCTCAAGCTCTTCATCACTTGGCAAAATAGGTTTCCGGTTGACCAACTCCATCTTTGGTTTCAAATCATCTGGAATAAAGGGAAGTCCCTTTGGAACCTCAACTGTCGAAGCTTCTTTAAACAATTGTTTGGTCAATCGATCCTCTAACGAATGAAAGGTAATCACAGAAATACGACCATCGAGGGCCAACAAATCCATGGCTTGCTGAATTGATTCATCTGCAGCTCCCAGTTCATCATTGACTTCGATACGAATGGCTTGGAAAATCTGTTTAGCAGGATGGCCCTTTTTCTTGAGCTCCTTAGCTGGTTTAGCAGATTTAATAACCTCTGCTAATTCAGTCGTCGTTTCAATCGGTTTAATTGCTCGTGCTTGCTCAATTTTCCGCGCAATTTGCTTGGAAAATTTGTCCTCTCCATATTTGAAAAAAATACGGACTAGATCATGGTAATCGTAGCTATTAACGACTTCATAGGCTGTCAAGGAAGCTTCTTGATTCATCCGCATGTCTAACGGCGCATCTTTCTTGTAAGAAAATCCGCGTTCCCGTTCATCTAACTGAGGACTAGAGACACCTAGGTCATAACAGATTCCATCAATTTCAGTCACACCCAATTCGTTTAGACGTTCCTTCAAATGACGAAAGTTATCCTTAATGAAGGTCACCATGCCTTTCTCGATGAATGGAGCTAAACGAATCTTAGCATTCTCAATTGCATGCTGATCTTGGTCAAAGGCATAAAGATGGCCCGATTCATTTAATTTTGTTAACAAATATTCGCTGTGGCCTGCCCCACCCAATGTGGCGTCTACATAGATCCCATCTGGCTTAACATCCAGCATATCGATCGTTTCATGAAGCAAAACCGTTACATGATGAAATTCTTTACTCATATCTTTACTATTTTACCACAAATGGGACCAAGATGCACTCCTAAAAGAAAATTCACTAACTAACCCTATCGGACCTTTTCAGATCCTACAAAATACCTAGAAAGGCTTGATTTTATTTGTTTCCTCTAGGATTTATGATACAATACTCTTATGAAAATAAGAAAACAGATTCTCATCCCACTTTTATTGGTCGATGCTATCGCTCTCTACTTTTTTCTAACCACTATTGAGGCTTGGATTTTTTGGCTTGCTGCCCTGATCCTAGTTGGCTCACTTTGGTGGCTCAAAAAAGCCATTCAAGGACAAAAAACAGAGATGGAAGAAAAATAATTTCTTCCATCTCTGTTTTTCTTTTGTTCCCTCCAAGTAATTTCTTAAATGAAGTAAACGAGCTCTGAAATAGTAAAAACTCACCTAAGGGTGAGTTTTGCTGTTTATTTATTATGTTTCCAATTGCTGTAGATCCCAAAAAGAATGATCCAGATGGTTGCTCCAACCGCTCCAATATAGGTTGATTTCTGTAAGAAGAGACAAACGAATACAAAGAGGAAGAAAACAATGGTCAATGGATTCAACA
>NZ_CAUFJQ010000046.1 GCF_959025735.1 uncultured Streptococcus sp.
ACCAATCGAAGTTTATTGGATTCTATTTTTGAAAATACAAAGGAAGTAGGTAGAGAAGATGAAACGCATGAAAGCTCTTGGCGTGGTTGAGTGGCATTTGACCAGACGTCAAGCCATTTATTATTTGTTATCAATTGGGATGCCCACGGCTTTTTATCTCTTCTTTTCAGGGATGTACCAGGACACACCAGGGGCACCTGCTCACTTTATGAGGGATTATCTCCTCTCCATGACGGCTTTTTCCATGATGTCTACGGCTATCTTTTCTTTTCCAACCGTTCTTGAAACCGATCGACTCAATAATTGGCAAAAAGTCTTGCGTCATACTCCCGTATCTATGGTAGAATATTATCTAATAAAGGTTGTCGGTCTTTTTGTCGACTTTCTCCTATCCATTGTAGTTGTCTTCACCGTGGGTCATGTAGTGCGGCATGTGAATATGCCCCTGCAGGATTGGATCCTTGCAGCCTTCCTTCTCATCTTAGGAAGCCTGGCTTTTGTAGCTATCGGTCTGGTCTTGACCTTGCTTCCTTCTAGTCAATTGATGTCGGTTGCGGGCAATCTCCTTTACATGGGACTGGCTGTCATGGGTGGACTATGGATGCCTATTAGTGTCTTTCCAGAATGGATGCAAGCCATTGGCAAGTGCCTACCAACCTATCAATTGATGGAACTGATCAAAACCTTTTTAAACAAGGGGCGGGTTAATAGCTTTGCTAGTCTTTATTTAACCTTGTTTACCCTGGTCTTGTTTGCCCTTGTCATCGTTTATCGTCGTCATTCTGAGGTTCGTTCATGATTGAAAAACTCAAGCGTATTCATTATATGTTTTACGTAAGCTTGGTCTTTATGACCTTCCCTTTTGCTACTATTTTCTTTGGGCAAATTCCCTGGTGGCATTTCTTTTTGGCCCTCTTCTTTATGATAAGTTATCTAGGAATCCTCATTGCTGAAAATAAGAAACTGACCTGGATTTTTTGGGTTTATCTTCTACTTTATATTGCAGGGAATACCTTCTATATTGGAAGTAATTATATATGGTTTTACTACTATCTAAGTAATATATTAGTCTATCATTTTGAAATCCGAAATTTTCGTTCCCCTTTTCTTTGGACGGCTATTTTATCGCAATTGATCCTTTTTGGAGCCTTGTTATTTAATAGCTATTTGAGAAAGGAGGAATGGCTATTTATACTGATTATCTGTTTGTTCATCGCGGTTATGACCTACGGCATGATTCGGATTCGGATGGTGGAAGAGTTGAAAGCTGACCATGCCAAGCAAAATGCCCAGATCAATCTCTTACTAGCAGAAAACGAGCGCCATCGGATTGGCCGTGATCTACATGACAGTCTGGGACACACCTTTGCTATGCTGAGTGTCAAGGCAGACCTGGCTGATCAATTCTTAGCATTGGGTCAGGTTGAGAAGGCGCAGGAGCAGGTGCAAGAGATTCAAACCATCAGTCAAGAGTCCATGCACCAAGTCCGAGAGATTGTGGAGAACTTGAAGCAGCGGACCTTAGCAAGAGAGCTAGAGACCGTCAAGCAAATGCTGGAAGTGGCGCAAGTCAAAGTAGAGATTCAAAACAAGCTCGATACAGCTAGCATCTCTCCAATTTTAGAGTCTGCTCTGGCCATGGTGTCTCTAGAATTAGCCACCAACATGATCAAGCATGCCAAAGCGACGCAGGCTCTTCTCTCTTATCGCTCCACAGATATAGGTGTAGAAATGATCGCAGAAGATGATGGGATCGGCTTTGCCAAAGTTTCCGATAAGGATCTGCACTCGATCCGCGAACGGATTGCCTTGTTGGGAGGGGAGCTGGAGATCAGTCATCAATACAAGCCGACCCGCATAGAAATACGGATCCCCTATCAAGAAAGGAAATAAGATGCGCTTATTAGTTGCTGAAGACCAAAGTATGTTGCGCGATGCCCTTTGCCAGCTCTTGCTTTTGCAAGAGGATGTAGACGAAGTCTTGCAGGCTGGAGATGGGCAAGAAGCCATTCGCTTACTCGAAACCCATCCAGTTGATATTGCTATCTTAGATATTGAGATGCCCATCAAAACAGGGCTAGAAGTGTTGGAATGGGCCAAAAGCCAACAACCCCAGCTCAAGGTTGTCATCGTTACCACCTTTAAGCGGCCGGGTTACTTTGAGCGAGCCCTCAAGGCCGGAGTCGATGCCTATGTTCTAAAAGAACGCCGTATCACGGACTTGATGGCTACCCTGTATGCAGTTTTAGCAGGGCAAAAAGAATACTCGCCTGAATTAATGGAAGGCATCTTGACCCATCCCAATCCTCTCAGCTCTCAGGAGCAGGCGGTTCTAAAAGAAGTCGCTAAAGGAGCATCTAATCAAGAAATTGCCGATCGCTTATTTCTCTCGAACGGGACCATCCGCAATTATATGTCAGCCATTCTGACCAAGTTGGATGCAGAGAACCGGACGGAGGCAGCAAGGATTGCCCAAGAAAAGGGTTGGTTATAAGGAAGAAAAGAGAGTGGGACAGAAATCGGTAATTCGTTAGAATTCGATTTCGTCGTCCCACCTCCGCACAGTTGAGTAGGGCTGTAAAAGCTGATGAAATCAGCGTAGTAGAGCCCACTCAACCACTGCGTCTTGCTCGACAATCCAAAAACAATTGAGAGGCTAGGACTTTTGTCCCAGCCTCTTTTTTGATTGGATTGTTCTTTTTTAGAGAAACTCTCATTATTCGGATTTGGATAGAAAATTCAGAAAATTTACTATTTTTCCTTGAAATATTTTCCAAAAATGGTATGATAGTAGCATGCTAATTTGAACTACAAAGTACTGGAAAGGAGAGACATGGAGAAAATTACCTTAGAAACTTCAAAAACCGGTTCAGATCTCGTTCTTGAAACCCTGCGTGATTTAGGCATTGATACAATTTTTGGTTATCCTGGTGGAGCCGTGTTACCTTTATACGATGCTATCTATAGCTTTGAGGGTATCAAGCATATTCTTGGACGACATGAACAAGGGTGTTTGCATGAAGCCGAAGGATATGCCAAATCAACTGGAAAGCTGGGTGTCGCAGTCGTCACTAGTGGACCGGGGGCTACAAATGCCATTACAGGAATTGCAGATGCCATGAGTGATAGTGTTCCCTTGTTGGTCTTCACTGGTCAAGTCAATCGAGCTGGTATCGGAAAAGATGCCTTCCAGGAGGCAGATATCGTGGGAATTACCATGCCCATTACCAAGTACAACTACCAAGTACGTGAGACGGCAGATATTCCACGGGTCATTACAGAAGCTGTTCATATTGCGACGACAGGTCGTCCAGGTCCGGTGGTAATTGACCTTCCAAAGGATGTGTCTGCTTTAGAGACAGATTTCATCTATGAACCAAGTGTCAATCTTCCAAGTTACCAGCCAACCATTGAGCCTAATGAATTGCAGATCAAAAAGATTTTGAAACAATTGGGTAAAGCTAAAAAACCGGTTCTTATTGCTGGTGGTGGCGTAAGTTACGCGGAAGCGGCTGATGAGCTGATCGCTCTCGCTGAACGTTACCAGATCCCGGTAGTGACAAGCCTTTTAGGTCAAGGGACGATTGCGACCAGTCATCCTCTTTTTCTAGGAATGGGTGGCATGCACGGTTCCTTCGCGGCCAATATCGCCATGACCGAGACAGATTTCATGATCAGTGTTGGTTGTCGATTTGACGACCGTTTGACAGGGAATCCAAAGACTTTCGCTAAAAATGCTAAGGTTGCCCATATCGACATTGATCCTGCAGAGATTGGTAAGATCATTGCTGTCGACATTCCTGTGGTTGGCGATGCAAAGAAAGCTCTACAACAGTTGTTGGCAGAGCCAGTGGTTCACAATAATACGGAGAAATGGATCGAGAAGGTGACCCAAGATAAGAACCGGGTTCGTTCTTACGATAAGAAAGAACGGGTTGTGCAACCACAAGCTGTCATCGAACGCATCGGAGAGTTGACCAAGGGGGACGCTATTGTCGTCACAGACGTTGGACAACACCAAATGTGGGCAGCTCAATACTATCCTTACCAAAATGAGCGACAATTGGTGACATCTGGTGGTCTAGGAACGATGGGATTCGGTGTTCCTGCAGCTATCGGAGCGAAAATTGCCAATCCAGATAAAGAAGTTGTTCTCTTTGTCGGAGATGGTGGTTTCCAAATGACCAACCAAGAGCTAGCGATCTTAAATGTCTATAAGATTCCGATTAAGGTCATCATGCTTAACAACCATTCGCTTGGAATGGTCCGCCAATGGCAAGAAGCCTTCTATGATGGTCGGACATCAGAGTCAGTCTTTGATAGCCTTCCAGACTTCCAATTGATGGCACAAGCCTACGGGATCAAGAATTATAAATTTGATAATCCTGAAACTCTGGAGAAGGATTTAGAAGTTATCACAGAAGATGTACCAATGTTCATCGAAGTAGACATTTCTCGGAAAGAGCATGTCTTACCGATGGTACCAGCTGGTAAGAGCAATCATGAGATGTTGGGGGTGAAGTTTAATGCGTAGAATGTTAACAGCCAAACTTCAAAACCGCTCAGGTGTTCTCAACCGCTTTACAGGAGTTCTATCGAGACGTCAAGTCAATATCGAAAGCATCTCTGTGGGCGCAACAGAAAACCCAAATGTATCACGGATTACCATCATCATTGATGTTGCTTCACATGAAGAGGTAGAGCAAATCATCAAACAGCTTAACCGTCAGGTGGATGTGATTCGAGTTCGCGACATCACAGATAAACCACACTTGGAGCGCGAAGTGATCTTGGTGAAAGTTTCTGCACCTGCTGAGAAGCGAGCAGAAATCTTGGCCATCATTCAACCTTTCCGTGCGACCGTGGTCGATGTAGCCCCAAGCTCTATCACCGTTCAAATGACGGGAAATGCAGAAAAGAGCGAAGCTCTTATTCGTGTCATTCGCCCTTATGGAATTAAAAACATCGCCCGTACCGGTGCAACCGGATTTACTCGAGATTAATTCTCGACTGAAAATTGTTATCCTCGCCTTAAAAAGGCAAATTAAAATAGAAAAGAGATTTTACTTATGGCAGTTCAAATGGAATATGAAAAAGACGTTAAAGTTGCAGCATTAACTGGAAAGAAAATTGCTGTGATCGGTTATGGTTCTCAAGGACATGCACACGCACAAAACTTGCGTGATTCAGGTCATGATGTCATCATCGGTGTGCGCCCAGGGAAATCATTTGATAAGGCAAAAGAAGATGGTTTTGATACCTATACAGTAGCAGAAGCAACTAAATTGGCTGATGTTATCATGATCTTGGCACCAGACGAAATCCAAAAAGATATCTACAAAGATGAAATCGCTCCAAACTTGAGCGCTGGTAAAGCTCTTGGTTTTGCCCATGGTTTCAATATCCACTTTGGTTACATCAAAGCTCCTGAAGACGTAGATGTCTTCATGGTTGCACCAAAAGGACCAGGTCACTTGGTACGTCGTACTTACACTGAAGGATTTGGTGTACCAGCACTTTACGCTGTTTACCAAGATGCTACTGGTAACGCGAAAGACATCGCAATGGACTGGGCAAAAGGTGTTGGTTCAGCACGTGTTGGTCTTCTTTCAACAACCTTCAAAGAAGAAACAGAAGAAGATTTGTTTGGTGAACAAGCTGTTCTTATGGGTGGTTTGACAAGCTTGATCGAAGCTGGATTTGAAGTTTTGACAGAAGCTGGTTATGCACCTGAATTGGCTTACTTCGAAGTCCTTCATGAAATGAAATTGATCGTTGACTTGATCTACGAAGGTGGCTTCAAGAAAATGCGTCAATCATGTTCAAATACTGCCGAATTTGGTGATTTCGTAACTGGTCCACGTGTTATCGGTCCAGAAGTAAAAGAAAACATGAAAGCTGCCCTTGCTGATATCCAATCAGGTAAATTTGCACGTGAATTCGTTGAAGACCACGATGCTGGTTTCCCACGTTTGAAAGCCTTCCGCAAACAAGCTGAAGAACTTGAAATTGAAAAAGTTGGTGCTGAATTGCGTAAAGCAATGCCATTCGTTGGTCAAAACGACGATGACGCCTTCAAAATCTACAACTAATTGTCTGTAGAAGACTAAGCAAGTTGGGACACCCTAGCTTGCTTTTTTGATCAATACACAGCAACAGAGGTATGAAATGATAACAGCAAAAGATGTGGCCAAGGCCCATAAAATATTAAGTGGAGTCGTTGTCAATACGCCCCTTGAATACGACCACTATTTATCTGAAAAATATGGGGCAAAGATTTATTTGAAAAAAGAAAACGCCCAACGTGTTCGTTCGTTTAAGATTCGTGGAGCGTATTTTGCAATTTCTCAACTCTCAAAAGAAGAGCGTGAGCGTGGGGTAGTGTGTGCTTCTGCGGGAAACCATGCGCAAGGAGTTGCTTATACTTGTAATGAAATGAAGATTCCAGCGACCATCTTCATGCCGATTACAACACCGCAACAAAAGATCGGCCAAGTCCGATTCTTTGGTGGGGATTATGTAACAATTAAGTTGGTCGGGGATACCTTTGATGCGTCAGCTAAGGCAGCCCAAGAATTTACTCTCGCAGAAAAACGGACCTTTATTGACCCGTTTGATGATCCACACGTACAGGCTGGCCAAGGAACAGTAGCCTATGAAATTCTTGAGGAAGCTCGAAAAGAATCGATTGCCTTTGATGCTGTCCTTGTTCCTGTTGGTGGAGGAGGCCTCATTTCAGGTGTTTCTACCTATATCAAAGAAACAGAGCCTAGGATTGAGGTTATTGGGGTAGAGGCCGAAGGGGCGCGCTCCATGAAGGCTGCTTTTGAAGCAGGGGGGCCAGTCAAATTACCAGAAATTGATAAATTTGCAGATGGGATTGCCGTGCAAAAAGTGGGACAATTAACCTATGAAGTAACCCGTCAGCATGTGGAAACCCTGGTTGGGGTCGATGAAGGTTTGATTTCAGAGACCTTGATTGATCTTTATTCTAAGCAGGGGATCGTAGCTGAACCAGCGGGAGCTGCTAGTGTGGCATCTCTAGAGATCTTGCGCGAATACATCAAGGGTAAAACGATCTGTTGTATTATCTCAGGTGGAAATAATGATATTAACCGCATGCCTGAAATGGAAGAACGTGCCTTGATCTACGATGGAGTGAAACACTACTTTATCGTAAACTTCCCACAACGTCCAGGGGCCCTTCGCGAGTTTGTAAATGATATCTTAGGGCCAAATGATGATATCACACGTTTTGAATACATCAAGCGCGCTAGTAAGGGAACAGGCCCTGTCTTGATTGGGGTTACTTTAGCCAATAAACATGACTATGCAGGCTTGGTCAACCGTATCGAGCGTTTTGATCCGTCTTTCATTAACTTGAACGGCAATGAAACACTCTATAATATGCTCGTCTGAGTATCATACAGAAACAATCGACCATTTAAGCAATATATTTTTAAGGAATATATTGCTTTTTTATCAACACTTGTGATATGATATGCGTAAATTAAAAGGAGGAACTTTTTATGCCTGGATTTATTATCTTTGTTTTATTCTTGCTACTGGTTGCAGGATTCATTGTGATTAGCTCACTATATGTGGTCAAGCAACAATCCGTTGCCATCATCGAGCGCTTCGGACGATATCAAAAAATTAGCGATAGTGGTATTCATATGCGAGCGCCTTTTGGCATCGATAAAATTGCAGCACGAGTTCAATTGCGCGTCTTGCAGAGTGAGATCGTGGTTGAAACAAAAACTCAGGATAACGTATTCGTTACTATGAATGTGGCGACGCAATACCGAGTGAACGAAAGCAACGTAAAGGATGCCTACTACAAGTTGATGCGTCCAGAATCACAGATTAAATCATACATTGAAGATGCTTTGCGTTCTTCTGTTCCCAAGTTGACCTTGGATGAATTATTTGAGAAAAAAGATGAAATCGCCCTTGAAGTTCAAAAACAAGTGGCAGAAGAAATGTCAACTTATGGATATATTATTGTAAAAACCTTGATCACCAAAGTTGAGCCAGATGCCGAAGTGAAACAATCCATGAACGAGATTAATGCGGCGCAAAGAAAACGCGTGGCAGCTCAGGAATTGGCAGAAGCAGACAAGATCAAGATCGTTACTGCTGCCGAAGCTGAGGCGGAAAAAGACCGCTTGCACGGGGTCGGTATTGCCGAGCAACGGAAGGCTATTGTCGATGGATTGGCAGACTCTATTAAAGAGTTAAAAGGAGCCAATGTAGACTTGACCGAAGAGCAAATCATGTCTATTCTGTTAACCAATCAGTACTTAGATACCTTAAATAATTTTGCAGATAAAGAAGGGAATAATACGATTTTCCTACCAGCTAACCCAGATGGGGTCGAAAACATTCGTACACAAATATTATCAGCCCTGAAAGCAAAGTAAACTATTTCTCATTTTTTAAAAAAGGTTCGTATTTTCAGCGATTTTAGTTGACAAAATGTGCAAAACAATTTATATTAGTATTGGAAATAATAATATAGGAGAAAGATCATGGCTAAATCGAACTTTGAAAAAGTAGAATCAGTTGTTGGATGGGTACGCGATAAGAAAATTACGGGATATCGTATCAGTAAAGAAACAAATGCCCGTGAAATGTCTATCATTGCCTTGGCTCAAGGACGTGCAAAAGTGAAGAACATCTCGTTTGAAACTGCACTCGGATTGATTGATTTTTATGACAAAAATCATCAAAAATTCGAAGATTAATTTGTTGTTCCAATTAAAAACCAGAGAGTTTCCTCTCTGGTTTTTTTCTATGCCTTAAAAGAAGAGGAGGTAAAAAAACAGCTTGCTTCCATACTGGTAAGCAAACTGTTTCAAGAGATTAATGTAAGAAGCGTTGAAGGAATTCCTTGGTCCGTTCTTCTTTTGGATTGCTAAAGATTTCTTTTGGATCTCCTTGCTCAGCGATGACACCCTTGTCCATGAAGATGACCCGGCTAGAGACATCGCGGGCAAATTCCATTTCGTGGGTGACGACAATCATGGTGAGTCCTTCTTTTGCCAGATCCTGCATGATTTTCAAGACTTCCCCAACCATTTCTGGGTCTAGGGCAGAAGTTGGTTCATCGAAGAGAATGGCATCAGGATCCATAGAAAGGGCGCGTGCGATGGCGACCCGCTGCTTTTGACCACCTGAAAGTTGTTTCGGACGGGCAGCCCAATATTGAGAACCCATACCGACTTTTTCAAGGTTTTCTTTGGCAACTTTCTCTGCAGTTTTACGATCGCGCTTGAGGACGGTTGTTTGTGCAACGATCGTATTTTCCAAGACGTTTAAATTTTCGAAGAGATTAAAGCTTTGGAAAACCATTCCTAATTTCTCGCGGTAGTGGGTAAGATCATACTCAGGATCAAGAACATTTTGCCCACGATAGAGAATCTCTCCAGCTGTGGGAGTCTCTAGAAGATTGATGGAGCGAAGGAAGGTTGATTTTCCGCTACCAGAGCTCCCGATGATGGAGATCACCTCTCCTTTTTCAACGGTGAGCGAAATATCTTTCAAGACTTCATTTTGACCGTAAGATTTTTTTAAATGTTGGATTTCAAGAATTTTTTCTGCCATTATTTCACCTCTTTGACTTGCATTTGATTTGCACCTGTAGTATAAGTATCAGAATCTAAGCGACGTTCGATGTAGCGAAGGATTCGTGTGATAGTAAAGGTGAGAACGAAGTAAATCACAGCGATGATCGTAAAGGTTGGGAAGTATTGGTAGTTTTGAGTTGCGACCGTATTTCCTGTAAAGTACAGTTCAACTACAGAGATAACATTCAAAACAGATGTATCCTTGATGTTAATAACAAATTCATTCCCTGTTGCTGGCAAGATATTGCGAACAACCTGTGGAAGGACGACCTTGCGCATGGTTTGTCCATGGGTCATTCCTAGAGCAGTCGCTGCTTCAAACTGACCTGGATCCACTGCTAAGATCCCACCACGAACAATCTCACTCATATAAGCTCCGGTATTGATGGATACGATAAAGATGGCGGCCCAGGTACGATCCAAGGAAATGTTAAAGGCTTGGGCGGAACCGTAGAAAATGACCATGGATTGAACGATCATCGGAGTTCCACGGAAGATTTCAATGTAGACATTGAGGAACCAACCAAAGGCAGTTTGGCATCCAGCAAGGAATTTATTTTTAGCCTTCGGAGCTGTCCGGAAGACACCGATTAACAAACCGATAATCAACCCAGCGATAGTTCCAGTCATAGAGATTAAGAGGGTCATTCCAGTTCCCCGTAAGAACTGTGGGCCATTATCCTTTAAAATCTTCATCATTTGGCTAAAGAATGTCTGCTTATCATCACTAGCATCACTGGAAGCTGGTTGCTTCTTAATCATATCATCCATGAGTTTAACTTGGTCTTCAGACGAAATCTTAGCTAGTGCGGCATTGACTTGGTCAATTCTAGTGTCACCTTTCTTCATCCCGATAGCGATAGTCGCATCTTCTTCCCCAACTTCAAATCCTTTTTTGAATTGAATCATCTTAAATTTAGAATTAGCGGACTCGGCGGTTAGGGCTTCGGGACGTTCAGAAACATAGGCATCAATAACACCCGATTCTAAAGCTTGACGCATCTGGGCAAAATCACCCATTGCAGTTTCTTGTTTCGCACCCTTGAGTTGGGAAATGAGAGAATAGAGGTAGACCCCTTGTTGAGAGGTGACCTTTGCATCCTTAAAGTCATCTAGACTAGTGGCGTTTGCATAGTTTCCATCTTTACGAACGAGCATGACCGGTTCACTGGTATAGTAGCTCTTGGAGAAGGCGACCTCTTTTTTACGTTCAGCGGTTGGACTCATCCCAGCGATAATCATATCGATTTTACCAGAAGTGAGGGCTGGAATTAAACCGTTCCAAGATGTTTTTACGATCAGAGGTTTTTTACCTAACTCCTCAGCAACTTTTTTGGCGATTTGGACATCGTACCCATTGGCATATTGATTGGTACCGTCAATTTTAACAGCTCCATTTGCATCATCTTCTTGGGTCCAGTTGAAAGGAGCGTAGGCTGCTTCCATTCCGATTCGTAAATAGTCATCTGCATGAGCAACCTGTGTGATCCCCAGGCAAATGAAAAGCCCTGTTAAGAGCGCGAATAATGTTTTTTTCATTTTTTCTCCTCTTCCTTATTTTAACTTCTCCTATTGTACAGTAAAATAGGCTGCATTTCAAACATGGTCCTCTTTTTATTTAAAAAATGCTATAATAATACAAAGGAGCGTGATCAAATGAAAAAGTATTTGTATGTTTTTTTCGCCTTTCTGGCCTGCCTTTTTGTCAGTCAGAATGTCCATGCATCTAGTCCATCTTATGATGTATTGTACTATGGTGGAACCTTGACCTTGGACACCTGGGACGACGCCACCTATGAGGAAGAACTGGTTTATTATTTCAAAGATTCTTATAGAGGGCAGTATGTTAGCCTAGGAACTGCGGGCAACATGCCACAAGGCTTTGCGATTGAGATACCGCCAAAGGTTGAGGTGGAAGGTCGTGGTCTTCAAAGAGAACCCGAGATTACGAATCTAGGTGATGGCTACCGAGTGAAAATTTATAACAGTGGTGTAGCGACAGATACTGTCAAAATTAAAGTAACATGGAAATTAAAAAATCTCCTCTATTCACATAAGGATATCTTGGAGTTGAACTGGAAACCGATCACAGATGGCGATCAGAAGGTGGATGAAGTTCAGTTTCGTGTCATCCCTAAGTTTGCACCAGCTAATGCCCAATCTGAACTGTATATCCATACAGCCTTTATGGGACCGGATGTGACTGTAAAGAAAGAAGATGGAATCTATTCTGCCACTTTCTATAACCTAGGCAAAGGAAAGGCTGTGGAGTTGTATGGTTACTGGTTGAAGTCAGACCTAACTACTTTGTATGATTCTGGTCGAAATACAGGATTGACCAAATTGGATGAATTTCATAAGAACCAAGCCAAAATTGAACAAGAAAAATACTGGACACGCATGTTTTGGAAATGGATCTTGCCAGCCTTAATTATTGCACTCTGGCTTCTTTCTCTCTTGGGTCGCAATCGGTTCAAAAAAATGATTTGGCCCGGTGTGACCTATCCGACCGATACTCGTCTTTATGAGATTCCACAGGACATTGCACCTCTGATTATGAGTTCGGTTGTTTATTCAGCTGAACTAGATGAGGCTTCCCCTACCAATAAAGAGAAGGCGACTCCTCCGGTATTTACATTTGAAAAAATGCTTCAAGCCACTTTGCTGGATTTGATGGATCGTGGAGTGATTGTCTACGAGCAACAAGGAAATGAAGTCGTTTTGACCAGGAAGTCTCATGGACATGTGGATGATTTTGAACGCTCTTTTATGAATATGGCTTTTGGGGATCAGGTTTCCTGTACCGTTAAAGATCTCTTTAAGAATTATGAATTTAGTGATGACGTATACAAACATGCCAAAAAAGCAGATCAAGATGCTATTCGTTCGCTAGGAAGTAGGGCTCAGGGTCGCTTTGATGCTGCTGTCAACCAGGTAGCCAAAGATGTTCATCGCAAGGTGGAAGATCTCCATTTGCCAAGCTACTATCGCCCTTTAGAGGCAACTGAAGAAGCGCAAGCTAGACGAAGCCTCTTCTTTGGTTGGGCTGCTTGGTTTATCGCCCTTGGAGCAGAAATCTTTGCCATCTTTGGGATGGGTTGGTTCTCTGTTCCTTGTTTGATAGGGATCCTCATACTTTGGTTTATGCCAGTGCGCTTCAATGGTGTCTTTAAAGCTTGTCTACGAGATGGGGTTGTCAATCTTGCGGGTGCTGAGCAACGCTATTACTGGGATAGTTTTGGTCGGATGTTAAAAGAGATTGCTCACCTCAACGATGCAGAGTTGCAGTCTCTAGTCCTATGGAACCGCTTATTGGTCTATGCGGCCTTGTATGGTGTAGCCGATCAGGTCACAAAGGTCATGAAACTTCGGAATATTCAGTTAGAAAATCAAGCCTTAAATGCTTTCGTTTACACCCCATTCTATCATGATGTGACCCACTCAAGTCATGCCATGTCTACTTATGGATCGACAGCATCGACAGCTAGTCATTTCACAGTTTCTTCTGGTAGTGGAGGAGGCTTCTCTGGCGGAGGAGGCGGAGGAGGCTTTGGTGCCTTCTAAGCAGTACTAAGAATGGTTTTGGTCGCTCTTTCCCTTCTAGTTCGGAAGGTCTGGTCCGGTCCATAGATTTATGATATAATAGAGCAAATGTAAGTTTAGGAGAAAAAGATGTTTCTGATCGAATTAATCAAGGCGATCCTTTTTGGGATTGTCGAGGGGATTACAGAATGGCTACCGATCTCAAGTACAGGTCACTTGATTCTATTACAGGATTTTGTGCAGTTTAAAAACCAAGATCCAGCCTTTATGGAGATGTTCAATGTTGTGATTCAATTGGGTGCGATCCTAGCGGTTGTGGTAATTTATTTTGATAAATTATACCCCTTCAAACCTGGTAAATCTCCACTAGAAGTACGTCGGACCTGGCAATTATGGGCAAAAGTTGCAGTCGCAACCCTCCCTCTTGTCTTTGTTTTTAAATTAGATGATTGGTTTGAAGCGCATTTCCACAATTCGATTTCCGTTGCAATTATGTTGATCACCTACGGGATTGCTTTTATCTATTTGGAAAGACGGGAACAAGTCGAACCTGCAGTGACGGAATTGCATAAGCTACCTTATCGAACCGCTCTTTATATCGGACTTTTCCAAGTCTTATCGCTATTTCCAGGTACAAGCCGTTCAGGCGCTACGATTGTAGGGGGCTTGATCAATGGTGTTAGCCGTCCAGTGGTGACAGAGTTTACCTTTTATCTGGGTATCCCGGCTATGTTTGGGGCCAGCCTCTTAAAGGTTGGGAAATTCGCTCTTGGCGGGCATTCACTTGCACTAGGGCAACTCTTTATTCTACTGGTAGCGATGGGATTGGCCTTCGTAGTCAGCATGTACGCCATCCGCTTCTTGACAGATTATGTGAAAAATCATGATTTCACCGTTTTTGGGAAATACCGGATCGTTCTTGGTTCCATCTTGTTATTGTATGGCCTCTTCCGTGTTATTTTCTAAGATAACGGTTGAACTTGATCAAATTGTTTTCTGAGGTTGGAGACTTTTGTCCCGACCTCTTTTCGATACATCCTTTTTTTGAATTCTATCCAATTTTTTAGTATAATAGTAAGACTAGAAGTATGAGGTTATGCTATGAAGATGAAGCAAATTAGTGATTCAACCATTAAGATCACGATCCAACTAGAAGACTTAGAAGAACGTGGGATGGAAATTGCTGATTTCCTTGTCCCACAAGAAAAAACAGAAGAATTTTTCTACGCCATTTTGGATGAGCTCGAAATGCCAGAAAGCTTTCTGGATAGCGGGATGCTGAGTTTTCGTGTGACGCCAAAACCAGATAAATTGGATGTTTTTGTTACCAAATCAAAAATTGACCAACAATTGGATTTTGAGGATTTGTCAGATCTTCCTGATATGGAAGAGTTGTCGCGCATGACGCCAGATGAATTTATCAAAACCTTGGAAAAAACAATCTCTGATAAGACAAAAGGGGATGCAGAAGC
>NZ_CAUFJQ010000047.1 GCF_959025735.1 uncultured Streptococcus sp.
AAATTTAAGTTAGAATGAGGTTTTACTCATGGAAAATGTTGTTGTACATATCATCTCTCATAGCCACTGGGATCGTGAGTGGTATCTACCTTTTGAAAGCCACCGGATGCAATTGGTGGAACTGTTTGACAATCTCTTTGATCTTTTTGAAAATGATCCTGAGTTCAAAAGTTTCCACTTGGATGGACAAACCATCGTCCTCGATGACTATTTAGAAATTCGCCCTGAAAACCGTGACAAGGTGCAGCGTTATATCGACGAAGGCAAACTTAAGATTGGTCCATTCTACATCTTGCAGGATGATTACTTGATTTCCAGTGAAGCCAATGTCCGCAATACCTTGATTGGCCAAGCTGAATGCGCTAAATGGGGCAAATCCACTCAGATTGGTTACTTCCCTGATACCTTTGGAAATATGGGGCAAGCGCCTCAAATCCTTCAAAAATCAGGGATTCACGTAGCAGCCTTTGGGCGCGGGGTGAAGCCAATCGGATTTGACAACCAAGTCCTTGAAGATGAGCAATTTACCTCTCAATTTTCTGAAATGTACTGGCAAGGGGCGGATGGTAGCCGTGTGCTGGGTATTCTTTTTGCTAACTGGTACAGTAACGGGAACGAAATTCCAGTGGATAAAGATGAAGCTTTGGCTTTCTGGAAACAAAAATTGGCAGACGTTCGTAACTATGCCTCAACCAACCAATGGTTGATGATGAACGGTTGCGACCACCAACCGGTTCAACGAAACTTGAGTGAAGCTATTCGTGTGGCTAACGAACTGTTCCCTGACGTGACCTTTATCCATAGCTCCTTTGATGAATATGTGCAAGCAGTGGAAAGTGCGCTTCCTGAACAATTATCTACGGTTACGGGAGAATTGACCAGTCAGGAAACCGATGGTTGGTACACACTGGCAAATACGTCTTCCTCTCGGATTTATCTCAAGCAAGCCTTCCAAGAAAACAGCAATTTGCTGGAGCAAGTGGTGGAACCTTTGACCATCATTACAGGTGGTCACAATCACAAGGATCAATTGACCTATGCCTGGAAGACGCTCTTACAAAATGCACCTCATGATAGTATCTGTGGTTGTAGTATTGACGAAGTTCACCGTGAAATGGAAGTTCGTTTTGCCAAGGTCAATCAAGTCGGAAACTTTGTCAAGACCAACCTTCTCAACGAATGGAAGGGTAAACTAGCGACTCAAAAAGCCCAGAGTGAGCACCTCTTTACGGTCATCAACACTGGCTTGCATAATAAGGTGGACACCGTCAGCACGATTGTCGATGTTGCGGTTTGTCCATTTAAGGAATTGCATCCGACAGAAGGCTTCAAGAAAATGGCTGCTTTGAGCTTGCCAGACTACCATGTAGAGGATTTAGATGGACATCTTGTAGAAGCAGAGATTGAGGACTTGGGAGCAAGCTTTGGCTATACCCTGCCTAAGGATAAATTCCGTCAACCTTATATCGCGCGTCAAGTGCGCGTGACGGTTCCGGTTCACCTAGCGCCTCTTTCTTGGACCACCTTCCAGCTCTTGGAAGGTAAAGCACCTCATCATGATGGTCTGTTCCAAAATGGGGTGATCGATACGCCATTTGTAACCCTTAGTATCGATGATGGCTTGACCCTCTATGATAAAACGACCAATGAGGCTTATGAGGATTTCCTTCGTTTTGAAGATCGTGGTGATATTGGAAATGAATATATCTACTTCCAACCAAAAGGAACAGAGCCGATCTATGCGGAGTTAACAGCTTATGAGGTCTTGGAAAACAATGCTCGCTATGCCAAAATCTTGCTCAAGCATGACTTGACGATCCCGGTCAGCGCGGATGAACAATTGGATGCGGAGCAAAGAGGCATTATCGAGTTTATGAACCGCAAGGCAAGTCGCTCAGAAGAGCTGACAACCATCCCTCTTGAAACGGAGATGACCATCTTTGTAGATGATCCACAAATTCGCTTCAAGACGCGCTTTACCAATACAGCTAAGGATCACCGCATCCGTCTCCTGGTCAAGACTCACAATACGCGTCCAAGCAATGATTCTGAAAGTATCTATGAGGTGGTCACACGGCCAAATAAACCGGCTGCTTCTTGGGAAAATCCTGAAAATCCCCAACACCAACAAGCCTTCGTCAGCTTGTATGATGACGTCAAAGGGGTAACAGTGGCCAATAAAGGATTGCATGAATACGAAATCCTTGGAGACGATACGATAGCTGTAACCCTTCTCCGTGCTTCAGGTGAACTCGGTGACTGGGGCTACTTCCCAACACCAGAAGCACAATGCTTGCGCGATATCGAAGTTGAGTTTGCAGTAGAATGTCATCAGGCTCAGGGGCGCTTCTCTGCTTATCGCCGAGCGAAAGCTTTGCAGACACCGATGACCAGCCTTCAAGTTGAAAAACAAGAAGGAAGTGTAGCAGCGTCTGGTAGCTTACTCAAGCATACAGCCTTGACGCATCCTCAGGTTTGTCCAACAGCCTTTAAGGTAGCAGAAAATGAAGAAGGTTACATCCTTCGCTATTACAACATGAGCCAAGAAAATGTGCGCGTGTCAGAAGGACAACAAACGGTTGTCGATCTTCTGGAACAACCGTATCCGGTCCATACAGGTTTATTGGCACCGCAAGAAATCCGGACAGAATGGATTAAAAAAGAAGAAGTATAGCTGGTTGCAGCTGAAGAAACAATAAAAGGAAAGGAGGAGCGAAAAAGTAAGAACCAACTGCTGACTCGCTCCTTTTTACAGGTAAAAGCAATGACTATTGCAACGATTGATATCGGAGGGACTGGGATTAAGTTTGCTAGTCTCACTCCTGATGGAAAGATTTTAGATAAGGCCAGCACACCAACTCCAGAAACTCTAGAAGATTTGTTGGCTTGGTTGGACCAACGCTTGTCAGAACAAGACTATCGTGGGATTGCTATGAGTGTACCAGGTGCCGTTCATCAAGAAACAGGAGTGATTGAAGGAATCAGTGCCATTCCTTACATTCATGGTTTTTCTTGGTATGAGGTTCTTGCTCATCATAAGCTCCCTGTCCATCTAGAAAATGATGCCAACTGTGTCGGGCTGAGTGAACTGCTAGCTCATCCTGAGATTGAAAATGCAGCCTGTGTCGTGATTGGTACAGGAATCGGTGGCGCTATGATTATCAATGGTAAGATTCACCGTGGACGTCATGGTTTGGGTGGTGAGTTTGGCTACATGACCACTATCGAGCCTGCAGAAAAGCTCAACAACTGGTCACAACTAGCATCAACAGGAAACATGGTTCGCTATGTGATTGAAAAATCTGGTCAGTCTGACTGGGATGGACGTAAGGTTTACCAAGAGGCGGCAGCAGGCAATGCCCTTTGCCAAGAAGCTATTGAGCGCATGAATCGTAATCTTGCTCAAGGATTGCTCAATATCCAGTACTTGATTGATCCAGATGTGATTAGTCTGGGTGGCTCTATCAGTCAGAACCCTGATTTTATCAAAGGGGTGCAAAAAGCAGTAGATGCTTTTGTCGAAACTTATGAAGAATATACAATTGCTCCAGTGATTCAAGCTTGCACCTATCAGGCAGATGCCAATCTCTACGGTGCCCTTGTCAACTGGTTACAGGAGGAAAACCAATGGTAACTTTTACAGGACTTAGTCCCAAACAAGCCCAATCTATCGAAGTATTAAAAAATCACATTTCTCTACCAGATGTAGAAGTGGCAGTCGCTCAGTCTGACCAAGCTTCTATCTCTATCAAGGGGGAGAAGGGGCAGTATCAACTGACCTACCGTAAACCTCATCAACTTTACCGCGCCTTATCCGTTCTAGCAACAGCTTTAGCAGAAGGGGACAAGGTAGAGATTGAAGAACAAGCGGCTTACGAAGATTTGGCCTATATGGCGGACTGTTCGCGCAACGCCGTGATCAATGTCGCATCTGCCAAACAGATGATTGAAGTCTTGGCTCTCATGGGTTATTCAACCTTTGAGCTCTACATGGAAGACACCTATCAGATTGAGGGGCAACCTTATTTTGGTTATTTCCGTGGAGCATACTCAGCTGAAGAGTTACAGGAAATTGAAGCCTATGCCCAGCGGTTTGACATGACCTTTGTCCCATGCATCCAAACCTTGGCCCACTTGTCAGCCTTTGTCAAATGGGGTGTCAAAGAAGTGCAGGAACTCCGCGATGTAGAGGACATTCTCCTTATCGGTGAAGAAAAAGTTTATGACCTGATTGATGGCATGTTTGCGACGCTATCTAAACTACAAACGCGCAAGGTCAATATCGGGATGGACGAAGCCCACCTGGTTGGTTTGGGTCGTTATCTTATCTTGAACGGTATTGTGGACCGGAGTCTCCTTATGTGCCAACACTTGGAGCGCGTGCTGGATATTGCAGATAAGTATGGTTTCCACTGCCAGATGTGGAGCGATATGTTCTTCAAGCTTATGTCAGCAGATGGCCAGTACGATCGTGAGGTGGACATTCCAGAAGAAACACGAGTTTATCTAGACCGTCTCAAAGACCGTGTGACCTTGGTTTACTGGGATTATTATCAGGATAGCGAGGAAAAATACAATCGTAACTTCCGTAATCACCACAAGATTAGCCAAGATATCGCCTTTGCTGGTGGGGCTTGGAAGTGGATTGGCTTCACACCCCACAACCATTTCAGTCGTCTCATCGCTCTTGAAGCCAATAAAGCTTGCCGTGCCAACCAGATCAAGGAAGTCATTGTGACGGGCTGGGGGGACAATGGTGGTGAAACAGCCCAGTTCTCGATCCTACCGAGCTTACAAATCTGGGCGGAGCTCAGCTATCGCAATAATTTAGAGTGTCTATCTGCTCACTTTAAGACTAATACTGGTCTATCCGTTGAGGACTTTATGCAGCTGGATCTGGCCAACCTCTTGCCAGACCTACCAGACAATCTCAGTGGCATTAACCCCAATCGCTATGTCTTTTATCAGGATGTTCTCTGCCCAATTCTTGACAAACACATGACACCTGAACAGGATAAGCCACACTTTGCCCAAGCAGCTGAGACTCTTGCTGCTATCAAAGAAAAAGCAGGCATCTACGCCTATCTCTTTGAAACCCAGGCTCAGTTGAATGCCATTTTAAGTAGTAAAGTGGATGTAGGTCGACGCATCCGTGAGGCCTATCACGCAGGTGATAAAGAGAGCTTGCAACAAATTGCTCGGGAAGAATTACCAAAACTCAGAAGCCAGATTGAACACTTACATGCTCTCTTTAGCCACCAATGGTTGAAAGAAAACAAGGTCTTTGGCTTGGATACCGTAGATATCCGTATGGGTGGACTCTTGCAACGCATCAAGCGAGCAGAAAGCCGTATTGAAAACTACCTAGCAGGCGAAATCTCTCGTATCGATGAACTAGAAGTAGAGATCTTGCCATTCAACGATTTCTACGGAGATCAGGACTTCGCAGCAACGACAGCCAACCAGTGGCATACTATTGCGACGGCCTCAACCATTTATACAACGTAAAAAATGCCAAGTCGGATGACAGAAGTCTCATCCATGGTCTATAGGAGTAGAAGAGGGATTGTACTACGATCACCCTTTTCTACTCTTTTTTAAAGCTATGTCATAAATTTGTAGAATTTTTTCTATAATTAGGAGTTTGAAAATGTAAATGGGCTATCTTATAATAGGTGATGTAAACGCTACCAAAGCGAATAAACACGCTCAAGGCTCAAAGGGGGGAGTTAAATGAAAAAGTTTGTAAGGACTCTGAGAGAAAATTTCATTTTTCTTTTAATGGTCTTACCTGGTGCAGCGTGGTTAATCTTATTCTTCTATATTCCGGTTTTTGGGAATATCGTAGCATTTAAGGACTATCATATCACAGGAGAGGGCTTCATCGACAGTGTCATGAAGAGTAAGTGGGTTGGCTTTGACAACTTCAAGTTCCTCTTTAGTTCCAAAGATGCCTACATTATTACAAGAAATACGGTCTTGTACAACTTAGGATTTATCTTCTTAGGATTGATTGTTTCCGTTGGGATCGCCATCATCTTTAGTGAGTTGAGATCAAAAAGAGTGGTCAAGGTGCTTCAAACCTCCATGCTCTTCCCATACTTCCTATCATGGGTTATCATCAGCTTCTTCACCGATGCCTTCCTGAACGTGGACAAAGGATTGGTCAACCACATCTTAACTTCACTTGGCATGAAGGCCATCAATTTCTATTCAGAATTGTGGATCTGGCCAGCGCTTCTCCTCTTCTTAGGAATTTGGAAAGGCTTTGGTTATAGCAGTGTCATGTACTATGCAACCATCATGGGAATTGACCCAACTTACTATGAAGCAGCGACCGTGGATGGTGCGTCTAAGTGGCAACGCATTCGCAACATCACCATTCCTCAGTTGTCTTCCTTGATTACGGTCTTGACCATTCTTGCAGTCGGAAATATCTTCCGCGCAGACTTCGGTCTCTTCTACCAAATCCCGCATAATGCTGGAGCGCTCTATAGTGTGACCAACGTTATTGATGTTTATGTCTACAACGGTTTGACCAAGTCAGGGGATATCGGGATGACAGCAGCAGCCGGTCTTTACCAATCGGTAGTCGGTTTGGTTCTTGTTTTAATCTCAAATATCATTGCCCGTCGCATTGATAAGAATGCCGCTCTCTTCTAGAAAGGAGGATCGTATGAAAAAATCAACCATTCAAAAAGAAAAAATTGATAATGTCGGGATCCATTCTTTCAGTAAGAAGAGCAACTTCTTCTTTACCTTGTTGTTGACCTTAGTCGGATTGACCTGTGTACTTCCCTTCATCTTCGTTGTCATGATCTCTTTGACAGACGAACAAAGTTTGGCAGTCCATGGATTCCAATTCTGGCCGGCAAAATTTGGATTTGATGGTTACCTTTTCTTGGTACAGTTCAAAGACAAAATCTTGCAAGCCCTCTTCATTACCTTGTTTGTGACCATTGTGGGGACAGCATGTAATGTCTTTATCACCACAACCTATGCTTATGCGATCTCACGGAGTACCTTTAAATACCGCAAGTTCTTTACCGTATTTTCACTCCTTAGTATGCTCTTTAGTGCAGGGTTGGTACCGGGCTATATTGTCACCACTCAACTCTTGCAATTGGGTGATACCATCGGGGCTTTGATTATCCCAATGTTGCTTAGCCCATTTAACATCATCTTGATGCGGACCTTCTTTAAACGGACCATTCCAGAAGCCATTCTTGAATCCGCTCGGATCGATGGGGCAAGTGAAACACGGATTTTCTTCCAAATTTGCTTGCCACTCTCTCTACCAGGGATTGCGACTATTAGTCTCTTCACCGCTTTAGGATTCTGGAACGACTGGTTCAATGCCCTCCTCTATATTAAGAGTGACAACCTTTACCCATTGCAATACCTCTTGATGCAAATCCAAAACAATATGGATTACATCGCTAAAAATGTCGGGGTATCCGGCCAATTGGCAGGAGCTGTACAATCCATCCCACGGGAAACAGGACGTATGGCCATGGTGGTTGTGGCAACAGTGCCAATCGCCATTCTCTATCCATTCTTCCAACGCTACTTTGTAAAAGGCTTGACCATCGGTGGTGTGAAAGAATAACATCGTTCATTGAAAATCAACAGGATTTTCAACTCATAACTTAGTCTATAAAGAAAATAACATAAAGGAGATTTTTCTTATGAAAAATTGGAAAAAATACGCGTTAGCATCTGCTAGTGTCATTGCTCTTGGAGCTACTCTTGCTGCTTGTGGAAGCCTTACAGGTAACAACAAGAAATCAGCAACAACTGAAGATGGTAAACCAATCATCAAGATGTACCAAATCGGTGATAAACCAGATAACTTGGATGTTCTTCTTAAGAATGCCAACAAGATCATTGAAAAGAAAGTTGGCGCAAAATTGGATATCCAATATCTTGGTTGGGGTGACTACGCACAAAAAATGAACGTTATCATCTCATCTGGTGAAAACTATGATATTGCCTTTGCTAATAACTACGTTATCAACGCTCAAAAAGGTGCTTATGCTGACTTGACAGAATTGTACAAGAAAGAAGGGAAAGACCTTTACAAAGCACTTGACCCAGCTTACATCAAAGGGAACACTGTAAATGGCAAGATCTATGCTGTTCCAGTAGCAGCTAACGTTGCATCTTCTCAAAACTTTGCCTTCAACGGACCACTTGTTGAAAAATATGGTATCGACATCTCAAACGTCAAAGACTATGCTTCTCTTGAACCAGTCTTGAAAGCCATCAAAGAAAAAGATCCAAACGTTGTTCCATTTGCAATGAACAAGAGCTACGGCGGACCTTCAGATGACTTCGACTATGTGGCTGTTGATGGACTTCCATTCGTGGTTGACTTGAAAGGTGACACCACTAAGATCGTTGACCGTTACACCATTCCTCGTTATGTAGAAAACTTGAAGACTCTTCACAAATACTACGAAGCAGGATACATTCCAAAAGACGTAGCAACGAGCGACACTGGTTATGATCTTTCTCAAGATACATGGTTGGTTCGTGAAGAAACAGTAGGACCAGCTGACTACGGTAACAGCTTGCTTTCTCGTGTAGCAAACCGTAAGATCGACATCAAACCATTTACTGAACTTTACAAGAAGAACAACACTACTCAAGTAGCTAACTTTGTTATCTCAAACAACTCTAAGAACAAAGAAAAAGCAATGGAAGTATTGAACCTCTTGAATACAAACCCAGAACTCTTGAACGGTCTTGTTTACGGACCAGAAGGCAAGAACTGGGAAAAAGTTGAAGGTAAAGAAAACCGTGTCAAAGTCTTGGATGGCTACAACGGAAACACTCACATGTCTGGATGGAACACTGGTAACAACTGGATCCTTTACATCAACGAAAACGTAACAGATGAACAAATTGCACAATCTAAGAAAGACTTGGAAACTGCAAAAGAATCTCCAGCACTTGGTTTCATCTTTAACACAGATAAAGTGAAATCAGAAATCACTGCTCTTACAAATACTTTGAACCAATTCGCAGGTGCGATCAATACTGGTACTGTGGATCCTGAAGTAGAAGTTCCTAAGATGCTTGAAAAATTGAAATCAGAAGGTGCTTACCAAAAAGTGCTTGACGAAATGCAAAAACAATACGACGAATTCCTTGCTTCTAAAAAATAAGAAACAGGTCGTGTGAAAAGGCTTTGGGGCTGTCTCCAAGGCCTTTTTAAGTTTTTATGAAAATGAATCCTGGAAATGAAAATCAATATTTCAATTCACTAATGCAAATATGAGGAAAGCGTTTTATTTTTATGATATAATAGAATAACTAATTGGGAAAGAGGCTGAATGATGGGAAAAATCATCGAGTTCATTTTTACGAGAGTCTATGTTGCCATGCTGGTAACAGGGATTTTTTGGGTCTTGACGATCTGTGGGGGCATTCTTCTAGGAGTAGGACCAGCCAGTGCCACTATCATGAGCCTCTATGCGGAAAATGGCATGAACTACAAAGACTACCATTGGTCACGCGCTTGGGAACTCTTCAAAGAAAATCTACGCCCGGCTAATCAAGTCTTTTATACCTTCTTTGCCATTGAAGGGGTTCTTCTCTATGGCATGTACCTCATGATCCAGATTCCTCACTTGAATTTCTTCCAAATTTTGGTTCTTTTGTTTAATCTGGTTTTTCTCTTGGTTGCGCCTCTAGCTTACGCCGTTTATTTGAAATTGCAAGTACATTTCGATCTTTCTTATGCTAATAGTATCAAGCTCAGTTTGATCGGAATGTTGCTGGACATTCGTCCGGTTCTGAAGCTCATCCTTGGAACAGCACTACTTGGCGTCATTAGCTACTATATGCCAGCCCTTCTCTTTTTTGTCTTGATCGGCGTCTGGCATTTCTTTGTCAATGATATCTTTGACCCTGTTTATCAAAATATCCACGAAAAATTGGTATCCTAACGATGAAAAAAATCTGGTTAAGTACGCTTTTAAAATTCTACGCCTATGTCATGGTGGTCATTTTGACCATTATGGGTCTCGTCGTAGCGGGGATCTCTTGGAAAAACCAGCAAGCTGAAGCCGATCGGATCGCCCAACGGGTCTTGACTGAAGTCGTGACGGATCTCGAGACCTCTTATCAGCGGGTCACACAAGAAGGGCGTAGTCTCGTTGAAAACCCTGCAAAATTAGAAGGGGTTTATCGCTATTTTACCTTGTCACCATCGGAGTATGAGACTTGGCGATTGAATGCCCAGTTTCCTTCTTATATCCAATTGTCCCTACATAAGAATATTGACAGTCTCTATTTGAGCAATAAAAACATCGAGGGGATCGATGTCACCTTGTCGGATTACAAGACAGTATTTGTCTCTACCCGGCAATCGAAGGGGGGTAAGCAAGTTTCAGCGGACCATTACAAGGCTCCTGCGACAGCCATTCCGGTTCCTTTGACAGATCCGACTACGGGTGCTGGAGTTGGGATTGCTTATATGACTCTGGACCAGGAAATTTTGACGGCAGCGATTGACAATGCTAGAGGAGATCTACCGGTTGCTGTGAGGATCTTCACGCCCTTTGGGAAAGAGATGTACCATGAAGGGGATAAGGATTTACCCAAAAAGATTAAATGGCAAACTCGTAGTACGATCTATGGCTACAAGGTGGATGTAGTCGTTTCTGAAAGTTATTTGGTCAAGAAGGGTCTAGCTAACCTGACCACTTTTCTCTCCATTGCTTTCTTGATTTTCTTGATCCTTTACTTATTAATGCGACAAATTTTCAAAAATTACCGGCGTCAAGTCCTCGATTTGGTCGACACCATGAATCTGATCAGTCAAGGCGATAGTGAACGACGGATTGATACCTCGACCAAGGACCAAGAACTGCTGGTTATTGGTAATATGATCAATACCATGTTAGACAATATGGACAAGAACATTCGGGATATCTACCAGTTGCAGCTCAGCCAAAAGGATGCCAATATGCGGGCCCTACAAGCTCAGATCAATCCCCATTTCATGTACAATACACTGGAATTTATCCGGATGTATGCCGTCATGCAAGAGCAGGATGAGTTGGGTGATATTATCTATGAGTTTAGTAGTCTCTTGCGCAATAATATCTCAGATGAGCGAGTGACGACAGTTGAAAATGAGCTCGAATTTTGTCGCAAATACAGTTACCTCTGCATGGTACGTTATCCAAAATCAATTGCCTATGGCTTTAAGATCGATCCAGGCTTGGAAAAAATGAAGATTCCAAAATTCACCATCCAGCCTTTGGTCGAGAACTATTTTGCACATGGAGTGGACCACAAACGCAAGGACAATGTGATTAGTGTCAAAGTCTTGCAAGGAGAAGGGCAAGTCATGATTCTAGTTACTGATAATGGGCGCGGGATGGAAGAAGAACAGCTAGAAAGTATTCAAGAGATACTAGCCAATCGCAATCCACGCTCAGAAATCGAAGAAAAGAGTGGGCGGCAATCCATCGGAATTGTCAATGTTCATGAACGCATGCTACTCTATTTTGGAGATCGCTACCATATCCAAGTCTTCTCTCAACCTCACCATGGAGTGACCTATACGATAACCATTCAAGATGAATAAAGGAGACAGAATGTACAAAGTCTTATTAGTAGACGATGAGTATATGATTACAGAAGGGTTAAAAAAATTAATCCCCTTTGACCACTGGAATATGGAAGTGGTCGCAACTGCTGAAGATGCAGACCAGGCCCTTGATTATGTGCGAGAACATCCGGTGGATGTGGTGATCACGGATGTCAATATGCCTGGAAAGACCGGACTTCAGATGATTGCAGAGATGAAGGATTTGATCCCAGATGCTGCTTTTATCATTATGTCAGGCTATCAGGATTTTGAATACGTCAAGACAGCTCTCAATTTGCGCGTGGCAGACTACCTGCTCAAACCTGTCAATAAGGTGGAGATGGGCAATATCCTAGAAAAAATTCAGCATAAAATCCAGCAACCAAGTCAAGAGTTGGCCAACCGTTTGATTCACGATGATATCTCTGAGGAAGAGTTTTGTCAGTATATCGCAGGCCGGAACTCACTGTGGATTGGAGTCGCTAAGGAGAAAAAAGGCTTTATCAGCTCGTCTTATCAAGTTCTTGGGCAAAATCTTCAACTCTTTATCTCGGATCAAGAAGAAGAAGCCATGATTGAGAAGGCCTTTGAGCCTCCTTATAAGGAGCACTTTCATCAATTTAAGGACCTCGTAGAGCGGAGCCTCTTTTATGGGGCGACCCCTCTCAATCAAGATGAAGAAGTCTTCCATTACTACGAGCCTGCCTACCGGGTGATCATGCAAGGAAATATCCAACAGATCTTAGAAGAACTGGATTGGTTAGAAAAAATGATCCTTGAGAAGACACCTAAGGTTTCACTGACCAAGCAGCTCTTTATCCAGTTTTTGATGGATGTCTTTCATTTGTTTGAATACCTGCAAGGAGATGATTTGGCCGATGTGGTCAAGAAAGTACATGATGCTGCCACCTTTAGCGAGATGATTGGCTTTATCCAGGAAGAGTTGTCCCGTTTCTTATCCCACTATCGGATGAATGAAAATGTAGCGAGTGTCCTTCAAGTGATTAGCCGCGATTACCAAAAAGAGCTGTCACTCAAGGACATCAGTCAGGGTCTCTTTATCAATCCAGTCTATTTAGGCCAATTGATTAAACGAGAAACCAATGCAACGTTCGCAGAACTCCTCAACAAACAGCGGATCAAGGCTGCCCAGCAGCTCCTCTTATCGACCAATGACAGTATTGAAGATATCTGCTATAAAGTCGGTTACAGTAACGTGGGCTATTTCTACAAGGTTTTCCGCAAACTCTGTGGAAAATCGCCTAAAACCTATCGCTTACAAGTCATGACAGAGCATACAGAAGATGAGTAAAAGGCTGAGACAATTTGTCTCAGCCTTTTTACTTTTCATTTTACGTTCTTTGTATCTTAATTTTCCCAACCAGTAGCTCCGCTTCAATGGTGATTTCTGTGAGTTGGGTCCAGTCGATTATTTCTTGGTCAACGTGAAATAGAAGGGGGGTCATGGTGAGGAGCGCCTGACGTTCTTCAGGAGTTAAACTCTTGGTAAGGCTGACCGTTTCGGATGAGAGGATCCGGCAGTGGTCTTCAAAGTGCTCCAAAATTTCCTGATTGGAGTAGGATTGCTTGGTCAATTGATCTTGGGCCAACTGGCGAATTTCTTTCAGATGAGAAGAGGTTGGGACAACCTTAATGATCACCCCTTCTGTCTTTAAGACACGTTCAAATTCAGCGTAATTAGCCGGGGAGAAGATGTCCAAAATGACCTCCATACTCTTAGATTGAATGGGTAAATGAGCCAAATCTCCTACAAACCAATTTACCTTCCAGCTAGCGTCACTCTTGGCAGCTAGTTGTACGGATTCCTTGGAAAGATCAAATGCATAGAAAGTAGCCTTGGGATAGGCTTCTTGTAGTTTTCGGGAGTAATAACCTTCTCCGCAACCGATATCTAGAATTCTGGCATCACTGGTCGGAATCTTTTGTCCGATCGCTGTTAGAATCGGCTCATAAAACCCTGCTTCTAAGATCAGCTGGCGATTCTGGAAATTTTCCTTGTCATAGTCCTTTGATTGTTTGATCTGGGGAGCCAGGTTGACATAGCCAAATTTCGCCAAATCAAAAGAATGGCCCTTGGGACATTTAAAACTGGTCCCCACAAGTTCTAGGTCCAGTTGACAGATAGGACAGGCAAAGGCAGTGGCTGTTTGAAATCGTTGTAATTTTGGTTTGATCGGTGTATTCATATTAGTAGTGTAACAAAAGAGCCTCTAGATAGCAACCGATGCTCTAATGAGGCTGGGTCACACTTTTTAATGGTTCTATGCAGTATTGAGTGGACCTTGAGTTTCTTTATCTAATTTTGTCCACTGGATTGTTCAGGATGGTTTTCAATTCTGGACAATACTTACTTGCTTCAAATTCAATGATTTCATATTGAGCAATCTCATTTTGATAGAATGGATCGTGTGTAATGATTTCTTGAACGGCTTCTTTATTTTTAGCTCTCATGAGAATGATACCGCCGGTCCTTGGATTTTTCCTTCCAGATGCGATAAAATGACCTTTTGTATAATACTGATTTAAAAAATCTATGTGTTTTTCTAAGAATTTTTCAACTTCATCAAGGGGCTTGATATAGGTAAGATTTACAATAAACATAAGTGACTCCTTTAAAATAAATGATAAATAGATTATAATACTTTACAAACTACCTGAATAGTAGGCACATTTTTGTAAGGAGAAAAAATGTTAACAAATAAAAATTGGAACTGTAGTATGTCTCGAGTCTTAGATGTGGTTGGTGGGAAATGGAGAATGAATATATTATGGGTTATAAACA
>NZ_CAUFJQ010000048.1 GCF_959025735.1 uncultured Streptococcus sp.
ACTCAACCACTGCGTCTTGCTCGACAATCCAAAAACAATCAAGAGGCTAGGACTTCTGTCCCAGCCACTTTTTTTGTGGTCTAGAATATGGTATAATGAGAAGAATTTGATAGGAGTGTCCAAATCTTAGAGGACGCTACGGAGAACTGAGGAGTCGGATATGAATCTCACATTACATGAAGTTGCTCATCTAGTACATGCAAAAAATGATATCAGCCAATTTGAAGATGTGGCCCTCGTCAAGCCGGAATTTGACAGCCGTTTGATTGGGCCTGGAGACCTGTTTGTTCCTTTAAAGGGAGCGCGTGATGGTCATGACTTTATTGAGACTGCTTTTGAAAACGGAGCCGTAGCCACTTTTTCAGAGAAAGTGGTAGAAGGCCACCCTTATATTTTGGTGGAAGATGTGCTGAGCGCTTTTCAAACACTTGCTGCAGCCTATCTTCAAAAGACAAAAGTAGATGTTTTTGCAGTGACGGGGTCAAATGGTAAAACCACCACAAAAGATATGTTGGCACAGCTTTTGTCCACTACTTACCTAACCTATAAAACACAGGGAAACTATAATAACGAAATTGGTCTTCCTTATACGGTTTTGCATATGCCAGAAGGGACAGACAAACTGGTCCTTGAAATGGGGCAAGACCATCTAGGAGATATCCATCTCTTGTCAGAACTGGCGCATCCAAAAGCTGCTATTGTCACCTTGATTGGGGAAGCCCATTTGGAATTCTTTAAAGATCGAAGTGAGATCGCAAAAGGAAAACTCCAGATTGCGGATGGCATGCCAGAAGGCGGTCTTCTGGTAGTTCCAGCTGATCCGATCGTGAATGCCTACCTTCCTGAAAAACAAAAAGTGGTCCGCTTTGGTCCAGACGAGGAGATTTTTATTACCGAGTTAATCGAGCGAAAGGATAGCTTAACTTTCCGAGCGAATTTCTTAGAAGAAGCGATTGATCTTCCAGTAACAGGAAAATACAATGCGACCAATGCCATGATTGCAGCTTATGTTGCCCTGCAAGAAGGGGTGAGTGAAGCTGCGATTCGTGACAGTTTTGAAACCTTGCAATTGACGCGCAACCGCACAGAATGGAAGAAAGCAGGTAATGGGGCGGATATCCTATCCGATGTCTACAATGCTAACCCAACGGCTATGCGCCTAATCTTAGAAACTTTCTCGACTATTCCTGCTAATCCAAATGGTCGAAAATTAGCCGTCCTGGCAGATATGAAAGAACTAGGGGAGCAATCTATTGATCTGCACAACCAAATGATTCTTAGCCTCTCGCCGGATGTTTTGGATACGGTTATTTTCTATGGCCAAGACATTGCAGGATTGGCTCAGTTAGCGAGTCAGATGTTCCCACTCGGACATGTCTATTATTTCAAGAAAACAGCTGAGGAAGACCAGTTTGAGGACATGGTCAAACAAGTCAAGGAAAACTTGAAAGAGCAAGACCAAATCCTTATCAAGGGAAGCAATTCCATGAATCTAGCCAAATTAGTAGAGGAATTGGAGAATGGTAAGTAATAATGTACTGAAGGACATTCAGCGCTTGATTTCAATCACCAATACAGGCTTAGACTTCTCAAAAGATCCATTTGATCGAGAGCGCTACCAGGATATTCGTGAAATTTTACAGGATCTTGTGAGAGAAATGACTGATCTGAATTCACAAGAATTATCGGATTTGTTTCGACCGACAGACCATTACGACACTCCCTTGATTGATGTAAGGGCCTGGATTGTCAAAGATGACAAACTTTGTTTAGTGAAAGGTCAGGGAGAAGAGACCTGGGCTTTGCCGGGTGGTTTTGGTGAGGTTGGCTATTCTCCTAAAGAAAATATTTTAAAGGAAATCCAAGAAGAAACGGGCTATGTAGCACGTGTCAATCGCTTGTTGGCAGTATTTGATACCAATCGCTACCAATTGCAAAGCCGCCAATATGTGAAATTGGTATTTGAATGTGAATTGCTGGATGGAAGTTTTCAACAGAATCAGGAAATTTCCGATCTTGCATTTTTTGAGAGAGAGAAAATGCCTGCTCTTTCTACCAAGCGCAATACAGAAGAACAATTGAACTTCCTTTGGGAGGTTTATGATGGGAAACGAGATTTGTATTGTGATTAAAAACGATCTATAAATTAAAGGGATATAAAAATGACACTTTGGGATTTATTGTTTACGAACCAAAAATCAGCACCGCCTGAGTTTGGACTCTGGTACTTTTTCCTACCAGTTTCCTTGTTGGTGGTTGGCTACTTTTCTATCAAATATGCGCAGTCAAAAAGCTACCAGCGCTTTTGGTACTGGGCACAATTGATTCAACTCTTGACCATCAATGCTTGGTAT
Organism: uncultured Streptococcus sp.; assembly: GCF_959025735.1. Taxonomy (GTDB): domain Bacteria; phylum Bacillota; class Bacilli; order Lactobacillales; family Streptococcaceae; genus Streptococcus. The sequence continues at coordinate 2,355 of NZ_CAUFJQ010000048.1, forward strand.
ATTCTCGCCCACATGCCTTTGACAGATAATTTGCCTTTTTATCATTGTCGCTTGGCCATGCTTGCAATCCTCTTTGCCCCGAGAGGAACCTATATCAAGCAATATTTTGCTCTCTTGGGAGTTTTGGGATCGATTGCGGCCTTGGTTTATCCGGCCTTTGACCCCTTCCCATTCCCCCATATTACTGTGCTCAATCTGATTTTTAGTCACTGGGCCTTGTTTGCCAATAGTTTGATTTACCTGCAAGATTTTTATCAGTCGGAAAAGCAAGACAGCCTACGAATTGTTAAGATCACCTTTGGCATGAATGCCGTCATCTTTTTGGTCAACCTTTTGACCAGTGGAGATTACGGCTTCTTACGACGTCCACCAATCATTGGAGACCAGGGTGCTCTTTTGAACTACCTCTTGGTCAGCATTGTGATGGTAGCTGGTATTTGCTTGGTCAACCAACGCTATAAATACAAATACAAGATGGTCGAAGAGAATATCGTTTCGCGTTCAGAATAAAAAGAGCAGATAAGGGAAAGAAATCATGACACTTTGGGACTTATTTTTCACCAGTCAACCAACGGCCCCTCCTCAATTGGGGGTCTGGTATTTCTTATTGCCGACTTCATTGGTGGTAGTGGGAGTTCTGTCCATTCGATTTGCTCATTCTAAAGGCTATCAAAACTTTTGGTATTGGGGGCAGTTGATCCAGTTGCTCATTATCAACTCTTGGTATTTAGCAGCTCGCTTGCCTTTTTCAGAGAGTCTTCCTTTCTATCATAGCCGGATGGCCATGTGGATTATCCTTTTGGCCCCCAAGGGAAGCTTCAAGCAATATTTTGCCCTCGTGGGAGTCTTTGGCTCCATTATGGCCTTGGTTCATCCTGTATTTTATCCCTACCCTTTTCCTCACGTTTCCTCGATCAACAATGTCTTTGGTCACTGGGCTCTCTTGGCCAACTGTTTGATCTATCTGGTTCAATCCTACCAGGTGGAAGAGGGGGCTGTTTGGAAAATCTGTCAGATGACTGTTGGGGTCAATGCCATTATTCAGCTTGCTAATCTCGCAACAGGTGGAAACTACGGCTTTATGCGTTGCCCACCTGTGATCGGTGACCATGGCCTTGTGCTCAACTATTTGATCGTGACAGTTCTCATGACGGGGACACTGATTTTTATCAATACGATCGTTCAGTACAGTAAGAAAAGAAGAATACCTAAATCTGTTTAAATAAGGAGATTTTATGCATCATTTTTTCACTACAGAATCAACAGCACCACCAGCAATCTCAGCACTTTGGTATAGTGTGATGGTCTTGTTCGTTGTGACAGCGATTATGATGTCACTTCGCTATTATCAGAATGAGCAATTTCGCAAATGCTTTCAATACTTACAAGGCTTCCAGTTAATTTGCTTGTATCTTTGGTATTTTGCCTACCACATTCCGTGGTCCAATAGCTTACCATTTTATCATTGCCGCTTGGCCATGTTTGCAGTCTTGTTTTTACCAGACCGATGGAAAAGCAAACAGTTCTTTGCCTTGATGGGAGTGAGTGGAGCCATCTTTGCCTTGGGCTATCCAGTCTTTGATCCCTATACTTTCCCTCATATTACAAGTTTTTCTTTCCTCCTCGGACATTACTGTCTCCTCATCAATTCCTTGATTTATCTCTTGAGATGGTATGATCGAAATCTCTTAAAAAATAGTCAGATTGTTCTCTATACCTTTGCCTTAGATTTATTCCTGGTTGGAGTCAATCAATTGACGGGAGGAAATTATGGCTTGATGGCCCGCCCTCCGATTATGAGAGGGGATAAGGTGTGGCTCAACTATCTGGTTGTATCCAGTATTTTAGCCCTTGCTTTATTACTCTTTAATCAGTTCTTCAGTCGCAGAAGTGAGCGGGTGAAAGTGAGAAAATAACAAGTAGGAAGGTTGGGACATCTCGGTCTCAACCCTGTTTTATATTAAAGGAGAATATATGAAGCGTTTCTTGCTAATGATTTCCCTCATTTGGAGTTTGGTTTGTACAATCACGATCGCACATGCAGATGATGAAGTTCGCTATTCGATTGAATCCTATGTAGGACACCTCCAATTGCAGGAAGATAGCCAAGCAACATTTACACAAGAGATTACCTATCAGTTTCAGACAGGCTATCATGGTCAATATGTGACCCTAGGAAGCGCAGATCCTCTTCCAAAAGGGTTTAAGATTCATCGTCATCCTGAGGTGGAAGCCTATGTGGATGGGGAAAAACGTGAGATTCGTGTAGAGGAGACAGACCTGGAAGATGGTCGGCAATTAAAAATATACAATGCCCGTATCGTCGGAGGAACGGTCAAGATCAAAGTAAAATGGAAGATTGATCATCTCTTGACTTTCTACAAGGATATTGCAGAACTGAATTGGTTTCCTATTTCAGATGGAGATGAGAAAGTCGCGAAATTAGATTTTTATGTGGATGGCTTGGATGCCAAGCGGGGAAAGCTGTATGCCCATACTGGTTACTTTAATCCACCAGCCCAAGTCGTACGGACTGCAACTGGTTATCATATTTGGACAAAGGATTTTCCCAAAAATGGTAAGCTCGAACTGCATGCCTATTGGCCAATGACAGATGCCTTGCGTCGAGACCAAGCAAATGAGATTAACAAGGGAAATGGAAAAGAGAAATTTCTCAAAAAAGAGAAATCCATTGAACAAAAAACATTCTTTTATCGGACCCTTCTACTCAAGGTCGTTCCAATTGTATCGATTCTTTTATTTATCTTAGCTTTCATTCCCTGGATCCGGTATTTTATCAGTACCAGAACTCGTCGAATTTCAAAAGGAGTACGATTATACGAACCACCACAGAATTTACCTCCTCTTGTCCTAGCTAAGGCACTGTATCAACTAGATTTTGAACGGATGGTGATGTCTAGAGAGAAGGGGCAACTAAAATTTAATCATCTCATCCAGGCAACCATATTAGATCTCATTGACCGAGGAAATATTCGGTTGACTAGGGATGAAAATGGGGAAACTTTGACTTGTCTCCATTATGAAGGCTTAGCTGATTTTGAATTAAAGTTTATTGAAATGATTTTTGATCAAGAATCTGAAATCAATATCAGTGAGGTATTCTCAAAGTATAAAATTGATAAAGTAGCCCTAAAAAAAGACTTTCGAGCTGCTAAATCAGACACGCAACGAGACCGTATTCGAAAGATCGGAAATGAGGTTCAATCCCTTTTAAAAAAGGATGCCCAGCAATTGTCAAAAGGTGTAGAGAAGGAAATTGCAAAATTAGGATTGCCTTCTTATTTTAGAGACTTATCTGAGAAAGAAGAAGCTCTTTCAAAAACAGGCTGTGCCTTACATTTTTGGCTCTTACTGATCTTATTTGTGAGCATGTGTTTCTTATCTTTTGGATTCGGTTCACACCTATCTTCCTTCTATTTTTGGATGATTGTATTGTTGGTCGTCTTCTTCATTCCATTTTATATTCTTGTGAAAATTCGCGAAGAACATCTCCAATCCTTAGAGAACTTGGATGCACAATTTGAATGGATGGCCTTTCGAAATATGATCGAAAGTATTCCAAATTTCAACCAAGCAGAACTGGAGAGTGTTGTCCTATGGAATCGTATCCTAGTCTATGCAACTATGTATGGTCAAGCTAAAAAAGTGAGTCAGGTACTCAAAAATCATCAGATTTCCTTGCCATACGAAAACTGGGACACTGTTGTTTGGCTAACGACCTCTTCAAATTCCTTCCTAGACGGCTCTACCTTGATGAGTTATGCTGATGATTCCTATAGCGTTTCAAGCTTTTCTACTAACTCCTCAGATGGCAGTGGTGGCTTTGACGGCGGTGGCTTTTCTGATGGTGGCGGTGGCGGAGGATTTGGAGCCTTCTAACAGTCATGATAAGAGGACTAGAATCTACGGATTTTAGTCTTTCTTTTTGCTCTCAAAGAAGAATCATCGTTGAAAAAAGTGCCTATTTTCGCTATAATAGGACAGATAGAGAAATTGAGGAGAAATCCGATGTAGAGATGAATTTGTAAATTTATCAAAAAATAAGAAGAGAAAGAATTAGGAACATGAACGTACAAGAAGAAATCAAAAAACGCCGTACCTTTGCCATCATCTCCCACCCGGATGCTGGTAAAACGACGATTACAGAGCAGTTGCTCTACTTTGGGGGAGAGATTCGGGAAGCCGGTACTGTCAAAGGGAAGAAAACAGGAAACTTTGCTAAATCCGACTGGATGGACATTGAGAAACAACGTGGGATTTCGGTAACCTCATCTGTCATGCAGTTTGACTATGATGGAAAACGCGTTAATATCCTTGATACCCCAGGGCACGAGGACTTCTCAGAAGATACTTACCGGACCTTGATGGCGGTGGATGCGGCGGTTATGGTCGTAGACTCTGCTAAAGGGATCGAGGCTCAAACCAAGAAACTGTTTGAGGTTGTGAAACACCGTGGCATTCCAGTCTTTACCTTTATGAACAAGCTGGACCGTGACGGTCGCGAGCCACTGGACCTCTTGCAAGAATTGGAAGAAGTCTTGGGCATTGCGAGTTACCCAATGAACTGGCCGATCGGGATGGGGAAAGCCTTTGAGGGTCTTTACGACCTTTATAACCAACGCTTGGAACTCTACAAAGGGGATGAACGCTTTGCCAGTCTAGAAGATGGAGACAAGCTCTTTGCCAACAATCCATTCTACGAGCAGGTGAAAGACGATATCGAACTCTTGCAAGAAGCCGGAAATGAATTTTCAGAAGAAGCTATCCTTGCGGGTGAATTAACACCAGTCTTCTTTGGATCCGCTTTGACGAACTTTGGTGTACAGACTTTCTTGGAAACCTTCCTCAAGTTTGCTCCAGAACCACATGGCCACAAGAAGACCGATGGAGAAATGGTCGATCCTTACGACAAGGATTTCTCAGGCTTTGTCTTTAAAATCCAAGCCAACATGGACCCTCGTCACCGTGACCGGATTGCCTTTGTGCGGATCGTATCGGGTGAATTTGAGCGTGGCATGAGCGTCAACCTGCCTCGTACCGGTAAGGGCGCTAAGTTATCTAACGTGACTCAATTTATGGCCGAAAGCCGTGAAAATGTCAGCAATGCTGTAGCAGGAGACATCATCGGGGTTTACGATACCGGTACTTATCAGGTTGGAGATACGCTGACAGTGGGCAAAAACAAGTTTGAATTTGAACCACTGCCAACCTTTACGCCTGAAATCTTCATGAAAGTGTCAGCTAAGAACGTCATGAAGCAAAAATCCTTCCACAAAGGGATTGAGCAATTGGTGCAAGAAGGAGCTATTCAGCTCTATACCAACTACCAAACAGGTGAATACATGCTTGGTGCTGTTGGTCAACTTCAGTTTGAAGTCTTTAAGCACCGGATGGAAAATGAATACAATGCCGAAGTGGTCATGAGCCCAATGGGTAAAAAGACCGTTCGCTGGATCAAACCAGAAGACTTAGATGAGCGCATGTCTTCAAGCCGAAATATCTTGGCGAAGGACCGCTTTGACCAACCTGTCTTCCTCTTTGAAAACGACTTTGCCCTCCGCTGGTTTGCGGATAAGTATCCAGACGTTGAGCTGGAAGAAAAGATGGGGTAAGGAACGATTCAAAATCGATCCATAACAATAGAATAAGAAAACGAAAATCTATCCGTTTTCGCTTTTTAAGGAGAAATGATGGGATTATTAAGTGGTTTGATGGGCAATGCCTCTCAAAAGAATGTTGATAAAGTAGAAAGAGATCTGGAAGATATCTTGGTGCCGGGAGAGCAAGTCACACTTGCTTTTAGCTTGATTCGTGATTTAATCGTCTTTACAGAGTTTCGTTTGATCTTAGTGGATAAGCAAGGAGTAACAGGGAAGAAAACGTCCTACAAATCCCTTCCTTATCGCTCCATCTCTCGATTTTCAGTAGAAACTTCCGGTCATTTTGATTTGGATGCTGAATTAAAAATCTGGGTCTCTTCAGCAGTGGAACCTTCAGAAGTTTTACAATTCAAGAGTGACAACAGTGTCATTGAAATCCAGCAAGCATTAGCCAGTGCGGTCTTTAAATAAAAAATCATGTTGATAGAGAACAGTTGAGAAAGGAGACGGAATGTTTATCGATAAACAATTGGGTCAAGATCGGAAATGGATCAATATCGACTCGGATTTGATTGCTGAAAATTCATATCTTTATAAAAAATACGATATTGACAAAGAAACCATTGAGTACGCGATGGATAAGAACGAACGTGCCCATATGGATTACAATCGAGAAAACGGAACGATCACCTTTATCTACAATGTATTGGATTTAGAAAAGGACAAGGAATACTACGAAACCATCCCCATGACCTTTATCGTTCAAGATACGCGACTCGTGACCATCAGTAATCAGGACAATGCCTATATCATTGAACAAATGGTTCGCTATTTGGAAAGCCATGGGGAGCTGTCGATCTATAAGTTGCTTTTTGCAGGTCTTGAAATGATCAGTAATGCTTATTATCCGATTATTGATCGCTTAGATAAGCACAAAGATGAACTCAATCGTTTGCTTCGAAAGACAACGACGACCAAGAATCTTTATGCCCTGTCTGACCTTGAGACCGGTATGGTGTATCTGGTCGCGGCAGCCAAGCAAAATCGGATGTTGCTAGAACATATCAAAGCACATGTCATTTATCGCAGGATGAATGATGTTGAAAAAGAGCAGTTTGATGATGCCATGATCGAAGCGCGTCAGTTGGTTTCGATGACTGAGTTGATTTCGAATGTCTTACAGCAGTTGTCTGGATCATACAACAATATCCTAAACAACAACTTGAATGATAACTTGACCACCCTAACCATCTTTGAAGCCTTGTTGGCGGTCTTAGCCGTTATCACAGGTTTCTTTGGAATGAATATCCCTCTTCCGATGACAGAGGATCCCAATGCTTGGATCTATGTATCCCTATGTAGCTTTATATTATGGCTCATTTTGGCAAAGGTCATGCGGTGGATTGTGAAAAAAAGATAAAAAAAAGAGGCTTGGAGAAATCCGAGCCTCTTCGTATCTAGAATAATCTGAGAAATAGGAACCATCTAGACACCTGCCCTCCTCTCCAAAGAAGGGGCAGTGTGAATAGTTCATCGACTGTACAAAATCTTCTTGGAAATAGTAGGAGTAGATTTAATAGTACTGAGTGGTTCTAAATAAATCAGAACTTAGAATAAATCGTTGAATCAGATAAAATGATCCTATTTCTTTATACAGAAATATTTTAGATACTAACTGTATTATACATATTTATTTGTAAAAACGCAAGATAAGAGTTACCAAAAAATAAAAGTTTTCCGATTTTTTTATACTCCAATGATGAAGTATATTAGATGATTGCATGAAGAAAACCTATCCCGGCTAGGTTTTGTGTCACTTTTATGATTTAAAGCTATCTAAGATTTTTTCCTAAAAAATAAAATTAGTCTCCTGTGACTATCATTTACCTCTTCATTGTGTTATACTAGATAAGTTGCAAACTTGTATGAGAGAAATGCTAGGGAGGCAGAACAGATGGAAGGATTCTGTTCGAAAGAAGACTCCCGCAAGTAGGATCTTGTTGACTGTTTGTTTGAAAAACAATTCCAGTCAGCAACATCCGTTAGGACGCAAAACATTTTTCTCTAAAGAAAATGCAGTCTCAAATAGACGGTCTAGTTTTTCTTTAGATGAGTCTTGCGACAGGTAACCGGGAAGGTGACTTCCTATGCAATCAGTGCGTATTCGCATTGAAAGAAGTTTGATAAAGTGGCTTCGCACCACTTTTTAGAAAGAAGAAAGAATTGAAATTCAATGAATTTAACTTATCTGCTGCATTATTAGCAGAAATCGAAAAAGCTGGCTTTGTAGAAGCAAGCCCCATCCAAGAACAAACCATTCCTTTGGCCCTTGAAGGAAAAGATGTCATCGGCCAAGCGCAAACAGGAACCGGTAAAACGGCTGCTTTCGGTCTTCCAACTTTGGAGAAGATTGATGTCGATAACACAGTGATCCAAGCCCTTGTCATTGCCCCAACGCGTGAATTGGCCGTTCAAAGTCAGGAAGAATTGTTCCGCTTTGGACGCAGTAAGGGTGTCAAGGTTCGCTCTGTCTATGGTGGATCAAGCATTGAAAAGCAAATTAAAGCTTTGAAGTCAGGTGCTCACATCGTTGTGGGAACACCTGGACGCTTGCTAGATTTGATCAAGCGCAAGGCCTTGAAGCTCGATCATATTGAAACCTTGATCCTGGATGAAGCAGATGAAATGCTCAACATGGGCTTCTTGGAAGATATCGAAGCCATCATCAGCCGTGTACCAGAAACACGCCAAACCTTACTCTTTTCAGCAACGATGCCAGAAGCGATCAAGCGGATCGGTGTCCAGTTTATGAAAGAGCCTGAACACGTTAAGATTGCAGCCAAAGAATTGACAACGGACTTGGTCGATCAATACTATATTCGTGTCAAAGAGGGCGAAAAATTTGATACCATGACCCGATTGATGGATGTCGAGCAACCGGAGCTTGCCATTGTCTTTGGTCGGACTAAACGCCGGGTCGATGAATTGACGCGTGGTCTCAAGATCCGTGGTTTCCGAGCAGAAGGGATTCACGGAGATTTGGATCAAAACAAGCGTCTCCGAGTCCTTCGTGACTTTAAAAATGGGAACTTGGACGTCTTGGTAGCAACAGACGTTGCGGCACGTGGCTTGGATATTTCAGGTGTGACCCATGTCTACAACTACGATATTCCACAAGATCCAGAAAGCTATGTTCACCGGATCGGACGGACAGGTCGTGCTGGGAAAACAGGGCAATCCATTACCTTTGTATCGCCAAATGAAATGGGCTATTTGCAAATCATTGAGAACTTGACTAAAAAGCGGATGAAGGGAATGAAACCTGCAACAGCAGAAGAAGCCTTCCAAGCGAAAAAACAAGTAGCGCTGAAGAAAATTGAGCGAGACTTTGAAGATGAAAAAATCCGGACCAACTTTGAGAAGTTTGGCAAGGATGCTCGCAAATTGGCTGCAGAATTCACTCCTGAAGAATTGGCTATGTATATTTTGAGCTTGACCGTTCAAGATCCAGACAGCCTTCCAGAAGTTGAAATTGCGCGTGAAAAACCATTACCATTTAAACCATCTGGTGGAGGCTTTGGTGGAAAAGGCAAAGGTGGCCGTGGAAATGGTCGTCGTGGAGACCAACGTCGTGACCGCAATCGCAGAGATGACCGTGAAGGTGGACGCCGTGATTTCAAACGCAAGTCCAATAAAAATAGCCGAGACTTTGAAGGCAAAGGCAACAAACGTCCTCACCGTACTTCCAATGAAAAGAAAAATGGATTTGTCATCCGCAACAAAGGGGATAAATAAGCCCTAAGAACGGTCTAGCAATAGGCCGTTTTTTTAATGAAAATCAAAAATACAAGGGTTAACCAGCTGTTAACCCTTGTATATTTATAAGGAGACCTAAATGATAACTGACTCTTTTAGAAAAATGTATCATGATAAGGAGCGTCCAAAAAAGTCAGACAACAGAAAGAATGAATTCCTAAAATGGAATATTTCTGTTAACATATTAAGTCTACAATTATTTCTAAGCTTTGTCAAGAATTTTTTCTTATTTTTTTAAAATTTTTGACTAGAAAAATAAAAATTGACAATCTCTTCTAAAAGGTTATAATGAATATAATAACTATACTAATTATAAAGAGGTGTCGCCCATGGTGATTGCATTAAAAAATGATGATCTAGAAGTACAATTTAAGACATTCGGAGGGGAATTGAGCTCTATTCGAAGTAAAGAAGGCATAGAATATCTCTGGCAAGGGGATCCAGAGTATTGGTCAGGACAAGCGCCCGTTCTGTTTCCGATTTGCGGGAGCGTTCGTAATGGTCAAGTGCAGTATCATCTAAAAGATGGAGTGAAGACAGGCCAGCTTCCAAGACACGGTCTTATTCGCAAGAGAGAGTTTGAACTCAAAGAACAGACAGACCATCGTCTTGTCTTTGAAATTACCTCTAACGACGAGAGCTTACAAAATTATCCCTACCATTTTCGAGTGGAAATCGCTTATGAATTGAAAGGGAAAGAGATCACCATCACCTATCGCGTGCAAAATTTAGAGTCAGATCAAGTCATGCCTTATTTTATTGGAGGTCATCCAGCCTTTCGTTGTCCCCTTTTAGCAGATGAAGACTATGAAGACTACGAGTTAATTTTTGAAAAAGAAGAAAGCTGTAGCGTTCCTCTCTTGTTCACAGAAACCGGTTTGGTTGATCGCCTGCAGCGGACGCCATTTTTAGACCATAGTCGTAGCCTACCTTTGCGCCATGAACTGTTTGAAAAAGATGCCATTATTTTAGATCAATTAGCTTCTAAATCTGTGCAGCTCCTCTCGAAAAAATCCGGTAAAGGTTTGGAATTTGCCTTTGCAGATTTTGAGAATATCGTCCTTTGGTCTACCAATAACAAGGGGCCTTTCATTGCCTTGGAGCCTTGGACAGGTATTTCCACATCTGCAGAAGAGGGCGATTTCTTCGAAGATAAAAAAGGTGTGATCCAGTTGGCTCCTCAAGAGACACGGAGTCACCAGTACCGTATCACCATTTTGTAAATGAAAAACCGTTGGACTATGGAGTCCGACGGTTCTTTTTGATATAGTTTAGCTTTGCTTGGCGTGATTTCTTTTTAAAGAGAGCCTCGGCAGACATAGCAGAGGGTTTATCTGGATAGGATTCTTGGTATAGAAGTTTAACGGGGAGGCGAGCCCGTGTGTATTTGGCGCCTTTTCCAGCATTATGAGTCTTCAGGCGTTTTTCGACATCCGTGGTGTAGCCAGTGTAGAGGGAGCCATCCGCACACTCTAGAACATACATGTAAGCCTTAGTTTCCATAGTAGATCTCATGAATCTCGTCTGTATAGCTGCCGTCTTCATTGTGAATAAAGAGGGGAGGCAGAATTTTTAAACCGTCCAGTGAGCCATCCTTGATCGCCTCAATCAACAACATATTCGCCTCTTTGGTCACTTTGGGATAGACAAACTGGATCCGCTTAGGTGCAAGATTGTAACGCTTCATGGTTTCGATGATATCTAAAAAGCGATCTGGACGATGGACCATCGCTAGTCGACCATTTGATTTGAGAACCCGCTGGGCCACATGGCAAATCTCATCTAAATTGGTGGTAATTTCATGCCGAGCTAAGAGGTAGTGTTCACTCTCATTGAGATTGGAATGCTCATCCACCTTGAAATAAGGAGGATTGCAGAGGATGATATCCACCTTACTGCCCTTGATATGTTGAGGCAAATGCTTAAGGTCATCGGTGATCATGGACATTTGCTGGTTCAAGTCATTGAGGGCAATGGAGCGGGTAGCCATATCCGCTAGACGTTCCTGAATTTCGACACCAATGATCTGGGCCTCTGTCCGAGTACTCGCAAAGAGTCCCACAGCCCCATTTCCAGCGCAGAGATCTACGATCAAGCCTCGCTTGGGCAATTTTGGAAAGCGCGAGAGCAGGACGCTATCCACGGAGTAACTAAAGACTTCCCGATTTTGTATGATTTTCACATCACTTGAAAAGAGTTGATTGACGCGCTCGCCGTCTTTTAATTCGATATCTGTCATGG
>NZ_CAUFJQ010000049.1 GCF_959025735.1 uncultured Streptococcus sp.
AAATCAGCGTAGTAGAGCCCACTCAACCACTGCGTCTTGCTCGAAAATCCAAAAACAATTAAGAGGCTAGGACTTTTGTCCCAGCCTCATTTTTTTATAACACTCTCGTTTTATCAGCGTTTAGACCATGTTTTAGGAAGGAAGAGCAGAATCATTGGATAGATTTCAAGCCGTCCGGCAATCATGGCTAAGGAAAGTAACAGTTTTGAAATCGGACTAAAGATGGAGAAGGTTTGACCCGTACCAATCATAGGTCCAATATTGTTGAAACAACTAAAGACAGCACTGACAACCGTCATGAAGTTATTGTTGTCTAGACTCACTACAAAGAGTAAGCCGATCGTAATAAAACTGTATATTGTAAAGTACTTGAGGATCTGATGCTGGGTATCCTTATCGAGTACTGTATCGTTAACATGCAAGGTCAAAACGCGATTCGGAGACAAGGTCGAAAGAACCTGATTTTTTGCGATTCGCCATAAGGTCAAGCACCGAATGACTTTTAGCCCCCCAGCGGTTGAGCCAGCAGACCCACCGATGACCATCAGCATCAAGAGGATGAACTGAGAAAAGAGAGGCCATTTTTCCGTCGTTCCATAACCAAAACCAGTGGTGGTGATGATATTGGACACTTGGAAGAAGGAAATCTCAAAGCTCTTCGCAACATTGGCATAGAGATGAAGACAATTGTAGGCAATCAAGACACTAGATAGGATAACAATAGTAATATAGGTCCGCAATTCCTCATCTTTAAAGAAGGCCTTGAATTTTCGAATCATGAGGAAGTAGTAGAGGTTAAAGTTAACCCCGAAGACTAAGACCCCGATACTGACCAAATAGGTGATCAAACTACTATTGTAGTGGGCGATCCCATCGTTAAAGACGGTAAAGCCCCCAGTACCAGCCGTCCCCATGGCGATGACAAAACTATCATACAGGGGCATGCCAGCAAGGAAATAAAGAACCACAAAGAGGAAGAACAAACCCAAGTACAAGAAGTAGAGAATTTGAGCCGTGCTTTTTAATTTGGAAACGACCTTGCCAAACACTGGACCAGGAACCTCTGCCTTCATGACTTCGAGGTGGCTGTTCTTGTTATTGTCCATAATCGCAAGGGCAAAGACCAATACTCCCATCCCACCTATCAAGTGGGTAAAACTACGCCAAAAGAGGAGAGAGTGGCTGAGGACACCCACATCATCTAAAATCGTTGCCCCTGTTGTTGTAAAGCCGGAGCTGACTTCAAAGAAGGCATCGATAATGTTTGGAATTTGGCCCGAAAAGACAAAGGGAAGGGCACCAAAGAAAGACCATAGGATCCAACAAAGTGCTACAATCAGGACTCCTTCCTTAGCATAGATGTGAAAATCCTTAGGTTTGTGAAAACTACCAAGGAGGCCAAACGCAAGTAGGATGGCCATGGTTGCTCCAATAGAGACAAAGACTTTGGCAGGTTCCCGATAGATTGCAGCGACCACTAGGGGAACGATTAGGAGACCTGCCTCGATTAAGAGGAGTTTGGATAAGAGGTAACGAATCATGCTTCTATTCATCAGGCTTACCTCTCAAGTAGATCGTAGATTTTAGTGACATTTTGAATCAAGGTGGTCACGATAATCCGATCCCCTACCATCAAACGGTCATCCCCATTCGGGAAAATAGCCTTGCCGTCTCGAATAATGGCAGCGATCAAAACGCCCTTCTTCAATTTCAATTCAGAGAGAGGATATTGGGTTAGTTTGTTGTCTTCCTTAATTTGAAACTGCAAGGTTTCAATCCGGCCGTTTGCGACATGGTGCAAGGCTTCTAGGTTTGAAAACTGTGCATTGTAGCGCCCGCGAATAAAGTGCATAATGGTGTCTACAGCGATGCGTTTTGGAGTGACAATACTGGTCATATCCTGATCGCCAATGATCTCCAACAGACTGGTTCGGTTGACTTTGGTAATGTTCTTTTTGACTCCAACAGAATCCAAGAACATGGAGGTGATGATGTTTTCTTCATCGACCCCTGTCAAAGTAGCCACAGCATCAAAGTTATTGGCACTCTCTTCTAAAAGAATGTCTTTAGCGGTTCCGTCTCCATGGACGACATAGAGGTCAGGGAATTCTTGACTAAAGAATTCAGCTCGTTCGCGATTGACCTCAATGACCTTTAGATCGATTTTGCGACGCACATCCTGGAGGATATTGAGCAGATAGTAGGCAATTTTTCCGGCACCAATCATCATCATGCTCTTAATGACTTGAGGTCGGACATTGTTGTGGAAGAGAACGATCTCGATCCTATTTCCTGTCACGAAAATCTTGTCTTGAGGTTGCAAAACAAAATCTCCATTTGGAATCGTGAGTTCATTGCCACGCTCGATCGCACAAACAATGACATTTCCGTATTTCTTTCGGAATTGGGATAGGCTCATATTGCAGAGATTGCTATCTGGCTTGATCTTAAATTCCATCAAGGCAACACGGCCGTTTGCAAAATGCTCCACAGAAAGGGCATTTGGGAAGTCAATGATATTAGCAATATAACGAGCTGTCAGCAATTCTGGATTAACAACCAGAGAGAAGCCCAAAATATTTTTTTCCTTGAAGTAGGAATTGGAATATTCCGGATTCCGCACCCGAACGATGGTTTCTTTGGCTCCCATTTTTTTAGCTAAAACAGCAGAAACCATGTTCACTTCGTCGTACTCAGTCATGGAAATGAAAATATCGCAGTCTTCAACATCTGCTTGCTCCAAGACCTTGAAGTTTGCACCATTTCCTAAAATCCCAATGATATCAAACCGTTTGGTAATATGGTTGAGAACGGATTCGTCTTTTTCGATCAAAATAACATCGTGGTTTTCAGCAACGAGAGAACGACAAAGGGCCGTTCCGACCTTTCCTCCACCAACAACAATAATTTTCATAGATTACCTCCAGAGTATGCTTCTATCATACTCTATTTTCAAGAAAAATTCATCTTTTTTAAGGACTTTCTGGAGGAATCTTACCAAGTTAAGAACAAGTGGGAAAAATTGTCAAAATAGAAGAATGAGGAGGGATCGAAAACTTTGATAAAGTTTCTTAAAAAAATCTAAAAAAACTATTGACAGGAGCTTCAAAAGTGATATACTTAAAAAGTACCTTCGTTGATTTACCTCAAACCTGTTGTGAGTTAAGTTAATGAAGCTGTAACCACGCTGTTTGCTGAGCTTGACTCCGGGCAGTGTGGCTATTTTTTTATCAGAAAGAGATCGAGTATGAATATTGAAGAACTGGACTACCAAGAGTCAGCGGCTCAAAACCACATCGTCTTGTTCCAACCTCAGATTCCACAAAATACGGGCAATATTGCACGGACCTGTGCGGCAACCAATTCTCCCTTACATATTATTCGTCCCATGGCTTTTCCGATCGATGATCGAAAGATGAAGCGAGCAGGACTCGATTACTGGGACAAGCTGGATGTCCGTTTCTATGATAGCTTAGAAGAGTTTATGGAAGCAGCGCGTGACGGTCAGGTGCACTTGGTGTCTAAGTTTGCAAATCAGACTTATTCGGACGTTTCTTATCAGGATGGGAAATCCCATTATTTCTTGTTTGGACGCGAGGACAAAGGATTGCCGGAAGATTTTATGCGCCAGCACGAGGAGAAGACCATTCGCATTCCGATGAATGACGAGCATGTTCGTAGTTTAAATGTCTCCAATACCGTCTGCATGATTGTTTATGAGGCACTCCGCCAGCAGGGATTCAAAGGGCTTGAGTTAACACATCGGTATGAACAAGATAAGCTCAAATAGCCGATAAAAACCAAACATCCGAACGACGTCATCCATGACGTTACAAAAACTTGCCTAGGCAAGTTTTTTTTGTTATCATAAAAAGGTCTTCAGGGCAGGGTGAGATTCCCGACCGGCGGTGACTTTTACTAGGAAATGTTCTTTTCCTTTTATACTTTGTTGCCAAGCTTTGCTTAACGAGAAGTTATGCCTACAGCTTGTCGTATCGTTTAAAAGAAAAATCTTCATTTCCATACTCTAAAAGAAGTCCGCGAGCGCAAGCTGATGTGGTGTGACTCCACAACCGACAGTATAGTCTGGATGGGAGAAGACGAGAGACGAATAGACTGACAGCTATTCTGATCTGTTTAGAGCTGACGCATAGAGATAAAACGTTAGGTGCTATGATTGACTAACGGTGTTTTCAATGGGGACCAGCTAAAGTGACTAGAATGTTCTCTAGTTTAAGCTTTGTTTAAATAGTTTAGAGTAGAATGATGGGGTAGACGTCTTTCCAGCTTCTCTAATTTTTAAAAAATTGGAGGAACCTGTTATGACAAATACACGTAAACTGACCCTAGTGGCTGTTTTATCCGCATTATCTTTTATTTTGATGTTCTATCAATTTTCTTTCTTGATAGATTTCTTCAAAATTGATTTGAGTATCATCGCCATTTTGTTGGCTTTGGTCTTGTTGGATTTTAAAAGTGCTGTTTGGGTGACCTTGATCCGATCTGTTCTTAAATTAGCTCTTAATAATAAGGGGCTTGAAACTTTGATCGGACTACCAATCAATATCATTGGAGTTCTTGTTTTTGTTCTTGCTTTTGCATGGATTTGGAACAAGGAACGGACCCATGGCCGATTTGTCCTGGCTACGATTATTGGAACGATTAGCTTGAGTATCACGATGGTATTGGTGAACTATGTCTATGCAATCCCTTTGTATGCTCGCTTTATGAACTATGATATTTCGAAAACACTAGGGCTTGTCCACTATTTAGCCGCAATGGTTGCACCCTTTAACCTGATCGAAGGAGTGATTTGGGCCATCGCATTTGGATTGATCTACACTCTTTTGCAACCGATTTTGAAAAAATATGAAAAATAAACAACAACATTGGGCGAAGGCAAGCTTCGCCCTTCTCATTTTTGTCATTCTCGGGTATGTGATTCGTTTCTACCCGCAACAATTAACTGGTTTTGATAGCGCGCTTCAATCTACTATTCGAGGCGATCTGCCTGCACCACTGACAGCCTTCTTTACCAAGGTAACCCATGTCATGGATACCAAGATCATTGTCATCTGGGTGGGTCTTTTGCTAGCTGTCTTTGCCTGTAAGAAATGGTACAGCGAAGCCCTCTTTCTGGGGAGCAATCTGGTATTGACTGGTCTTTTGGTTCTTCTTCTAAAGAATATCTACCAGAGACCGAGACCAAGTATTCTTCATCTAGTAGAGGAAAAAGGCTTTTCTTTTCCAAGTGGTCATTCACTGGCGTCTACCCTTGTTTTGGGAAGCTTGATCATCATTGTTGGCCAGCATATAAAAAACAAAGCGGCCCGCTATTGCCTTCAAGGCTTGCTGGTTCTGGGAATCGTGACCATTGTGGTTTCCCGCGTTTATGTCGGGGTCCACTACCCATCAGACGTTCTCGGCAGTATGATTTTGGGTCTTGCTGTCTTACAGTTTGAGTATCCCTTGTATGATCGCTTGCGATTTCAATGGCGCTTTACAGGCAAGCAAAAATAAGCATTTAACAACTAGGAGTTGAACTCGCGTTTTGAGTTCGACTCTTTTTTTTGCTATAATGAAGGGTATGAAATCCTACAATACCTTGAATGATTATTATCGAACCTTATTTGGAGAAAAGACCTTTAAAGTCCCTATTGATGCGGGCTTTGATTGTCCTAATCGAGACGGAACAGTCGCCCACGGTGGCTGTACTTTTTGTACGGTCTCGGGTTCAGGAGATGCCATTGTGGCCCCAGAAGCTCCAATCCGAGAACAGTTTTACAAAGAGATTGATTTTATGCATCGGAAATGGCCAGATGTGAAGAAGTATCTGGTCTATTTTCAAAATTTCACCAATACCCACGATAAAGTGGAAGTCATTCGAGAGCGGTATGAACAGGCCATCAATGAACCAGGAGTGGTAGGAATCAACATTGGTACGCGTCCGGATTGTTTACCAGATGAGACCTTGGCCTACCTAGCAGAGCTGACAGAGCGCATGCATGTGACGATTGAGTTGGGTCTTCAGACGACTTATGAAGCGACTTCTGAATTGATCAATCGGGCCCATAGTTATGATCTCTATGTTGAAACAGTCAAGCGTATTCGCAAACGGGTCCCCAAGGCAGAGATCGTATCCCATTTGATCAATGGTCTTCCGGGGGAAACGCATGAGATGATGGTGGAAAATGTTCGCCGTTGTGTGACCGATAATGAAATTGATGGGATCAAGTTGCACCTCTTGCATTTGATGACCAATACACGCATGCAACGAGACTATCATGAAGGAAGACTCCAACTCATGAGCCAGGAAGAATATGTCAAGGTCATCTGTGACCAGTTAGAGATTATCCCCAAACACATCGTCATCCACCGGATTACAGGGGATGCGCCTCGTGATATGCTAATTGGTCCCATGTGGAGCCTCAATAAATGGGAAGTCCTAAACGCTATTGAAACTGAAATGCGTCGTCGTGGAAGTACCCAAGGATGTAAGCTAGAAGAAAAGGAGAGTGCCAATGCTTCGACCACTTGAAATGGCCCATCAATTTTTAGCAGAAGTCATCACCAAAGAAGATGTGGTGGTAGATGCCACCATGGGAAATGGATATGATACGACTTTTTTAGCCAAACTAGCAGGCCAGGTCTATGCCTTTGATATCCAAGAACAGGCCCTTGTAAATACCCAAGAAAGATTGGAAAAGTTGGGGCTTCAGCATGTCCAGCTGATTTTGGATGGCCACCAGCATGTGGACCAATATGTGGAGACACTAAAAGCAGCTATTTTTAATCTAGGTTATCTGCCATCTGCGGATAAATTGGTCATTACTCTTCCAGCTACCACGATTGAAGCGATGGAAAAAATCTGTGCTCGCCTAGAAAAAGGTGGTCGAATGGCTATTATGATTTATTATGGTCATGAGGGAGGAGACATCGAGCGTGATGCAGTGCTAGATTTTGTCAGTCAGCTCCCTCAAAAAGATTACACCGCGACCATCTACCGGACACTGAATCAAGTGAACCAACCACCGTTTTTGGTCATGATTGAAAAATTAGAAAGTTATCGTCATGGATAAAGAATATTTAAAAAATAAAATTGAAGGATTGAGACACCATTTTGTTGAATCAACCATTCACGAGCGTGCAATCGGTTTTTATGATGAAGCCCATATGACCAAAAAGATGCTCAAAATAAAAAAGAAATTGGTTGCGCTTGAGATGGAACGGTGCCAAAAGAAGATTGAGCACAAGGATGTAACCAAGACAGACCAAAAGATTGCGGAGTTAAAACAGCAATTTGAGACTTGCTGCCAAGAACGTTAGGGAGGGAGGAAGATGGAATTACTCCTTTATGCAGTGATCTTCTCGATGATCTTGATCGTCTCAAATGTCACCAATAAACTTGTGCCGAGCCTTCCTCTGCCTTTGATTCAAATCTTACTAGGGATCGTTTGGGCCCTCTTTGTCCCAGAAGAAAATTTTCATCTAGATACAGAGCTCTTTCTGGCCTTGGTCATTGGCCCTCTGTTATTTCGAGAGGCAGAAGAAGCAGATATTACTTCTGTCTTAAAGCACTGGCGCATCATTCTTTATTTGATTTTTCCAGTGATTTTTATCTCAACCATTAGTTTGGGGTGGGCAGCTCACTCCTTGTGGCTGAGCCTTCCTTTAGCAGCCTGTATGGCTGTAGGGGCAGCTCTAGGTCCAACAGACTTAGTAGCCTTTGCTTCCCTGTCTGAGCGCTTTACCTTTCCAAAGCGGGTTTCGAATATCTTAAAAGGAGAAGGGTTACTAAATGATGCCTCAGGTCTAGTTGCCTTTCGAGTGGCCTTGGCAGCCCTTGCGACCGGAAGTTTCTCCCTTGGAGAGGCAGGGATTTCCTTAGGAATCTCCATTATAGGAGGATTTGCAGTAGGAATCTTGACGGCCTTTGTGAACCGTTGGCTGCAAACCTTGCTCTTGAGTGTTCGCGCTAGTGATATTGCCAGTGAATTGTTATTAGAATTGAGTCTCCCGTTATTGACTTTTTTCTTAGCAGAAGAACTCCATGTGTCTGGTATCATCGCTGTGGTCGTGTCAGGGATCCTAAAAGCCAGTCGCTTTAAGCACATTACCCTTCTTGAAGCTCGGGTGGATACTGTGAGCCATACCGTCTGGAATACGGTCAACTTTATCTTAAATGGGTCGGTCTTTGTGATTTTGGGAATGGAACTAGAAATGATCGCCAAGCCCATCTTAAGTAGTCCCATTTACAACAATCTTCTTTTAGTTCTTTCTGTCTTTCTTTTGACTACCTTGCTCTTTTTAATTCGTTTTGTCATGGTTTACCTCTTTTATTGGTTCCGAACGGTTCGACTAAAAAAATCATTGAGAAATTATCTGAAAGATGCCTTATTGCTGACCTTTTCGGGTGTGAAGGGAACAGTTTCGATTGCGACGATCCTTTTGATTCCAACCAAAATCGAAAAAGAATACCCCGTCCTACTCTTTTTAGTGGCAGGAGTTACCCTTGTCAGCTTTATTGCTGGCTTAGTGGTGCTTCCAAAATTATCAGAAGATAAGGAAGAAACCAATAACTACCTGATGCAGATCGCGATTTTAAATGATGTCGTCATGGAATTAGAAGCAGACCTAAAGAATAGTAAGCACAAGGGGCCCTTGTATGCGGCGATTGATAACTACCATGGTCGGATTGAAAATTTGATTCTAAGCCAAGAAAATAAGCTCATTCAAAAGGACTGGGAACAGCTGAAGCTCTTGATTTTGAGTATTGAAAGTGACGGCTTGGAACAAGCCTACGAAGAAGGAAAGATGCGCGAGCGGGGCTACCGTGTCTACCAACGCTATCTTCGTAATATGGAGCAACGGGTCAATCGCAACCTTTCGTCTCGTCTAACATACTACCTCTTGGTTTCTTTCCGCATCTTGCGTTTGCTGGTCCATGAAATCCTAACACTAGGTTCTGGCTTTCGAACTTGGTGGAACCGAGAAGATAGAAAGTTAGAAGCCATTGATTATGACCAGATTGCGGCCCTTTATTTGGCCAATACGGAAATCATCATTGAAAGTTTGGAAGACCTCAAAGGGGTTTATCGGAGCAGTTTGATCTCTTACCTGCAAGAATCTCGTCTGAGAGAGACGGCCATTATTACTAGTGGAGCCTTTGTGGAGCGGGTTATTAACCGGGTAAAACCAAATAATATCGATGAAATGTTGAGAGGCTATTATTTGGAGCGTAAGATTATTTTTGAATACGAAGCGCAACACCTGATTACCGCCAAGCAAGCGCGTCGCATGCGTCAAAACGTCAATGAATTAGAAAGCTACTCCCTAAGAGAAAGTGCCAATACGCTTCCATACGATATGATCGAGTATGCACAAAATCGATGAGCGTAAAAGTAAAAGAGAGTGGGACAGAAATCGGTAATTCGTTAGAATTCGATTTCGTCGTCCCACCTCCGCACAGTTGAGTAGGGCTGTAAAAGCTGATGAAATCAGCGTAGTAGAGCCCACTCAACCACTGCGTCTTACTCGACAATCAAAAACAAAAAGAGGATAGGACTTTTGTCCCAGCCTCTTTTTGTTTTATTCATGCTCTTCTGTGTGTGCGATTTCTGGTTTGACAAAGAGTCGCTCGTCACCCAGATCAATAAGGGATACTGGTGCTTCATAAAATTGGCTTAGGACATGGGGAGTTAGGATCTTTTCCTTTGGTCCTTCTTCGACCACTTGGCCATGTTTGAGCAGGAGCACATGGGTCATATCTTTTGTAATTTCTTCTGCATGGTGGGTGACGTAGATCATGGTTGGCGCGTGATCCAGTTGTTTGATATGATGGATCTGACGGAGGAGCTTTTCTCTGGCAAAGAGATCCAATCCACTTGAAGCTTCGTCAAAGATGATCAGATCTGGCTGGTCCATGAGGCTTCGTGCAATGAGGACCGTCTGCTTTTCTCCCTGGGAGAGCTCCCGGTATTTGCGACCGATCAAAGAGCTAGCCCCAATCGAAGTCAGCATATCCCGTGCCCAGTTCAGTTCTTCCTCCCCGTATGCAGCATATAAGATACTACTCTTGTATTGACCAGTTAGGACAATTTGCTCTGTCAAAAGATGTTCTGGCAGTCTTTCTGAAATAAAGGAGCTAACGATCCCAATACGCTTACGCAACTCAGGAATACCCCCTTCTCCAAAGCGGGTTCCAAGGACAGTTACTTGGCCGGAACTAGCCCAGTATTCAGACATGAGCAGTTTGAGGAGAGTCGATTTTCCTGCTCCATTTAAGCCTAAAATGGCCCAACATTCATTTTCTTTTACTTGCCAGTTAATCTCTTTTAAAAGGGCTTTTCCATTGCGGATCAAATTGACGTCTTGTAGTTCAATCAAATTCTTCATAACTTCATCCTTTTGATTAAAATCTCCTTTATTCTATCATAAAATATGGTAGAATAGAAAACAGGAGGTAAGGAATGTTTCGAAATAGTAAATTGTTATTCTGGACATGTGAGATCTTATTATTGACGGTGATTTTCTATATTTGGAAATCAATGGGGACTTTAATTTCTCCATTTGTATCTGTTCTGAATACCATCCTCTTACCATTTTTAATTGCAGGTTTTTTATATTACATTACCAATCCGATTGTTGAATTGTTGGAAAAACATTTAAAAATCAAGCGTGTGTTTGGGATTTTGATCACCTTAGTACTGTTGTTTGGGATCATTGGCTTAGGGATCTTTTATCTGCTCCCTATCTTAATCAATCAGTTAACCAGTTTGATCAATTCAACTCAAGGACTTTACTGGGAAGTTCAAAGTTTGGTTCGAAAACTCTCAACCAATCCTTTGTTCCAGAATGTGAATATCCAGTCGACGATTCAACAGTTGAATCTCTCATATATGGATATCCTACAAAATCTCTTGAATAGTGTGACCAACAGTTTAGGAAGTGTGGTTAACACCATTGTCAATACGGTCTTTATCTTGATCATGACCCCTGTCTTCTTGGTTTATTTCTTGGTCGATGGGAAGAAGTTATTACCGATGTTGGAGCGGACCATTTTACGCAATGACAAACTCCACATTTCAAGCCTCTTGATTAGTTTGAATGAAACGGTCTCTCGCTATATTAGTGGGATTTCGATCGATGCCTTTATCATTGGAACCCTAGCCTACATTGGCTATAGTTTTATTGGATTGAAGTACGCTTTGGTCTTTGCCATCTTTTCTGGGCTGGCCAACCTCATTCCATATGTAGGACCAACCATCGGCTTGATTCCGATGATCATCACCTATGCCTTCACAGATATGGATATGATGATCAAAGCAGTCATTTACATGTTGATTATCCAGCAGATCGATGGGAATATTCTTTATCCGCGTATCGTTGGAGGCGTGATGAAGGTTCACCCGATTACCATTATGGTTCTCTTATTGCTCTCAAGTAATATCTACGGCATTATCGGGATGGTCGTTGCGATTCCAGTCTATTCGATTGGAAAAGAAATTGTAAAATTCTTGGTGAATCTTTATGATAACCACCGTGCTGCTAAGGAACAGAAGAAAAAAGAAGAATTTGGTATCATTAATAAATCATAGACTCTAGCGCCTATATGGGCCATGGAGTCTTTTTTGTACATTTTTTTGAAAAATGCTGGAAAAAAGTCAACAAGTGCTATGAAATGTGTTAAAATATAAGTGATTTTGAAAGAAAATATGAAAAGGTAGGAAAAGATGAGACTGCTCTTATCGAAAAAACAGAGACGCCAATTGCAATTGTTGGAAATCCTGATTAAGGAAAAAAGATGGTTCCACTTGAAAGAGTTGGCCAAGCGTTTGGATTGTACAGAACGTTCGTTAAAAGAAGATTTGTCTAATCTTCGTAGTACATTTGATGACTTTTTAATTGAATCATCTACCAATGGGATCAAGATCAGTTATGAGGATTCGGTTGGGCTTGAGGTGATTTACCATCACTTTTTTAAAGAATCACAAGCCTTTGCTTTGATTGAATATCTCTTTTTCAACAAGGATGTTTCCAATGAATATATTTGCAGAAAGTTTGATTTGAGTTACCAATCTTTCTACCGCTTGATTCGGACGATTAATCAGAAGCTTCAAACCAAATACAATGTAAAGATTGATTTGAAACCCTTGAATCTTGTCGGGGATGAGATTGACGTTCGTTTCTTTTATGCCCAATATTTTGCGGAACGTTATTACTACATGGAGTGGCCTTTCCCAGAATTTAAGGAAGAGGCGGTGACCGATTTGATCACCTTCTTCTTCAAGCTCTATGGCTATCCATTGACCTTCTCTGTACTCAGGTCTTATAAAGTTCTCTTGACAGTCTACTTGTCACGGATTAAGCAAGGTTACTTCATCGACATGCCAACGAACTATGATGTGTATAAGGACCAGTATCAAGGGGTGACCAATGTCGAGGAGATGTTGCGCTACTTTAGCTTGCAGTTGGGTGTCGAATTGAATGAAAAAGTGCTGGAGCAGTTCTTCATCATCTTCATTCAAGAGAATTTCTATTTCAGTCCAGAAAGCTTGATCGAAGCTGCAGAAACAGATCCTTATGCCAAAGAATCAACGACGCTCATCAGAGATATGTTCAAGGATCTATGCTATACCTATGATTTAGACATTGAAAATCTTGATGAGATGTTGATGCATGTCCATAACACGTCTCATCTCGATCGGAAGGAATTATTCTCTGAGTTCCTCTTATTTGATACCAAGACCAATACCAACGAAGATTTCATGAGCATCTTCCCAGCCTTCTATGATGATTTGAAGGAGCATATCATCACTTATATGAAGACCATGAAGCATGATATGAATGATGAGATCATCAAGCACATGATCTACACGGTCTACACTCACTGGGAACGTCTCTTACCGCAGTTATTGCGCCGTCGGAAGTCCATCAAGGTCTTGATTATCAGTCGTTTTGACGATCACCATGCCAAATCCATGATTGATTTCCTAGATTTCTATTGTACGGATAACTTTGAATTTACGCAGATGATCAAGTACAATCTGACAGTGGATGATATTGAAGCTTCGGATGCCGATGTAGTGGTGGCCAACTTTATGATGCCTGAATTAAAGAAAAAACCATTTATTTGTACAAGTAGTCTCTCATCGCTTGAGCTGGTTGAAAAACTTAATGCCTTCTTTTATGATCTTACCAGTGCAGAGCATTAAAGACAAAGCCTTCTTAGAAACTTTCCTTAGGTGAGTACGGACGTCAGCGAACTTCGAAGAAGTTCCATGACTAATTAAGATACAAAGGGCGTTCGCGGATAAAGTCAAAATAGGAAGTTTGACGCAGAATCTTTAGATTCTAGGAAAACTTATCTTTTTGACACGATCCGTAGCCCGTGTTCAATTCGTTTTGGACCCCTTCGCTTTTTAATTTTTTAGGCTCAGGCTAAAACAGTTTCCCAAACTGTTTTACTCCCAAAACTCCCGAGTGCTAGAAACAATCGTGTTTCTAGCACTTTTCTCACGGCGAAAAGTTTCAGTGTAGGTTTGAATGAAACTGATTATATAGATTGTTTTAAGTTTTCAGCTTCACTTAGGTTATTTCGTTTGAAAAAACAATTTGTTCACATTCTAAAATCAGGACTTGTTCCTGATTTTTTGATGGTAAAAAAAAGAAAATTTTATAGAAGAATGCAGGCTCTCCTATTTTGTGGTATAATATACAATATTATATACTGGAGG
>NZ_CAUFJQ010000050.1 GCF_959025735.1 uncultured Streptococcus sp.
ACGACGAAATCGAATTCTAACGAATTACCGATTTCTGTCCCACTCTCACTTTTCTTACGGCGGAAAGTCTCAAATATTTCTTTCAAAATAGCATTTATTTTACAGCAATAGGATCACTCCGTTTATACAAAAGTAGATAAAAAATGTGTCCAATATAACAAAAATGCGTATGTGTGCAAACATACGCATTTTTGTTTTATTTTGCTTGTTCTAATCGCTCGACGGTTTGATACGCTTGGTAGATCAGGAAGAGCCCAGTAGCATTCAAGACTGGAATCGCAATCGGCAACTCGGTCACGATTTGTGAGAAGGGTGAATTGCCAACAAAATGGAGTCCAAACCCAGCTACTAAGTATCCCCAGCCTGCTAGACGTAAATCCTTGCGTCCTCTGCTTGCTTGGACAATTAGGAAGAGCCCTAGCATAACAAGACCTGTGTAAACCCAGTGAGACATGGGCGCATTGGCCACACGGCCGAGAATCCCTGACACCGTGTAGGAGAAACCTTCCGGCAGATCCTGACGGATATAGGCAAAATCCTCCACGATCTGGAAACCAAGACCAGAGGCAATCGCCAAGAGGAAGATCGACTTGATGCGACGGACACTGAACAAATAGAGGACAAAGAAGATTGGAATCAACTTAAAGGGTTCCTCAAAGAGTGGCGCAGCGATGGCACTCTCGTACTGGTTCCAAAAGTCGCTATTTGGAGCGATCGCTTGAATCATGTCATGGAAATAGGTATTGGCAAAGCTAGACAGCCAACCAGCAACAAAGCCCCCACCTAGTAGAGAAAAGAGCACCGGTACCCATGACAACTTCCACTTCTTAGCAAAATGAAAGAGGGCCCAGACAGCAGGAAGTGCATAGACCAAAAGGATGAGGGTAGAAAGTCCCACAATCCCGTACTGACTGCCAGACATCCAACCTTCTGTCAGTGACTGGGTCTCATAAGCCAGCCCAATCGTTAGCAAGAGTAAATAGAGAAACAAAATCGATTTGCGTTTCATAAAAGACCTTTCTATGGTGAAATGAAAAAGGCTGGAGGACCAGTCTTTTCCGTGTAGTATCATTGTAACAGGATCAGCTTAAAAAAACAATAAACTGAGCCCTCAAATTCAGATCTTACTTCAGTACGGCAAGAATCTGACGAATCATATCTGGGTCCCCATCTGGCAAAGTCACCGTCTCCGCATGATCCAAGATTCCTTGGGTAAATTGCGTCATAAACTCCTCACTATTGAGTTCATCCGCAGACTGTTGCCAGTGACTCGGTACAGGGTAGATCGTCACCGTCCCATCTCCGTTAGATGCGTAAGTCACATGACCTTCTGCAGAAATAGGTGTAAACAACTGACGAACATCTTTAGGATAGTCAACTCCTAGCCCACCAAAGTAAATTTTTGTACCAGCACTCTTTTCATTAATACTCAATTCTGTCGGTACAGACTTGATCACATAAGCCCAAACACGAGCAGCTTCAACCTGAGTAGCGGTGTAGCCTGGATAATCATTTTGGTCTGCCTTCTTCGAAGACTTGACCTCACCATCCGAACGAGTATTCCACTTCTTGGCCTTACTGGTCTTTGTCATACTACTGCTATTGTCTGTATCTACTTCCTCCCGATCTTTCGGTTGCTCTTTCTTGCGATAGTAGAAATTGTCATTATCGCCATATGCCGGGGACTGACCAGCCCAGATCCGATCCTTGGACTTATCTGAAGCATCGTCTTTGCCCGCTTCCTGACCTTTTGGAAGGAGCAAGAGACCGTATCCTCCAACACCCGACTTGGCACTAACCGTCATCTCAGCGATCTGGTCCTTCTGCTTAAAGCTCGATGCATCAAGCTCGACATCCTCGCTGACCAAGCCCTTGTCATCAAAGACCAGCTCATTGCCACGACCATCGATCCAAGTCCCCTTGATACTCGAGTAGTCCTTAGCCTTGATGGCTTTCAAATCCATACCAGACTGTTTCTTTTCTGAGGTGCTGGTCTGCTTGGTATCCGAACTCTTAGGCGTCACCGTCCTCTGAGGACGACCACACGAGGCCAAGACCAAAGTAGAAAGCACAATTACCAAACCTTTTTTCATATCAATCTCCCTTCACACACCTACTATTTTAGAAAAATAAGAAAGGAGAGTCAAAGAAAAAGTGGAGGGGGAGAATAAATTAAAGACCTAAAAGTCTGTAAAATTATTATTTGAATTTCTAAAGAAAAAGAAGCTCAATGTAACAAGCTTCTATTCAATCATTTTTATTTTACTTGTTTTGGGACCGTTCGAAACAACAAAGCTCTAAAACTAGGAAACGTTGATACTATCACTCCACACATCCCAAGTAGATAATTTCCCTTATGTTTTTTAATATTCTTCAAAACTATATCTTGTACAATTTATTTAATCTTTCTAGCTCTGATACATTCATACACACTTCTACTCCAGTAACTACCCCCTTACTATAAATAATTCCACAAGAAAACACAATCCTATCCTTACTCAAAATATTTGACAATACTACAAATGATTCCAAAACATAATTCTCTATAGTAATAAAACAATTATTTTCATCTTTAAAAAACTTTATAAATCCAATATCCTTACACCTATCACCCAAATGAAACCTAAGTGATTTTAAAAAATAATCAAAAAACACATCTCTCTCCATAGAAACCCCCTTCATTTTTAAAATATTCTGTTATATCATAAAAAAAATAAGTTTTGGGACCATTCGAAACAACACGGCTCTAAAACGTCAACACTCTGTCATAAGTGAACTACACCCCAAAAGTTAGACAGAAAAAATCTAACTTTTGGGGTGTAGTTCAACTGTCAGTTTTATCTTTTCTATCTCTGTCCCCTGCCGAAATATAAAATATGCTTAGAAAGCCTATTCTAATAGGCTTTTAGAAAATTTTGGTCTACTTTTTAGCTATCTTATTTTTTGACTGACCTTCGCTTTAATATTTTTTATCCCTCATAAATTGATTAATTTTATTCTTCTTAGTTGTTCTTTACTCCGGCAATTCCACCTTCAGGCTCATAACCGTCGGTTGTAATACTTTCTGAACAGCTGCGAGAAAGGCCAAACCGTTATCAGATGGGGAATATTGGAAAGTAATATGGATAACTTTTTTATCAAACTTATCGCCATATCTCTCCACATATTGCTTGCTTTCGAGGAAGTGAATGTAATTGTTAATTTTTTCCTGAAGAATTTCCAGATGGACTGCTTCTATCTCTTCCTGCCAGCCGACTGAATCCACCAGAAGAAGCTCTAAATGATTATCAACTATACCAATAGCGTCAAGTTCGCTAGGTTCTAGTTCTGAAACAATAGCTTTTTTTACAAGAGCTTTAAACTCTTCAACATCAAACAACTCACGTTGATCTTCTATATTTGGTAGCATAGTTTCAGGATGATTACGTATATAGTTTCTATCAATATCATCTTGCTTACTTAAGGGCCAGTGCCCTGTTTCGGCATAAATCATCACCTCATATGCGTCCCTAGAAGATTGAAATGCTTTATCCATTAGTTCCTTAGTAATGGGGTAGCATACTTCTGGGCCCATAGCTCCTCCAACTTCTTTAAAGAAGCTAATTTCGTAATAACCATCTGTTTCATATACAACAAATCCATCGCCTCTATGTACAATCGTATTGGAATGATTATAATCATCTAACTCATCTGCCTTTGGCCAACGATGATGTTCACAATAAAACATTACTTCTAAAGCATCTTTTTCTGATTTTGAAACACGTTCTGCTAATTTTTGGCTAATGGGAAAGTTAAGCACTTCTTTCCCTCTACTCCACAGGATCTGATAATCATTCTTGTTTTTTAATATCGTACAATTTTTGTATTGTTGAATTTCTGTTGTCATACTATTTCTTTTTGTCTATTTCAATGGTGATACATAATCATCTGGAAGTTTACCCATTGATTCTATCCATTGTTGTTCCGCTTTGGGAATAAGTATTTCAAGTTCTTTGTTACTAAAAAGCAACTGATTTTTACGGTTAGAAATCAGCACAATTGGCTTTTTTCTAGCTCTATCTTTTCTAATTTCGTTCTTTTCTTCTTCTGACGGTGGCCAAGAATCGTGTTTAATCTTCCAAGATACTTCGCTTAGCGTTCTTTCCCCACTATCTAATAAAACAAACAGCTCATTTGGTAATTCATAGACAACTAACCAAGAAACTACGGTTCCTTCTTCTAAAACCAAATAATACTTGTCCTCATCTCTCCATATATGCTGACCGTATCCTTTTACCTCTTCAAACTTGGTAACATCTTCCCATTCTAGTTTTGTTGGTTTCATTTGTATTCTCCTAGTGCAAGTTATTCTCTCAACCAGAATATCATAAAATCAGGCTTCTTTTTTTCTTCCTCAATAGGCGATGCCATCTTTTACCCATTAATCCGATCTCATTATAAGGAGAGAAATCCCAATCAAATTAGTACTTTATACTTTCCCCTATTATACCACACCATAGATATCTTATAACCTTTGTAAACATTTGGCCAAAGAAAAAACACTGGCGAATCAGTGTTTTACTTATCTATATTGTCCCCTGCCGGAATCGAACCAGCAACTACTCCTTAGGAGGGAGTTGTTATATCCATTGAACTAAGGGGACCGATAAAAAAAGAAGCGAGATCACTCCCGCCTCCTTGTTCGTCTTAACGACGGATTTCTTTAATACGAGCTGCTTTACCTTGCAATGCACGAAGGTAGTACAATTTCGCACGACGTACTTTACCGTAACGTACAACTTCAATCTTTTCTACACGTGGAGTGTGTACTGGGAATGTACGTTCAACACCGACACCATTAGAGATTTTACGAACAGTGTACATTTCAGTGTGTCCTTGACCTTTACGAGCGATAACAACGCCTTCAAAGATCTGGATACGTTCACGAGATCCTTCGACAACTTTCGCGTGTACACGAACAGTGTCACCAGGACGGAATGCAGGGATATCAGTACGAAGTTGACCTTCTGTCAAACTTTGGATTAATGGATTCATTTTATTCTCCTATCTTCGTCAATCTTGAGGGACCTCCCTCAGCGGATAAACTGTATTTTTGTGCTTCCATTACGCACAGAAACTATCATATCAGATAATTTCAGGTTTGTAAAGCTCTTTTCTCTACTTTTTCGCAACTTTTTGACCGGAATAAATGCTCCACTCTTTTGGCAGGCAATAGGCGATGGCACAAGCAATGACAAAGAAAGGAAGATTGGCATAGCCAAAGACTTCTCCTCCGATCAAGATCGGTGCGAGCAAGGTCGTGGTCGCACTGCCAAAGACACTGGCATATCCGATAGCAGCCACGACTAAGACTGGTAAGCCCAGCATAGGAGCAAGAAAGACTCCAAGTGTAGCTCCGATCGCAAAGAGCGGTGTCACTTCTCCTCCTTGGTATCCAGCAGAGATGGTCACCACGGTAAAGAAGAGCTTTAAGATCCAGTCATAACTCTGTGCACTTCCCTGATGAAAAGCTACATCAATCAGATTGGTTCCAAGTCCACTATAAGTGCCGACCTTGGTCAGCTGGAGGGTCAAGAGGACCAAGCTGAGTCCAGCCCCTATAAGGGCAATCCGGATATAAGGATTAGGCAGGACTTTCGCGACTGTTTTCTTCAACCAGGAAAGGCTAACAGCAAAGAGCTTCCCCGCGAGGCCAAAAGCGAGGCCAAGAAGAGCAACTTTGATCAAGGTCTCTGGTGTCCAGGTCAGCGTTTCTTTTAGTGGCACAGCAAATTTCTCTAAGCCAAGGGCATGGGAGGTGAAGCTAGCCACGATCGAGGCGATGAGCGCTGGATAGAGAGCCATCAACTGCAACTCCCCAACTGTCAAGACTTCAAGAGCAAAGAAGGTTGCTGCGAGTGGCGTCTGAAAGAGCCCCGCAAAACCGGCTGCCATCCCGGTCATGAGAAAAATACGCGAAGCATCCGGAATCTTGATGTGACGCGCAAAACGATGTGAAAGGGTCGCTCCGATCTGGACTGCTACACCTTCCCGACCGACCGAACCACCAAAGAGATGGCTCATCCAGGTCGTCAGCATGATCAAAGGCACCAAAACCAAGGGGATTTTCTCCTCACGCGCGTGTCCGACATCAAAGATCAGGCCCATCCCTTTTGAAGCCTTGCCACCAAAACGTTTATAAAGATAAACGATGACAAGCCCCGCTAAGGCCAGAAATAGAATCAAAGGCCAGTGCTGGCTTCGGAAATCTCCAATCAGGAGAAGACCTTGACCAAAAATCATGTCAATGACACCGACCAAGAGACCAATGAAAAGCGCCATCCCTGTTAGGACCACATACTGTTGTGCTTTTTGCTTGATAGATAGACTAGTCACGCGCCCTCACCTCCTCTTGGAAATCTCTCGAGCGATTCATCATATCTTGAAACTGAGCTTGAATGGTCGCCCGATACTGCTCCTCCGTCACGAGAGAGCCAACTTTCTCAAGCACCTCTTTTTCTCTTCCTTGATCGAGCACAGGTAGGCCCTGCTGCTCCTTATATTCTACAATTTGACCGACACAGACCATCCGTCTTTCTAGCAAGGCTACAAGCTCTTGATCGATCTGGTCAATGTCCTTACGAATCTGATCTAAATCCATGTGTCTCCTCTTTATTTTGGATATAAATCGAGGCTGTAATCCATCGATCCAGCCTCTTTGTCATTAATTTGCTTTTGCTACAAGTTCTTCTGCAAAGGCTTCTAATTTTTCAATGTCTTCGTCTTCTGCAGACAAATCAACTTTGACATTTTCAGAACCTTTTTCAGCACCAGTCGCAGCGAAGCAACGGTCGAAATCATCAACTGCTTTACAGAATTCATCGTAGAAGGTATCCCCTGATCCTACAACACCGTAAAGTTTGCCTTTAAGATCAAGGCCAGCCAAATCTTCGTAGAAATCTTGAATCTCATCTGGAAGCTCTCCATCGCCGTAGGTATAAGTCGCTACCACTGCGATATCTGCATCAAGGAAGTCCTCCGCATCCACAGTTGTACACTCATCCACATCTACTTCAACACCAAGATCACGGAATTTATCCGCTACGATATCGGCGATTTCTTCAGTATTTCCAGTCATACTAGCAAAAACAATTTTCGCTACAGTCATAATTTCCTCCCAAAATCTATTTTCCGTATTATACCATTTTTTCAAGCATTTTGCACGAAACCTTTCCTGATAAGGTGAAAGAAGGGGCTTGTTTAAACAATTTGAACCGATTCAACCTAATCGCCCTCGTTTTCCTCTTGAATTTCTTTAATAGTTTTAATTTCTTCATCTAATTTCTTATCAAAATTAGCCTTATTTTTGAAGGGATACGAATAGGTGCGCCAAGTGTACCATTTGAGGCCTTCTTCACCCTTATAGTACCATTCGATTTTAGTGGGTAAGAATTCTTTATTGTAGGTGATACGAACTTTGGAAAACTGACTATCCTTGATAGAATATCTACCTTCAAATTCTGGCGGATATTCCTCTTTCAATAATTCTTTATTTACTAAAGAATCTGGTGAGCGTGTAATTTGATAATTATTCTTTTTGATTTCATCTGGTGAAATTTTCAGATTAACTAAAATGGATGATATTTCTCTGTTAAAAGAACGTTGGTACATTTCTTTAGTTCCATAATTTCCATAACCACCATATAATTTATTCCTCTTAATAACTGCAAAATACGAATTGTACAATTCCTTATCTTTTAAATCAAATCCTACTCCAGTACTCCACTCTTTTCCCCAGTCATTTTTATCTTGTACCAAAACAAATCTCTGTTTCTGTAAAATATCATACGCACTACTGGTGGTCTTTCGGATAGAATTGACTTTGAGTATAGTCATAATAGCCAGTATTATTATCAGCACTGCCATTAAGAGATTTCTTAAATTTATTATACTCTTCCACTTTTTCTTCTTCTGACATTCCTTTTGTATTTCGTTGCCATGTTTCATAATCTTGGTTCCCTTTCCTTACAATATCCGCAAATTGACCAACATGTCCTGTATTTTCATCTTTTTTGCCCAAGTCTTTTTCATAACGGAATAACTCTTTAGCTCTAACTCGAGTAGCTGGTTCAGGAGTGCCATCCACATCGAGCATTCCATGTTTACCTTCGTAAAACTTAGTAACATCTGAATTTTGACCTGTTGAGGGACCATAGTTAAAGGACTCCGTATTGGCGATTTCTCTTAATTCTTCATTAGAATATTTTCCTGGATTGGAATCATAGCGACCATCTGCTAGTTTATGATTGTCATAGGCATCCCATTGACTCTCAAACTCGCCGGTATCTAAATTCACAATAAACTCCACCATCCGCGCATTGTTCAAATCTTTTCCTTTAGCTGAATTGCCCTGAGGGACTTGAACCTTCATATTATAGGGACGTTTAAAGCCATCTTTAGGAGTAAAGCGATTATGGTAGTTAGAGCCGGTTGTGTAATCAAATTCAATATTATTTTCTTTACCATATGCTAACAGTTTCTCGTAATCATTTGCGCCTTCGTAGTGACTCCGAATATAGTAAATCGCTTGACGATCCAGATAGTAGCGGAAGAAATGGACTTGCTGCCTAAGTGAATCTTTTTTGTAATTAAGATGTTTATCACCGAATGCTTTTACAACATCCCGTCTGAAATACATGTTGAAATCACCGTGTGGTGGTAGATTCTCTGAAATCTTATGCGTTTTGCTTGTCAAATGTATAAAATCATAATCGTCCTTTTCTGCTCCCAATTGCTTAAGAACCAGTTCAACTTTCGCTTCTGAATCTAGCTTACTACTAGCATACATCTCTGTATAAATATCGGATCCAATCTCCTTGGTTTCCGCATATAAAGCATCTCTCCTTGCATTTAACTCGCTACCTGTCTTGATATCTGCTGTTCTTTTTGAAACGCCTTTGACATAACCTTTGATGGCATCCTTATCCCAGCCATCTATTTCTTTAAGGTTCATTGATTGTTCACGTAAACCCGTAAGAAATTGGTTATACTCGAACGCTGATACATCCTTTGGTTTCGTTGGCAAATATTCATTTTCAAACTCTTTATTCTTAATCGTTTCATTTACGAGATCAGACCAGGATAAATCCTTTGGAATGGAATATGTTCCAGTATTTGGATCCCACGCTACGTTAATTTGATTGACAGCTATTTGAATAGCTTGGGCTAAAACATCAATTTCCCAGAAGATGCTTGGTGAGGTTGCATTAAATGCTCTTAGTTTGTTTAATTTTTCTTGTAGTTTATTTCTAGCAGCTTTTACAATACCATCTAATACGTTTAAGCCTTGAAGCCGCTGTAATCTCTGCAACCGTTGAAAATCTCCAGCACTAGTCGATTTACTAGCCGCAATTTCATTAATCTCTGCATGAAAGATAGCAATCATCCGATCACACTGTTCAATATCAGAAACCAACTTTTCTTCCTGTAAGTCCTCATCAGCCACCTCAGAGCGATAGGATTTTGGGAGCTTTTTCACACTATCTTGTGTCGCATCCGCTAAAGCTATCCCGGCCTCTTTCAATGGCTGGACAACACTCGTAATAAAAGTACGGAAAGAATCGTATGCTGTTCCAGATAAAAGAGAGGCAGAGTTTTCTATCTGTGTTAGTGATTTTCCAAGAGCCTCATAGGCTTTCAATTGTTGCTCAACCATAGTCCCTGTGCTAGTAGCCTGACTATCCAAACTACCTCGATAAACTTCGATCCCCATTGTCACTCTCCTGTTCTAAATATATTTTTTTTCGATCATGATAAATATCATTTAAATCATCTTCAATTTTTCTTTTTTGACGGTCTAATTCTTCTAATTCTTCCAAATAACTATTTGAAATTTTGCGGGATTCATGAAGAACTTCCTCTTGTAGTTGATCAAAGAGATTTCTAGAGGAAGGATAGGATTCAAATGAATTCCATAATAATCGGTGCGCTTCAGAACTATAGCCCTCAAAGCGATTCATCTCATCTTCCAAGCTTCTTTTTTCTTTTAGAATAGCCCTTTCTTTTTGATAAAGAAAATCTTCTTGTCTTCTTAATTCCGATAGTTGTTGATCGTGATTCATCTTCCTACTCTCTCAAGCTATTGAATGCTCGCAGCAGCCGCTTCATCCACTTCTGTAAATCCAGTTGAAACACTTTGTAGGTTGGTCCCGATAGATTCTATCGCTGCTGCAATTTCTCCTGCTTTGGTGCTAGCAGTATCAATGGCTTGATGGGCTGCATCATTTCCAGCAAGAATCGTTTTCTCATCTTTTGTAGCTACTGCAACTCCCGAAAGTGTATCCCCACTATCTTTTAAAGAAGCCGCTAACTCTTGTGCCGTCTCAGCATTACTTTTAATTTCAATCATCCTAGTTCCTCCCATACTCAATCTATTCATTCATTCTACCAAAATATTGAACATCTGTAAAACCGCTTCCACTGCCCCTACATAGTGATAAACGCTTGCTGGATGGTACTTTCTTATGTTAAAATTGACTAAGAAAACGAGGTATTGTATGAACGTAATGAAAGACATTCTTGAAAAGATTCAAGCTTATGACACAATTATTATCCACCGTCATCAGAATCCGGATCCGGATGCGATTGGTAGCCAGGTGGGCTTGCGGGATCTCCTGCGTGCGCACTTCCCTCAAAAGCGGGTCTTGGCAACCGGCTATGATGAGCCGACCTTGACTTGGCTTGCTGAAATGGATGAGGTCAAGGATGAGGATTATGAAGGGGCTTTGGTGATTGTCTGTGACACGGCCAATACTCCCCGCATCGATGACAAGCGATATACGTCTGGTGATTTCCTAATCAAGATCGACCATCATCCAAATGACGATGCATATGGCGATCTGCTCTGGGTTGATACAGACTCAAGCTCTACCAGTGAGCTGATTGCACTTTTTGCTAAGGAATTGGATCTCGAACTCCCTGTAAGTGCTGCGCGTTTTCTCTATGCTGGGATTGTGGGCGATACAGGTCGCTTCCTTTATCCTGCTACTTCGACTCGGACCTTTGAGATCGCTGCAACTCTTCGAAGCATTCCCTTTGATTTTACAGCACTTGCTCGTCAGATGGATACGATCAATCTCAAAACAGCTAAGCTTCAAGGCTATGTCTACGACCATCTTGAGATCGATGAACATGGTGCTGCGCGTGTGACCTTGACACAAGAACTCTTAAAGAAATTCGATCTACGGGATTCTGAGACTGCTGCAATTGTCGGAGCTCCTGGACGCATTGATACCGTGTCTGTTTGGGCTATCTTTGTAGAGCAGCCTGACGGTCACTTCCGTGTCCGGATGCGCAGCAAACGAAAGGTGATCAATGAGATTGCTAAACGTCATAATGGTGGTGGCCATCCACTAGCTAGTGGAGCGAACTCCTACTCCCTCGAAGAAAATGACCAAATTTACCAAGAGCTACAAGAAGTGGCACGCACAAACGAAGGCTGAGAACGGTTTCTCAGCCTTTTTATCTTGGTCATGGGGTTTTCATTTGATATTTCTTATGGTAAAATAAAGCTAATAAATTTTAAGGAGACTTATTATGGAAAAAAATCGTTTGTTTATCATTATCTCTGCTGCGGTAGCGATTCTTAGCTCTTTCTTGCCATGGGCAAGCCTTAATGCTGGTGCCTTTGGTTCATACAGCTGGAATGGCCTTCGCGGAGATGGATGGTTCGTTATTATCTTCGCAGTCGTTGCGATTGTCCTTGCTTGCTTGAACGATGTGAAATCTTCACTACCAAAAGGTTTTGCAATTGGTGTTATCGTATCAGGGGCTCTCTCAACTATCGTAACATTGATCGATCTATTTGGTGTAAACAAATATGCTGTTAACTTCAATGGTTATGGCGTTTCAATTGGCTTTGGTTTGATCCTTGCTTTAATCGCATCAATCGCTATTGTTGTAACTGGTCTCTTGGCGATGTCAGGTGGTAAAATCACTAAAGGAACATTCGAAGAACTTGCTGAATCTGGTAAAGGATTTGCCCAATCTGTTGGACGCGTGACAACTTCTACTGTAAAAACTGCTGTAAATGAAATCAAAAAAGAATCACACGAACACACTGAGGGACAAGCTGATCAACCAGTTGAAGCACCAAAAGATCCAAATCAATCTGAACAATAATAAGATCATCGTCGCCTTGGCTTAGCCAGGGTGATTTTTTTATCAACAAATTTATCTTATCTGTTTATTTTCATACTCAGACCATTGTGGTAAAATAAACGTATTACATTCAACATTTAATAAGGAGATAAATATAAATGGAAAAGAATCGTTTGTACGTTATTATTGCCGCTATTGTTGCCATCCTTGGTGCCTGCTCCACTTGGGTTACTTTTAATGGAGGTATTCTTGGATCAACAAGCGCTAAAGGAATTGATGATCCTGCTGGCTGGATCGTGATTATCTGTGGAGTTGTTTCCATTATTGCAGCAGTGGTCTATAAAATGAATGAACCTATGAACCGAATTGCTGCGGAGTGGGTATCAACTGCAGGAGTTTTTTCAACTATTATCACTGTCTATAACCTCGTGGATGTTTACCAAACTTCAGTAAAATTCGGTAACTATGGCTTCTCATTCGGATACGGTTTAATTATGAGTCTTGTTGCTAGTGTTGTATTAATCGTCTTAGCTCGTATTGCTGTTGGAATTAGCAAGCATATTGAAGAGCAAGGGTAATCATCAATCAATCGCCTTGGTCCTGCCAGGGTGATTTTTTTGATCATTATTTTAAATAAAATTAGTGAAAATACTTGTCAAGATCCTGGAAATTTGGTAAACTAGCTTAGTAACAATCTATGGCTCGGAAAGAGACCATGGCAGAAAGGAAATATTGCAAAATGAAAAAAGATATCCATCCAGAATATCGCCCTGTTGTCTTCATGGACACTACTACTGGTTACAAGTTCCTCAGCGGTTCAACTAAGTACTCTAGCGAAACAGTTGAATTCGAAGGTGAAACTTACCCATTGATCCGTGTTGAAATTTCATCAGACTCACACCCATTCTACACTGGACGTCAAAAGTTCACTCAAGCAGATGGACGTGTGGATCGTTTCAACAAAAAATACGGTCTCAAATAAGAACCAACACAGAACCACTTCCCTTTCGGGAGTGGTTTTTTTGATCTCCGTTTCTTTTATTGTGAATGCACAAAATAAGAGGTTAGGATGTTGATCCCAACCCCTTTTTTCATCTTAATGGAACTGCATTCCACCATCTACGATAATGGTTTGTCCAGTGATGTAGTTTGAATCTGGTCCAGCAAGGAAGCTGACCGCTGCTGCTACATCTTCTGGTTCTGAAAGACGTTTCAAAGTGATATCTTTAGCGAATGTTTGCATACCCCATTCGTCATCTTTACCTGCGTTCTTACCAACTTCATGGGCAATGTCAAACATCATTGGAGTCTTGACGATACCTGGTGCATACGCATTGACAGTGATGCCTGAATCCGCCAAGTCACGCGCCAAGGTTTGCGTAATTCCACGAACAGCAAACTTGGTCCCACCATAGATGGTCAAGTTTGGATTTCCGACAACCCCTGCTTGTGAAGTCGCATTGATGATCTTTCCACCATGACCCAGTGCTTTGAACTGAGCTTGAGCTGCTTGTGCACCCCAGATCACGCCACCAACGTTAATAGCAAATGTACGTGTAAATTGTTCTTCTGTAATCG
>NZ_CAUFJQ010000051.1 GCF_959025735.1 uncultured Streptococcus sp.
GAAGGGCCCGTTCTTGAATAATGTATTTGGAGTAGCGACCAAAGCGCTCTCCCATGATGTCCTCTAAGGACATATTTTGGATATTACTCATATAAGATACAAAGGGACGTTACGGCTTGCCGAAAATTTCTGTAGAAAAATAGGAAATTGATGCAGGGTTCCATGAACCCAAAGCGATTTATCTTTTTTCCTAGGAAATTAGTCCCGTGTTCAGTTACTACAAGTAACTAAACTATCCTTTCTGTAGTTTTAAATACGTTATTAAGTGATGGATCAAGAGTTTCACACAGTATTTAGGGCGTGTTCAACTCCTTTCAAAGAATGTTGAGTAGTCTTTTGTAGAAAGAGGATTCAGTTACATTCTGTAACAAAACCATCTTTCTGTAGTATAAAATAGATTCATTAATGATTCGAAAGTTTCTCTTTAGCATAAGAAATCATTTTCTCTGCTACTTCCTTATCGTAAGTAAACCCCATCTTTTGGGACAATTCTTGCGCTTCACCATCGAATAACTTCATGGTAGCGAATAAGGACTGACCAACCTTCTCTAAACTAGATAGATCAAGAAGTGCTGAGAACTCCTTCTCTTGCTCAGCTGGTAGATACTGGAAGAGGTACTTGTAGTTTTTTCCGATATCGACTGTTCCCCTATCGATTGCTACCTGCCAAGCTAAGAACTTGAGAAGTTCTTGCTGACAAATGCCATAGAGATGATCAGTCGCATAGATAAGCTGATTTCTTCGAATGGCTTTTACAACATAAGCCGATACCCACCAAAATTCATTGCAGGATGCTGCAAATTCCTCTTCAGTAGGCGGACAGGTCCAGTAGCGTTTTGGTCTTGGCAAATACGATTCAAACAAACCTTTGTCATCTTTTATAACTTCAAAATTTGCTTCGCTGTCTACCCACTCTTGGATATACTCCTTAGGACAGAGGGTCAAATCGATACGGTTGCCGTCTTCAAAGAGCATGAGGTAAAGACGACGGTGTCCAAGGACATTGTGCTGTTCAATCAGCCGTATTCCAAACTGGTCTAGCCAAGATAAATCAGATATCAAGTCCTCCAGATTCTCAACAATATAAACCACATCATAATCTTGAAACTCATCTCTTAGAGAGTGGATATCGGATCGCGAACCGGATAAGGCCACTGCTTCCACTTGCAAGGACTCAGCTATCTGCAAAGTCAGATTCATCATTTCTGCATCAGTTCTCATGTCGATTCCTTACCATTTCTACATCCCAGCTTATTTAATTTATAAGTAGAAAGAAATTAAAAAACTGTATTTTCTTCTAAGGTAAACTTAACGTTATCTTCAATCCATTGACGACGTGGTGCAGCCTTATCTCCCATAAGGACGGAGACACGGCGTTCTGCACGAGCTAGATCATCAATGGTGACACGGATCAAGGTACGGGTCTCTGGATTCATGGTAGTTTCCCAAAGCTGATCCGCATTCATTTCCCCCAACCCTTTGTAACGTTGGAGGGTTGCTCCACGGCCAAAGGTCCGACGCAACTCCTCTAATTCGCTATCTGTCCAGGCATAAGCCACTTCTTCTTTCTTCCCTTTGCCTTTAGACATCTTGTAAAGAGGAGGCATGGCGATATAGACACGTCCTGCTTCGACCAAGGGACGCATATAGCGATAGAAGAAAGTTAGGAGCAAGGTCTGAATGTGGGCACCATCTGTATCCGCATCGGTCATGATAATGATCTTATCGTAGTTGGCATCTTCCACAGAGAAATCTGCCCCAACTCCAGCACCGATGGTGTAGATCATGGTATTGATTTCCTCGTTCTTGAGAATATCACTCATATTGGCCTTCTCAGTATTGAGAACCTTCCCACGAAGGGGGAGAATCGCTTGGAACTTACGGTCCCGTCCTTGTTTGGCAGAACCGCCAGCAGAGTCTCCTTCGACTAGATAAAGTTCATTTTTCTTAGGATTTTTAGACTGGGCTGGTGTCAATTTACCAGATAAAAGTCCCTTGTCTTTTTTGCTCTTCTTGCCATTTCGACTTTCATCCCGCGCTTTACGAGCGGCTTCTCGCGCATCCCGGGCTTTAATAGCCTTACGAATGAGATTAGAAGCCAATTCCCCATTTTCCATGAGGAAGAAGGTCAATTTATCAGAAACAATGCTATCGACGACTGGACGAGCCAAGGGACTTCCTAATTTGTCTTTGGTTTGTCCTTCAAACTGCAAATGGGCCTCTGGAACCAGGATCGAAAGAACCGCTGACAAACCTTCACGGTAGTCTGATCCTTCCAAATTCTTGTCTTTTTCTTTGAGGAGTCCTGTCTTTCTTGCATAGTCGTTCATAGCCTTGGTAATGGCTGTCTTCAGACCCGTCTCATGGGTTCCCCCATCTTTAGTGCGGACATTATTAACGAAGGACAAGATATTATCTGAGTAACCATCATTGTATTGCATGGCCACTTCTACCTGAAAACCATCTGATTCGCCACTAAAGTAGAGAACAGGTGTCAAGGTTTCCTTATCTTCATTCAAGTACTCTACGAAATCTTGGACACCATTTTCATAATGAAAGGCCACATGGTTGTCTTCTTCCTTGCGGAGATCGGTCAGCGTCAGCGTCACATCCTTCAGCAAGAAGGCTGATTCTTTGATTCGCTCAGCAATGGTATTAAATTTGAAATCCGTCGTTGAAAAAATGGTTGGATCTGGCATGAAGGTGACCTTGGTCCCTGTCTTAGACTTGGGAGCAGAGCCGATCTTTTCGAGGGTTGTAACTGGTTTTCCCCCATCTTCAAAACGTTGCTTGTAGACAGCTCCATCACGGGTAATTTCTACCTCTAGCCAGCTAGAAAGAGCATTGACGACAGAAGATCCCACTCCGTGAAGACCTCCAGATGTCTTATAGCCTCCTTGGCCAAACTTCCCTCCGGCGTGGAGGACCGTAAAGATCACCTCAACGGTTGGTTTACCCATAGCATGCATCCCGGTCGGCATTCCACGTCCCTGGTCTTCTACTGATAGAGAACCATCTTTATTAATCGTTACATCGATTTGTGATCCAAAGCCAGACAAGGCTTCATCGACCGCATTATCCACGATCTCCCAGACCATGTGATGCAAGCCATTTCCATCGGTCGATCCGATATACATCCCTGG
This sequence comes from uncultured Streptococcus sp., assembly GCF_959025735.1. GTDB lineage: Bacteria > Bacillota > Bacilli > Lactobacillales > Streptococcaceae > Streptococcus. Next base: position 3,144 of record NZ_CAUFJQ010000051.1, read on the forward strand.
ACGTTTACGGACCGCATCCAACCCTTCTAGTACCTGAATGGCATCGTCATTATAATTATTAATATTGATTTCCTTTTTTGCCACAAGGAACCTCCTGTTTGTTCATCTTTTCTATATTACAGTTTTTTAGGAAATTTTGCAAAATTTTTTCTCTCTATATGGAGATTTCTATATCCCAGTACAAAATGTTGGCTGAGCACTTTCTTCAGATGTCACACTTGAACTCCAGAAATTGCTTTTTCTATCGATGGCTTTTTGATATAATGAGAGTATGATAAAAGAAATAAGTGTTTTAATTTTAGCCTATCTGTTAGGCTCCATTCCTTCGGGATTATGGATTGGGAAAATCTTTTTCCATATTAATTTACGGGAACATGGCTCGGGCAATACAGGAACAACCAATACCTTTCGAATTTTAGGGAAGAAAGCTGGGATCATCGTCTTTGCGATTGATTTCTTGAAAGGAACTTTGGCCGTTCTCCTTCCGACTTTCTTTGGAATTCAGGGGATCTCGCCGATGGTCTTTGGTCTCTTAGCCGTTTTGGGACACACTTTCCCAATTTTTGCTGGATTCAAGGGTGGAAAAGCAGTGGCGACGAGTGCTGGTGTCTTACTTGGTTTCTCGCCTATCCTGCTTCTCATTTTAGCTGTTTATTTTGTAGCTAGCCTTTATTTAACCAGTATGATTTCGTTTTCGAGTGTTACCGTTGCGCTACTCGCCATTCTTTCGGTCCTCCTTCTTCCTTTGACTGGATGGATCTTGCACAGCTATGATTCACTTTTTACAATCATTGTCTTGGCACTAGCGACCTTGATCATTCTTCGTCACAAGGACAATATCCAACGGATCAAAGAGAAAAAAGAAAATCTCATCCCTTGGGGAAAGAATATCACCCATCAACAACCAAAAAACTAGAGCAAGCGCTCTAGTTTTTTATGTTCATTAAATAGAAGATCTCTGGAAGAAAGCAAATAGGAGTCTCTCCCTCCTCTTTCTTCTATAACTTCACTTTCAGGAGTCTCTCAATTTCTTGATAAAGAATCTTTGTTGGCTGGTAGGCTTTGCTTTTCTGAGCCAGAGCCTTTAGGTGCGACCAATCTTCCCGAGAAACCAATTCATTAAATAAGCGCAAAACTTCGGAATCTGTCTTTTTACGAGAAACCAATCCTACTTGGAATAACTCAGCCCGAACCGCATTGTCAAACTGGTCATAGTCCTGGGGCAAAATCAGACTAGGAATCCCCTCTTCGATACACCCCATCAAAATCCCAGCACCTGCATGATGAATGGCAAAGTCCATTTGATCCAGAACATCTGAATAAGGGAGGTAATCAAAAATCAGAAGATTATCTGACAACACCCGGGGTGGGTGATTCAAACCATTAGGGTCGCCTAGGGTTACGTAAAAGACATAGTCAGGATGTTCTTGGCTCAAAAGCTTTGCCAACTCCACCATCCGCTCTTTTTCCCATTTTAAATGAGTGCCACAAGTAACGAGGACCCGCTTTTTAGAACTCGTAAAATACTGTTTCTGTTCTTGAGGAAGTCGATCAAAAGAGAGACAGCGATAACCAACCCATTTAAGCTGGGACGGAAAATCGTCTCGAAACTCCAACTCTTTCATGCCCAGAGCCAAGATTGAATAGGGAGAATAGACCCCTTCTGTCCCATCTTCACGGTAGAGTTTAAAATCCTGTATGGTATCAAGATTCTTCTTAACCAGCGCAAACCCAACTTTCTTTGCCAGACGGATGACTTGCCTACCCAGAGCATCTCTCCACTTATAGAAGGTCCCCTGATGCGGTTTCCACCCTCCTAGATATGCAGGGGTAGTCGTGCGACTTTCAATCGCTACTGGACTTGGAATGGTCGTAATCCAGGGAATGCCCAAACGATCTGCTAAAACTCCAGCAGGAGCGGCTACAAAATCTGCAATAATCAAGTCTGGTTGTCCTTCAGAGTCCCAAATTCGATTTATCTCGTTGAAAACTTCAGGAATCAGTTTGCTATTAGCCCCTAATTGTTGGTACATGATAAAGAGATTTGCTTGCTTGGCTGTATTGGCTATATCTTCCATGACTGTCGGACGGTCAGGAAACAAGGCAAGGCAGTCAAAACCAATCTGCTCGACCAATTCCTTTTTCTGAAAACCTGTGATGACTCGAACCTGAAAACGAGGATCCTCCAGCAAGGGCTTGACCAAAGTCAAAGTCGGAAATAAATGACCACTAAAGGGGACGCTAATCACATCGATTTTTATCACTTTGTCTAATCCAGTCATAGATGATTCCTTTCACATCTTCTCTGTATTCATAGCTATAATGATTCGTATCCACTTGGATATCCGCTGAATGGCGGTCCAAAATTCGTGAATAAGGATCTTTTTTGCCTTTGATAACCAATACCTCTATCTCCTTTTGACGTAAAAGAAGCTGGGAAACAGGGCCAAGCGCTATCACGCGCAACCTTGGTAAGGATACCTTCTTCCCTACACTTCTTAGCCACTGCGTCAGCATATTAACCCCTGAACTCTTACAAACAAGAACTACTTCCTGCACTTCCAGTAAGGGAGACAAGTGTTGTTGTAAGAGTTTTTGAAAGCGAGGGTTCAAAATGGTATGCCAATAATAGATGATATTGGATGCAGAAGCCGCCATTAGGGATACTTGAGGAAATTTTATATGTTCAAAATCTTGATTGAAGGGAGAATTACTCTCTACTACTCTATAACCTGATGGACAAATCGCATGGAAGAGGTCTAGCTGCCCAGCTGTCAGCCTGGCACAAGTGACATCACTGCTCCCACTGAGAAAGAGAACCAAGCGATTAGAGTTTAGCATGGTCTGATCGAGAGATAAAGCAGACAAACGGTCTAGATAGGACTTCATCTTACTCATAACGAATCTTTCCGTCCGTCACACGAATCTTCCGTCCCCGCCAATTAATCACAGGAGGAGTCATCAGAACATAAATAAACAGCCAAGGAAGCAGGAGATCATTCAGCACCTCGTAGATGACTTCATCCAAGTGGAGGTGACTGGGTAGAATGCTTTGTCGATAGAGGAGCATCCATACTGCCTTGAATCCCAGTAAGCCCAAGACTAGAAGAGAATACGGCCAACCTAAAAAAAGACTTAAGATCAAAGTTGGAAGAGGTAGAAAACTCGGTAAACCTATGAGACTAAACAGCTTCCAATCCAGGTGTTCTTTGAGGTAGATAGAGCTAAAGAGAAGCCAACGCTTCATCTGGAGCAAATATTGCTTGGCATCCTTGATAGTCGTTCGAACATTACAGGTAACTCGCGTTTGAATAATGGATATTCCTTTACTACTCAAAAAATCGGCCACGGCTAAATCATCACATAGATAATCCTTAATCGCTGTGAAAAGCTTCTGGCCTTTTGCAAGTTCTACCGGTAGGATATAAAACATCCCGTTGATGGAGTGATTCGCCTCAACTTCTGCCATTGTAAAATAGGTAATAAAGGAATTGCCATTTACAAATGCTGCGACCAGCTTGGACCAGAAATTGCTTCTCTCCTGGTTATAAGGAATACCTGTCAGAATGACCTCTTGACCCAAATAGGCGGTCAGCTCACCCATTTTAGAAAAATCAATCACACTATCATCGTCCAAAACAATCAGATAAGGCCGGGTCAGCTCCTCTACAACCTGCTCAATCTTGTAACTCTTGGGATTAATCCCCTGAGGGACGTCTTCAATGAGAAAAATTCGAATGCGGTGGGCAAAGGATGCGTCTTTACAAATCCGATCTGCTACTCGCTGGGCTTCTGTATCAGACTGATCAATCAACCAGTAGAATTCTACTGCTTCAGTTTGCTGGAGATTGGCCCGCAAATCACTCTCTAAACGAGGATCCCCAGAAAGGATGGGTTGGACCACCGTAAAAAGCTCTTCTGGAAAGTCCGCAGTATGAACCTGACCTCTTTTATAATAAGTAAAGGACAGCAACCAACGGATGAGAAATAAGAAAAGATAAGCAACGGCTAAAAATATAAATACAAATTTCATCTATTCAGTCCCTTTTTTAAATATATAGCAAGGAGACGGATGATCCACCTTTGGGGAAGTAGTCGACCTAGCCAAACTAGCAAGCGATAGCGAAGGCCGATAACAGCATAGGAAGTATCCCCTTCTATGAATCGGATCAACTGCTGAGCGACTTTCTCAGGCTTCATCTGCAAGCGACTACCTCCCAATGCTTCTACTAGTTTAGTTGGAAAAATAGCTGTTTGGACTGGTCCAAGAATATAGAGACCTAGCTGGACCTGGGAATCTGATTGCCTCAGTTCCTCCTGGAGAGCAAGAGTGTAGGTCTGCAAGGCAGCCTTGCTAGCACTGTAGGCTGCTAGATAGGGATGAGGAAAAAGAGCTGCCAACGAAGACAGCTGGACCAGCTTGATCTTCTGATTCTTTTGCACCACCTGCTTGATTAGCTGGACTGGACTATGGTAGTTGACTTGCCAGAGGTCTTGCTCACTGGCTGAATCAAGGTCACTTTCACGGGAAAAGTAAGCTAAACCTGCACAATTAACAAGAAGATCAGCATCTAGACTCTCTACAAAAGATTCTAGAGCCACTTGATCTAGCATATCTAATGTTAAGATTGACAGTTGCGCCTTGCTCCCAGTTAGTTCCTTTTGGACTTGGGAGAGTTTGTCAGCATCTCGACCCACTAAGATCAGATGATCCAGACTTCTTGCCAGTTCTTTCGCTAGCTGCCGGCCAATCCCTCCTGTAGCGCCTAAAATGATTGCTTTTTTTATAGTATCTTCCATCTTCATAACTCTAGTGTACCAAATTTCAACCAGTTAGAAAACTCTTACTACCATTCACAAACTTTACAGTTCAACCCCCTACTTATCAAAAAGGTCTCTAACGTAAAAATAGAGTCCTTTTTGTCTTTTGTCTATTTCCCAACCCTACTTCGATAACTACTAGCTATTAGGCGATCAAATAGGAAAGGTCGGTTTAATAAAACTACTGGAGCTGTGATGATTACAAATAGTACCAACATGAAAAAGTAAGAGCAAACAAGCAGAGGAACAAGAGTCTACCTGTAGCTTTATTAAACTCACTCATTAAAGTCACTAGGCTCAATGGAATCAAGAAGAAATAGGTATCTCATAAGATTTCTCTTAGATCAGTATCCACTATAAAGCATCGACTAGGTCCATCAGTATTTCCATAGGTGTTTTTTTCCTACGACCATTAACAGTTTCGATAAGATGATAAACTTTTAAACGATTGTCATTGCTAAAGACAAACTCAAAGCGGAATTCGCGTCCGTTGGGTGCCACTGTATCAAATTTCGTTTTATATTTATCATGAACGGGGCTAACTGGAAACTTATTGAAGAGCAAGCGACGCTTATCTCCTGCTTCTTTCAAACACTTTTCTAGCTCCTGGCAATAGTTATAAAACAGCTGATAGAGGTCTTCTTCTGAAATTCTTCTTCTCCGAACTAGTGATGTAAAATCCGAAAAATTTCTGCGCGGGATTTCAATGCTAAATGAGAAGCCCTCCTGATTGATTCTTTCTAAAAATGCATCTCTTGAAATCATAGAACCACTCTTTCTTTTATCAATTTGTAGTGAACCCTTATTGTTTCTATACACAGTCAATCCATTATGTAGTCAAGCAGATCCATCAGGGTGAGTTTCTTGCGACCATTGACGGTCTCAAATAAATTATAAACTCTTAGTTCTTGGTTCTTTTTAAAAGCAAACTCAAAGCGAAACTCCCGGCCATTGCATGCCACTATATAAAATCCGGTCTGATACTTCCTCTTATCCTCTACTACTTTCATTTGCCGGTCTTCTACCTCTCTACAAAGTGAAAGAAAGATCTGATAGAGTTGCTCCTCAGAGAGCCTTTTTCTCCAAACTAATGACTTGAAGTTATTGTACCGCCACCATGGGATTTGGATGTTGAAGGAAAAACCTTCCTGATTGGCTTTATCGATAAATGCTTTTCTGGAGACCATACTAACTCCTCTTCTAATGGAACATCGTTTGACTCTATTATACCATCTTTTATCCTTTCACAAAAAAGCATTCCAAACGGAATGCTGTTTTCTATTTCTTAATAGTATTCCCCTTGGCGGTAGTTCCAAGAGTTGAAATGATCAGATAAGTGCATCATGATCTTATCGATATCCAATCCCTTACGGATCACGACTGGACAAGTGTTGACAGAACGGCTGCCTGTTCCTTGTTCTGGGATGAGTTTTCCTTCCGCGTCAACCATAGAGACCATCACGCCTTGTTCATAGCGAGTTTCAATGGTCTTGTCTGGTTGGATAGAAGCTACATAATCGTCAGCTTCGATAACCAAGTCCACGGCACCTTCGATACGCTCACCAATCCCTTCAACCTTCCCGCGGTTTCCTTTACCGGAAGGGTTAGCTGAAGAGGCGTATACCATCTTGCCTTCTTTTTCCCACATTTCTTTGGCGATTTGCTCACCAGCTTTACCAAATTTGATGACAAAGCATGAAGTTCCACGAACGTCTGTCATAAGTTCTTCACGTCCATCTCCGAAAGCTTGCAATTTTGCATAAGCATCTTCACGCCAAGGAAGGATACAACCAAGCAAAATATCTTCATCCCAATGTTTTTGGTAGAAGGCTTCGATTTCAGGATTCAATTGCGCAAGGGCACGAAGTTCATCCATGCTTCCGCAAAGAACCACACCTGGTTTGTTGCGGTTGCGTTCTTTGGCTTCGAATTTACGTTCCAAGCCAGCCTTATCACTGGTCATGATGATGTAGCCAACTTTGGTAGGGCAGACGATACAACCACCCTCTCCTTTAAGAATATCAAATCCTTCTTGTGAAAGTTGTCCGTCCCATTGAATGTGTTTTGTCATAAGTCTCTTTCCTTTTCTATTCTTTTTAGTATTGTATCAAAATATAGTCTCAAATTCAATATATTTTCAGAAAATTCGTAATTCGGTATACAATTTTATCATTGCCAGTAAGCTGGCCGGTTCTTCTCATAAGCTGCGATCAAGTCTTCATACTGAAGCGTAATCCCGATATCATCCAAACCATTGAGCAATTTGTGTTTCCAATCTTGATCGATCTCAAAGCGAAACTCTCCAACAGGCGAGATGATCTTCTGCTCTTCCAAATCTACTGTCACTGGATCTGTCGGCTTCAAATTTGCCAATTTTTGACGAACCTCTAGCGGTTGGACAATAGGCAGCATGCCATTATTGAGCTCATTATTGTAATGGATATCTCCGAAGGATCCGGCGATAACGACTTTAAAGCCATAATCAGCTAAAGCCCAGGCGGCATGCTCCCGAGAGGAACCAGCCCCAAAATTGTCACCAGTGATCAAAATGGTCGCCTTGCGGTATTCTGGCTTGTTAAAGATAAAATCTGGATCCTCAGTATACTGGTCATCCAAATAGCGCCAAGCATACATGAGGTATTTCCCAAAGCCTTTTTTATCAATCAACTTTAAGAATTGCTTGGGGAGGATCTGGTCGGTATCGATATTATCGTTCATCAAGGGAACTGTAGTCCCCGTATAAATGGTAAATTTCTCCATGCTTCCTCCTTTTACTCGACTTCTGGCATTTGGCGCACATCGACAAAGCGACCAGCGATTGCTGCTGCAGCGGCCATTGCTGGGCTACAGAGATGGGTTTTAGCCCCAAATCCTTGGCGGTCTTCAAAGTTCCGGTTGCTAGTAGAGGCACAGTGGACCCCATCTGGAACCTTGTCTGGGTTCATTCCTAGACACATGGAGCATCCTGGATCACGCCATTCAAAGCCCGCATCCATGAAGATCTTGTCTAAACCTAATTTTTCAGCGGCTTGCTTAACCGGACGAGAGCCAGGTACCACAATAGCTGTTAAGTTTGGCGCAATTTTTTTGCCTTTCACAAACTTGGCTGCCAACTCCAAATCGCTGAGACGCGCATTGGTACAAGAACCGATAAAAATAAAGCCTAATTCAATGTCTGCTGGTTTTTGGCCAGGTTCAAGATCCATATAATGATAAGCCCGTTCATCATTCATGTCGCGAATCTCTGGAAAAGGAGTCTCGAAGTCCACTCCCATAGAAGGATTGGTCCCCCAAGTCACCATCGGAGCAAGATCAGATACATCCATACGGATGACCTTATCATAAACGGCATCGTCATCACTGACTATAGTCTTCCAATCAGCTACTGCAGCCTCAAAATCATCTGGCACACATTCGCGTCCCCGGAGGTAGTCAAAGGTCGTCTCATCTGGATTCATGATCCCCATTTTGGACCCGAACTCGATCGACATGTTACAGATGGTCATGCGTTCTTCCATGGTCAAGCGATCAATTGCTTCTCCCCGATACTCTACGACATAGCCAACTCCACATGCAACACCGTAGCGCGCTATCAAAGCTAGGATGTAATCCTTTGAATAGATCCCTTTTTGTGGGGTTCCGGTGAATTCAACCAACATTTTCTTTGGTTTGACTTGCCAGATGGTTTGGGTAGCAAAGACGTGCTCCACTTCACTGGTTCCAATCCCAAAAGCAATGGCACCAAAGGCTCCGTGGGTTGCGGTATGGCTGTCTCCACAGACAATAAATTTTCCAGGCTGGGTCCGACCGGTTTCAGGGCCCACCATATGAACGATTCCTTGCTTAGCAGAACCATGGGCAGCATGATCAATCCCAAAGTCCACCACATTCTCAGCTAATTTATCAATTTGGGCTTTTGAAATCACATCTCGAATATCAAAAATATTGACCGTTGGAACATTGTGATCAAAGGTTCCAAAGGTTAAATCGGGTCGTCGAACCTTGCGTCCTGCATCCCTTAATCCTTGAAAGGCTTGCGGACTCGTCACTTCGTGGATGTAGTGTTGGTCCACATACATGAGTTGGGGTTGCCCTTCCACTCCTGTAATCACGTGGCGGTCCCAAAGTTTATCAAAGATAGATTTTCCACTCATCGTCTTTCTCCATTTATCTTCTTGTTAGGAAATCCATTGAAGGATTAGAAAGAGGGCACCTGCTAAAAGAAGGCTACTGCCCCACCAGGTGGCTTGAAAATACCATTTCCTCACCTTGTGGTGAAAGAGATATCCACCTAGTAGAGCTCCGAATCCACCAAGCAGCCAGCTCTCGAGTAACAGGACCTTTTCAGGAATCCGCCACCTGTTTTGGATAGCTTTTCGTTTATCTAAACCATAGGTCAGAAATACGATACTATTCCAAATAGCAATAACAACTAAACAGCGGTCTCTCCAAGTCATCTTAGAGATTCCCAATAATGGCTGCAGTCATCTCAGCAGTAGAAGCCTGACCACCTAGATCTCGTGTCAAAATTCCTTGATTCAAGGTTTGATTGACGGCTTCTTCGATCATTTCTGCACCTGCTGTTTCTCCAAAACTGTCTCGGAGCATCATAGCAACGGACAGGATCATAGAAATTGGATTGGCAATGCCTTGACCTGCAATGTCAGGTGCTGAACCATGAATCGGTTCGTACATACTTGGTCCTTGGTCAGAATGACTGGCAGAAGGCATCACGCCTAGTGTTCCAGGAAGGACGCTGGATTCATCAGATAAGATATCTCCAAATAGATTCTCTGTCACTACAACATCAAAGCGGGCTGGATTGGTAATCATGATCATGGCCGCACTATCGACAAGCTGGTGCTCTAAGGTCACATCTGGAAATTCTTTGGCAACTTCTTCTGCCACTTGGCGCCACAATTTAGAAGTTGCAAGGACATTTTGCTTATCGATACTGGTCACTTTCTTACCACGTCCTTGCGCGATCTTGAAGGCTTGGCGCATAATCCGACGGATTTCTTCTGCACTGTAATCATTGATATCACGCGCTGTATCTTCTTTCAAGATATGCTCTCCAAAGTAAATCCCACCTGTCAATTCACGCACGACCACGAAGTCGACCCCCTCAATACGCTCTGGCTTCAAAGGAGACAAGTGTTTCAAGGCGTCGAAAACCCGTACAGGACGAATATTGGCAAAAAGGTTTAATTCCTTACGAATAGCGAGCAGGCCTTGTTCTGGACGAACAGGAGCATTGTCATACTCAGGACTCCCGATGGCTGCGAGAA
>NZ_CAUFJQ010000052.1 GCF_959025735.1 uncultured Streptococcus sp.
TCAAAAAAGGCTGCAATTTCTTCTTCAGTCAGTCCGATCATAGGAGAGATGGTGTGGAGATTGTCTTCTGTCAGTCGATAGACAGTCGGTTCATCAGGCTCAGTCTTCCTTTCAACAGTTTCTTCCTTGCTTCGCGCAGATTCGACTGTAGCAGAAGCAGTGGCAACGGATGAAGAAGAGTCTTTGGTTACCTCGCCTCCGTCCAGGTCCTTGAAGCGTTCCACCAAGTAGGTCTTGCGGGCAGTACCGGTATTTTTAGTGGCGTAATCAAAGGCGCTGTATTCTCCTAAGAGAATCAGCTTGCTCTTAGAGCGCGTGATGGCGGTATAGATCAAATTGCGCTGCAACATCCGGTGACTTTGATTGGTAATGGGTAAAATCACCACCGGGAACTCACTTCCTTGCGATTTGTGAATACTCATCGCATAGGCTAAGCGAATCTTGTACCATTCATTGCGCGGGTAGACGATTTCATTGCCATCAAATTGGATGGTCAATTCATCTTGCTTGGATTCCGTATATTTTCCCGGGAGAAGATCGGTAATGTAGCCAATATCTCCATTAAAGACATTGCTTTCTGCATCATTGACCAGATGGATGACCTTGTCTCCATCGCGGTATTGGCAGTCTGGCGTGTCAAAAACCACCTGATCTTTGACAGCTGGATTGAGAAGGTCTTGCATGAGAGTATTGATATTGTCAATGCCAGCCTGGCCCTTGTACATAGGTGCCAAGACTTGGATATCTCGAGCAGGGATTTGACTGCGAAGGGCAGCGGAAGTGATTTGTTCGATCATCTTAGGGATGTGTTCGCTTCCGGCTTCGAAATAAGAGCGGTCGGCTTTTCGTTCTGTGAAATCTTGAGGAAGCTTGCCTTGGCGAATGTCTCCTGCTAGTGAGACAATGGTCGAGTCCTCACTCTGACGGAAAATATGTTCGAGTTTGGTCTGAGGGATGCTTGGGATCTGCAAGAGATCAGCCAAGACCTGACCAGGACTGACAGATGGTAATTGGTCGGCATCTCCCACAATCAAGAGTTTGGTATCGGTTGCGATATTGCTGAGTAATTGATTGGCCAGCCAGGTATCAACCATGGAAAATTCGTCCACAATGATAAAGTCTGCATCTAGGTAGTCCTCTAAGTGGCTGGTGTCATCATCTCCTGTCATCCCCAAATGGCGGTGAATGGTGGCGCTCGGAAGTCCTGTCAGCTCATTCATGCGCCTAGCTGCCCGTCCCGTTGGGGCAGCCAAGAGGATCGGCAGGTCTTGTTTCTTCCGAAGATCCAGCTGGTGGAGTTGAGCATAGACGCTGATCATCCCATTGATAACGGTAGTCTTTCCTGTCCCCGGTCCCCCGGTGAGGATAAAGACCTTGTTTTGGATCGCTTGGTGAATCGCTTCTTTTTGAATCGCATCGTAGCGAATTCCCAGATCTTTTTCAACCGCCTCAATCGCCTGGTTGATTTTCTCAGGATCAAATGAAGCTTGCTTTCCTTTTTCCAACAATCGACCGATATGACTGCGAATCCCTTCCTCCGCAAAGAAGAGGCTGTTGTCAAAGATCTTGGTGTCCACGTTTTGGACCTTGTCTTCCTCGATGAGGCGTCCTAATTCTTGGGCGACAGTGGAAGGATCCAATTCTACTGGACGAGCGGATTCTAGAAGGTCAATGGTATAGCGCAGGAGGTCCTTGGCTTCGATAAAGGTATTTCCAGTCTCGATAGAGTAGCTAAAAAGGCTGTGGATCAGGCCCGCGCGGAAACGCTCAGGGGCGTCACTTGCAATCCCCAATTCTTCGGCTAGTTGGTCCGCGATTTTAAAGCCCATGCCTTGGATATCTTCCACCAATCGGTAGGGCTGTTGCTCCACGATCTGGAGGGTTTCTTCTTTATAAAAATCTTGGATCTGAAAGGCCAATTTATTGGGAATGCCATAATTGGCTAGTTGGGCGAGAATGCGCTCCGTTCCGTAATTCTGACGGAGTTTTTCTACAAAAGCCAGGCGGTTTTTCTTGGAGAGGCCTGTGATTTCTTCTAATTTTTCAGGAGCCTCCAGAATTTTGTCAATGGTATCGTCCCCATAGAGGTCCACGATTTTTTGGGCTGTTTTGAGACCAATTCCTTTAAAGTGATCGCTGGAAAAATATTTCACCAAGCCCTTGCTAGAGGGTTTGGCAAGTTCATAGCGACTGATTTTGAGCTGTTCTCCGTATTTAGGATGATGGACCAGCTCCCCCCAGAAGGTGTAGTCTTCGCCTTCCATGATATCTGCCATGGTTCCTGTCACAATAATCTCAAAATCATCAAAGTCTTCGGCATCGGTATCGCTAATGTCGAGCAAGAGGATTCGAAAAAAACTGCTAGGATTTTCAAAAATAATGCGCTCAATAGTACCAGAAAAATAATATTCCATCATTTCTTTCCTTTTTATAAAGCGAGGCTGGGACATACTTGTCTCAGCCTCAGTCTGTTGATCTATACTAATAAGTTTTGAAAGGGTAGATCGGCCATAGTCTAAAGACGGCTTGCCCTTTGATTTGTTCTTTCTTGAAAGCTCCGACCTGACGGCTATCTTTTGAAACGATCCGGTCATCTCCAAGTAGGAGGTATTCATCGTCGAGCAACTTCAAGGTAAATTTAGGATTGCCATCCTTGTCTACTGTAAATGCTTGGGCTGTATTGGCCAATTGGCGGAAGAGTTCTCCATTTTCTTCGAACCCTTTTCCAGTGTAGGTCGATTGCAATTTATCTTTTTTGAAACGAGCGATGTAGTCTTTCAAATAGGGCTCATTGGTCTTTTTCCCATTGATGTAAAGGGTATCATTGTCGTACTGGATAGTATCTCCAGGAAGACCGATGACCCGCTTTACGATGTCCTTGGTTTTGCCGTCATCGTCTTTTTCGCTGGCAACGACAATGTCGAAACGATCAATCGAGAGGTGGTTGACCACAAGGAGGTACTCGCTATCAGCCAGGGTCGGATCCATCGAATGGCCATCCACCTTGACCGGAGCCCAAAGGAAGATGCGAGAGGCGATGATGAGACCAACGATGATGCTAAAGAGGCCCCATTCTTTAAGGAATCTCACCACTGGTGAGCTAGATGACTGTTTTGAACTTCTTTTTGACATAACTTATCTTTCTAGTAATTTCTTTGCTTTTTCTGTGTTTTTAAAATGGAGTTTGGCACAATAATCCAGAGCTTTCATCCCGTAGGTCTGGAGCAATTTAGCAGCGACTTGGTCTGATTTAGTCCCTGCTCCACTAGGGAGATTAAAACCCAGTTCCTTGCCCAGATCTTCCAGATTTTGAAGGAAGAGATTGCGGGCGATGATGGAGCTAACTGCCACAGCTAGATACTTGCTTTCGGCTTTTTCTTCCAACTCAATGGCTTGCGTGACCTGATTTTTTTCAGCTTTTACGTATTTTTGGTAGTTTTTAGCAGTTGTAAAGGCATCAATCACAATTCGCTCTGCTTGGACTCCTTTATTTAATAGAAGGTAGATGGCCTGATTGTGCAGGGCTACTTTGACCGAAACAGCATTGTAACCAGAAGCGATCACTTCATTGTACTTCTTTGGAGACAATAAGAGTGCTTGGTGCTGGATATTTTCCTCAAGGAGAGGAGCCAATTGCTGAATTTTTCGATCATCCAAGGTCTTCGAATCACCAACACCAAGCTTTTTGAGCCAGTCGTGCTGGTCAGGTGTGACAAAGGATGCGACAACGGTGAGTCCACCAAAATAAGAGCCGTTTCCGACCTCATCGGTTCCGATCATGGCTAGATCTTGTCGTGCAGATGAAGTAGAACGCTTAAGGTTACCAGCATCTTGCCCGAAAAAGGTCAGGTAAGGAGTGAGGTCATTGCCCTGGAGCAGGACCTTTCCAGACTTGTAGATCGAAACGGTCGCTCCCTCTAGTCGAAAGAAATAATCCATATGAGGGTTCTTGCTTTGAGAGAGAGAACGGCGATAGGTATGGACAAAATCAAGGATTTGCTCCTGTGTTGGAGTGAGTGTCATACTTTCCATAACCACTATTGTACCACAAATTCAGGGAGAGAGGGAGCAAAAAGAAAGAAAGAATCCACTGGAAAATCCCTGGGAAGAGGGGCTTTGCTACTGACAAAGCTAGCCTTTTTTGGTATAATACCGTGAGGTGATTTTTATGGCGAGCTTAAATAGATATAAATTTACATTTGGAAACAAAGCGCTCACTTTAACAACCAACCATGATAATTTGTTTATGGAAGAAGTCGAACGTGTTGCGAAAGAAAAATACCAAGCAATTAAGGAACAAATGCCAGAGGCCGATGATGAAACCATCGCTATCTTATTGGCAGTAAATAGTTTGTCTATGCAACTGAATCGCGAGATTGAGTTTGACGACAAAGAAACAGAATTAGATGATTTTCGTCGCAAAGCTTTAGACGACTTAAAGGATAAATCATCTAAATAAGAGGAGATACATGTTAACTTTCTTAATCTTATTGATTTTGGCATGGAGCTTTTATATTGGCTATGCAAGAGGCATCATCCTCCAATCCTATTACTTTCTAGTGACCTTGGTAGCCCTCTTGATTGCAGGTGGTAGCTACAAGGGACTGGCTAAGGTTTTGTCTCTATGGGTTCCTTTTTCGAGTCCCACCCAGCAATCGGTAAATTATTTTTATGCCAACCGCTACCTGTTTCAATTAGATGACATCTTTTATGCAGGATTAGCTTATGTGTTGATTTTTGTGCTGGTTTATTTGATCGGCCGCGTGATTGGAATCTTTATGCACTTGGTTCCCCAGCCAGAAAAATTGGAGGATCGCAAGTATCAAATTGGAGCAGGTGTGATCGCCGTCGTGATAACCCTCTTGGTGATTCAGATGGGCTTGACTATTCTCTCAACAGTTCCCATGGCTTCCATCCAAAATAGACTAAATGCAAGTGGATTGATCCGCTTTATCATCCTTCATACCCCGATCAGTTCCAGTCTGTTCCACAACTTGTGGGTGACTGCGATTATCGGAGCTTAAGGAGCAAAAATGAAGAAAGGAGTGAGACAAGTCCGATTCAAGGAAGGACGCTCACTTTTTTTGTAGGAGAAACATGAATAAAAAAATCTTAGATATTCTGGAGTTTGACAAGGTCAAGCAACTTTTTGAACCCTATCTACAGACAGAACAAGGGGAGATGGAGCTAGCAGTCCTTACTCCAACCGATAAAAAAGAAAGCATCGAAACGGCTTTTATGGAGCTAGAAGATATGGAGCAGATCCTCTTGGAAGAGCCTCGCTTTGCCGTGTCGACCATTCAAGATGTACGTCCAGTGACCAAGCGTTTGGAGATGGAGGCAGCCCTCAATATCGATGAATTACTAGCGCTAAAAGCTGTCCTTCGGGTGACACATGAGCTCAAGGATTTCTACGACAACTTGGAAAATGTCCGTCTGGAAAGGCTCCATCGCCTCTTTGATAACTTGGTGGATCTGCCCCGCTTACAAGGTGGGCTTCAAGCTATCAACGAAGGAGGCTTTGTCGAGTCTTTTGCCAGCGAAAAATTGACCAAAATCCGTCGCCGCATCCAGGAAAATGAACACCAGGTCAGAGAGATTCTACAAGATCTACTGAAAAGTAAGGCCGATATGTTAGCGGATGCTGTGATTGCTAGCCGGAATGGACGCAATGTTTTACCAGTAAAAAATACCTATCGCAACCGGATTGCAGGGGTGGTCCACGATATCTCAGCCAGTGGGAATACCGTTTATATCGAACCTCGTGCAGTGGTCAATCTCAATGAAGAAATCGCCAACCACCGGGCAGATGAACGGTATGAAATCATTCAGATTCTGGAGGAATTGTCTGACAGCCTACGCCCCCATGCGGCAGAGATTGCAAATAATGCCTGGATTATCGGTCACTTGGACTTGATCAAGGCCAAGTATCGATTTATGCGTGATTTCAAGGCAGTGGTACCAGAGGTTAGCAGTAATCGCTCTATTCAGCTCTTGCAACTACGTCATCCCTTGATTGAAAATGCCGTCGCGAATGACCTGCATTTTACCGAGGACTTGACTGAAATCGTGATTACCGGTCCCAATACAGGGGGGAAGACCATTATGCTAAAAACGCTGGGACTAGCGCAAATTATGGCCCAGTCTGGTCTTCCCATCCTAGTAGATCCAGGTAGTTGTGTGGGCATCTTCTCACAAGTCTTTGCAGATATTGGAGATGAACAATCGATCGAGCAGAGCTTGTCGACCTTCTCCAGTCATATGACCAATATCGTATCTATCTTACATCAAGTGGATACCGCCTCCTTGATCCTTCTGGATGAGTTGGGGGCTGGAACCGATCCTCAAGAGGGGGCTGGCCTTGCTATTGCTATCCTAGAAGACCTGCGCTTACGCGGGATTAAGACTATGGCGACAACCCACTATCCAGAGCTTAAGGCTTATGGGATTGAGACTGCTGGGGTGCAAAATGCCAGTATGGAGTTTGACACAGCGAGTCTGCGTCCGACCTATCGCTTCATGCAAGGAGTTCCTGGCCGCTCCAATGCCTTTGAGATCGCCCGCCGTTTAGGCTTGTCTGAGACCATTATCCAGGATGCCATGAAGATGACCAATACGGATAATGATGTCAATCAGATTATTGAAAAATTGGAGGCGCAGACCTTAGAAAGTCGCAAGCGCTTGGATACCATTCAAGAGGTCGAGCAAGAAAATCTCAAATTCAATCGTGCTCTTCGAAAACTCTATAACGAACTGACCAGAGAGAGAGAAACAGAGCTCAATAAGGCGAGAGAAGAGGCCAAGGAAATTGTGGACATGGCCCTCTCAGAGAGTGACCGTATCCTTCAAGGCCTTCACGCCAAATCCCAGTTGAAACCACATGAAATTATTGAGGCCAAGGCTCAGTTGAAAAAACTAGCGCCTGAGACCGTCGACCTTTCTAAAAACAAGGTCTTGAAAAAAGCCAAAAAGGCGCGTGCTCCTAAGGTAGGAGATGAAATCTTGGTTATCAGCTATGGCCAACGCGGAACCCTGGTCAAGCAACTCAAAGATGGTCGCTGGGAGGCGCAAGTCGGCTTGATCAAGATGACCTTGGAAGAAAAAGAATTCAACCTCATCAAGGCTGAAAAAGAAGTGGCTCAACCTAAGAAACGTCAGGTGAATGTCGTCAAACGCTCGAACACGAGTGGACCGAGAGCGCGTCTGGACCTCCGTGGAAAACGCTATGAAGAGGCCATGCAAGAGCTAGATGGCTTTATCGATCAGGCCCTGCTCAACAACATGGCCCAAGTCGATATCATCCACGGGATCGGGACGGGAGTTATCCGTGAAGGGGTGACCAAGTACCTCCGTCGCAACAAACATGTCAAAAGTTTTGAATATGCCCCCCAAAATGCAGGTGGTAGTGGAGCAACCATTGTTACGTTTAAAGGATAATCGAATCCTAGCTGTTTATCAGCTAGGGTTTTTAAAATTTTATAAAATGAAAATGATTGAAAGTTGTTGAAAAGGATTCGCTTTTAAATCTGATTTTCAGTAGGTCCTCCCTTTTAAAAGTGCTATAATAGAGGCAATGAATGATTTGGGAGGATACGCATGCGTAAACGTGAAAGTGCAGATTCGTGTACAACGATTCTAGTCGGAAAAAATGCTAGCTATGATGGTTCGACCATTGTAGCACGAACAGAGGATTCTCAAAATGGCGTTTTTACGCCCAAGAAATTGATCGTGGTCAAACCAGAAGATCAACCGCGTCATTACAAGTCTGTTTTATCAACTTTTGAAATCGACTTACCAGATACTCCAGTTCGCTATACAGCGGTTCCAGATGCCATTCCTAAAGACGGGATCTGGGGAGAAGCTGGGATCAATGTCTATAATGTAGCTATGAGTGAGACAGAGACCATTACGACCAATAGCCGTGTGTTAGGGGCAGATCCTCTTGTAGAGAGTGGCATCGGTGAGGAAGACATGCTGACCTTGGTCTTGCCTTATGTTAAGACTGCCCGCGAAGGGGTCTTGCGTCTCGGAAAGATTTTGGAAGAGTACGGAACTTATGAGTCTAACGGGATTGCGATTTCAGATGTGAATGAAATCTGGTGGTTGGAAACCATCGGAGGTCACCACTGGATGGCGCGCCGTGTCCCTGATGATGCCTATGTGACCAACCCGAACCAACTGGGAAGTGATTATTTTGAATTTGGCAATCCCGATGAGTTTCTTTGTGACCCGAATCTTGAAAAGTTTGTCACAGAGCACCATTTGATTCTGGATCAAGAAGGGAAAGGCTTTAATCCACGCTATGCTTTTGGTAGCCAAAAAGACAAGGACCGTCACTACAATACACCGCGGGCTTGGGCCATCCAGCGTTTCCTCAATCCTGAAATCGAGCAGGATCCACGGAGTTTTGAGATTCCTTGGTGTCAAAAACCTTATCGCAAGGTAACGATTGAAGATGTCAAATATGTCTTGAGCAACCACTACCAAGACACTATCTACGATCCTTATGGCCCTGAAGGAGATCACGTGAGTCAGCGGACCTTCCGGACGATCGGGATCAACCGGACCAGCCAGACAGCGATTCTGCAATTGCGTCCCAATAAACCACAAGAAACGACAGGCATCCAATGGATTTCTTATGGCTCCATGCCATACAATACAGCTGTTCCTTTCTTTGCCCAAGTGGATACAACGCCAGACTACTTTGCCAATACGACGGCTAAGGTAACTACGGATTCCTTCTACTGGGCTAACCGGATTATTGCGGGACTAGCTGACCCTCACTATGCTCACCATGTTGGGGATCTAGATGACTACCAAGAATCGACAATGGCTTGGGGACATGCACGCATCAATAAAGTCGATCGTGCACTTGCAGCAGGTGAAACCGTTGATTTTGAGACGGAAAACCAAGCCATGAGTGATCAAATCCAGGAAGCGACAGATCAACTCTTGGACAAGATTTTGCTCGATGCTAGCAACCTCATGACCAATCACTTCTCCTTGAGTGATTAAAAAGAGTAAATTTTCAGATGGTTTGCAAGATGTTTTCAGAAACGATTGACAAACTTTTGAAAATCAATTAAAATAGAGAAAATTACATACGACCGAATGAAGTTTGCAGGAGCGCGAGTGACTGTGAATGGACGGAACTCTGGAGAGACCATAAATGGCACCGAAGGGGCAAGGTAGAGGATGCATCTACTCAAACTCTCAGGTAAAAGGACAGAGCGAAAGATAGGGAAAGCCCCCTATTTTAAGCAGGACCAGAGTACATGTTTGACATGTGCTCTTTCTTTTTCTCTTTTCTGTCGAGCGGTCGATGAAAAAGGAGACAGAAAATGGATCATGTATTGCAGTTTTTTCAGCAGCTCGATAATTTAGTGTGGGGCGCCCCGCTGTTGGTGCTCTTGGTAGGAACAGGGATCTACCTGACCCTTCGCTTGGGTTTGCTTCAGATACGCTACCTTCCAAAAGCTTTTCGCCTGATCTTTACAGAAGATGAGGGACACGGGGATATCTCAAGTTTTGGAGCCCTTGCGACAGCTCTAGCGGCTACTGTAGGGACGGGGAATATTGTAGGGGTAGCTACAGCGATTCAGACAGGTGGCCCAGGTGCCCTCTTTTGGATGTGGATGGCAGCCTTCTTTGGAATGGCGACCAAGTATGCAGAAGGGCTCTTAGCCATTCGTTATCGGACCAAGGATGACAACGGTCATATCTCAGGTGGTCCCATGTACTACATTCTTCACGGGATGGGAGAGAAGTGGCGACCACTGGCTATTCTCTTTGCGGTTGCAGGAGTGCTGGTGGCCCTCTTTGGGATTGGAACCATGACCCAGGTTAATTCCATTACGGGATCCCTTCAAGCCAGTTTTGGGACGGCTCCAGAAGTGGCTAGTGTAGTGATTGCTCTAGTGGTTTCGACCATCATCTTTGGAGGGATTCACTGGATTTCCAAAGTCTCTGAAAAAGTGGTTCCTTTTATGGCTGCTGCCTATATCTTTGCGACTGTCACGATCATTTTCTTGCATCTGGACCAATTGCTTCCAGCCTTGAAATCGGTATTTTCAGGTGCTTTCACAGGGACTGCAGCCATGGGAGGTTTCGCAGGAGCAACGGTCAAAATGGCTATCCAAAAAGGGGTGGCGCGTGGGGTTTTCTCCAATGAATCGGGTCTTGGATCTGCCCCAATTGCAGCCGCCGCAGCGAAGACCAATGAGCCCGTCGAGCAGGGCTTGATCTCCATGACAGGAACCTTTATTGATACCATTATCATCTGTAGTTTGACAGGACTTTCGCTCCTGGTTTCAGGTGAGTGGATGGCTAGGGGCAGCACTAGCACCCTGACTCAGGATACGTTTACAGGCGTCTTTGGCCCAGTCGGAGGCATCATTCTAACGCTATGCTTGGTGCTTTTTGCGACCACGACTATTCTTGGCTGGTCTTATTACGGAGAGCGGTGTTTTGAATTCCTTTTTGGCGTCAAACATATCAACCTCTATCGGACCTTCTTTGTCTTTATGGTTGGACTGGGAGGCTTCCTTAAGCTGGACCTGGTCTGGGTGATCGCGGATATTGTGAATGGGCTGATGGCTTTGCCCAACCTGATCGCCCTCTTAGCCCTCTCCCCTGTCATCATCAAAGAAAGCAAACAATACTTTAAGAAATAAGAAAACCCAGATCGCGAGGTCTGGGTTTTCTTGTCTATTTGAGATAGAATCATTTAATAGCGTTTTTCTTTTGGCCAGCTGCTCATTTCGGCGATGGCGGTGAAGAGCACATCTGTCGAAGAGTTGAGGGCTGTTTCGCAAGAGTCTTGGATGACCCCGATGATAAAGCCGACGCTGACGACTTGCATGGACAAATCATTGGTGATGCCAAAGAGGCTACAAGCAACAGGAATGAGAAGGAGAGATCCTCCCGCAACTCCAGATGCTCCACAAGCAGAGATAGCCGCTACGACACTCAGGATGAGCGCCGTTCCAAAGTCAACCTGAATGTGCAAGGTATTGGCAGCAGCGAGCGTCAAAATATTGATCGTCACGGCTGCGCCTGCCATGTTTACAGTTGAACCAAGTGGAATGGAGACAGAATAGGTGTCTGGATTCAGCCCCAATTCTTCACAGAGACGCATATTGACAGGGATGTTGGCTGCAGAGCTTCTGGTGAAGAAGGCTGTTACCCCACTGACACGGAGGCATTTAAAAACAAGGGGATAAGGGTTCTTGCGGATCATGAAAAAGACGATCAATGGATTGATGACCAGGGCTACAAATGCCATGGTACCAACCAAAACAAGTAAGAGAATCCCGTAGTTACTAAGGGCGCTTAGTCCTTGGCCAGCGATGGTCGTGAAGACCAAGCCTAAGATCCCAAATGGAGCTAGGTTGATAATCCACTCAACAATTTTTGAAGTGATGTCTGCTAGAGTTTGGAGGAGGTCTTTACTATGTTCACTCGCCTCTCTCATGGAAATCCCAAAGACGGTTGCCCAAGAAAGGATTCCAATGTAGTTGGCTTGCTGCAAGGCATTGACCGGGTTGTCGACGATCTTGAGCAAGAGGTTACTAATCACTTCGCCAATCCCGTTTGGAGAGGATCCTTCAGCGGCCTTTCCAGTCAGGGTAATGGTGATCGGGAAGATGTAATTGACCAAAACAGCGACGAAGGCAGCTGCAAAGGTTCCTAGGAGATAGAGGACGATGACCTTTTTCATATTGGTCTCTGTCCCTTTTTGGTGTTGGGAGAGAGCGTTTGCGACAAGCGCAAAGACCAGAAGGGGTGCGATCGCACGGAGCCCTCCAACAAAGAACTGACCTAAGAGTCCAATGCCAGATGCTTTCGGGAAGATAAGGGCTAGGATGACTCCAAGTACAATCCCGATTGCGATCCTTTTCATAAGGTTGGTTTTATTCCAAGTGGTAATCAATCGATGAATCATGTAGGACCTCCTTAAAAAATAATTAAGGAATATTATACGATAGTTAGGGGGGAAAAGCAATGAAATTTTCAAAAAATAGCCTTATTTCCGAATATTTGATATAATCATACTATTCTTTGATAGAAAGGCCCGAATAAATGAGTCAAGCTTTCCAACGTTATTTCAGTAAAATAGACTGGACGAAGATTTTTGATGATCTGATATCAAAATGTATCTCTCTGATTTTTGTCTTTCTTTTATTTTTTATTGCTAAAAAGGTCATCCATAGCCTGGTTAAGCGGATATTAACCCCATCCTTTAAGTATACGGTGCAGGATGAAGCCCGTAAAAATACGATTCTCCGTTTGGTTGAGAGCCTCTTAAACTATTGTTTGTATTTCATCTTGATCTACTGGATTTTGTCGATTCTAGGTCTTCCGGTCTCTAGTCTCTTGGCTGGTGCTGGGATTGCTGGGGTGGCGATTGGGATGGGAGCCCAGGGTTTTCTTTCCGATTTGGTCAATGGTTTCTTCATCCTTTTAGAACGCCAGTTGGACGTGGGAGACAATGTTCGTCTCACGAATGGGTCTATTAATATTGCCGGCATCGTCAGCAGTGTCGGGATTCGCACGACCCAGGTGCGGGACTTTGATGGGACTCTCCACTTTGTTCCGAATCGCAACATCACCGTCGTCAGCAATCTCTCACGTGGTGATATGCGCGTGCTGATCGATATTCCGCTAGATGCAAATACCGATCTCGACAAGATCTATCAGGTGATTGCTCAGGTTAATCAGTCTGAACAAGATAAACACCCAGAGGTGTTGACAGGTCCTACGATTTTAGGCCCACAGATCGAAAAAAATGGTCGTTATTCCTTCCGAATTGCGATGACTGCGCAAAATGGAACCCAGACGACTGTCTATCATACCTACTATAAACTCTACCATGATGCCTTGATGGAAGCAGGGATTAGCCTACCGACAGGAAAGAACGGGATCATGTAA
>NZ_CAUFJQ010000053.1 GCF_959025735.1 uncultured Streptococcus sp.
ATCACGCCACCAACGTTAATAGCAAATGTACGTGTAAATTGTTCTTCTGTAATCGTATCAAGTGGTGTAGTTGGCGCAACACCTGCATTGTTTACGACAACATTCAAATCACCAAAATGGTCAACAACCTTTTGGAAAGCTGCAGCCACTTCTTCTTTTTTAGACACATCAGCTACGACTGCAAAAGCATTATCTGCTGACAACTCAGCAACTGCTTTTTCAGCTGTTTCAGCATTGTAGTCCAATACTCCGACCTTGAAGCCATCTTGCACCAAACGTTTTGCGATTGCAAAACCGATTCCTTGACCAGCACCTGTGACAATAGCTACTTTAGACATATGATTCCTCCTTGGTATCAACGATACCAGCAAACGTTCATATAGAACAGCAAGGGTTGACAACTAGTTTTGATGGGGTCTATTATAAATTTCCAACAAAACTATGCTAACAGTATACTCTTTTGTGAAAAATATTTCAAACTCTAGCCTGTTTTTTTGAAAAAAATAGTTTATTTATATGACATTTTTATTTAGTGATAAATGAACGAAAGCGTGAAATAGAGTATGGCTTTTAGCCAAAACGGTTCACTGTTCTATTCTGTAAAAACTACATGAGGCTGGGACAAAAGTCCTAGCCTCTCAATTATTTTTGGATTGTCGAGCAAGACGCAGTGGTTGAGTGGGCTCTACTACGCTGATTTCATCAGCTTTTACAGCCCTACTCAACTGTGCGGAGGTGGGACGACGAAATCGAATTCTAACGAATTACCGATTTCTGTCCCACTCTCTTCTCATAAACTATTCATTTGATTGATCTCTTTAGTCATCAGACTCTGCAAATACTTGAGTGGCTTTGACTGCTTTCTTCCACCCCTTGTACAATTTCTCTTTGCGAGCTTCATCCATCTTTGGTTCAAAGATTTGAGCTGCTCCATGAAGAGATTTTAATTCATCTAAGTCCTTCCAATAGCCTACTGTCAGACCTGCTAGGAAAGCTGCCCCTAAAGCCGTTGTTTCCAAGTTTTTGGCACGAGCAATCGCAATCCCAAGAATATCTGCCTGAAACTGCATTAAATAATCATTCTTCGCTGCCCCACCATCTACTTTTAGAACAGGGATAGGAGTCTTGGCATCTACCTGCATGGTGTCGATGATATCGCGTACTTGATAGGCAATGGATTGAAGGGTTGCTTTGATAAAGTCTTCCTTGGTCGTTCCCCGGGTAAGTCCGAAGACAGAACCACGCGCTTCTTGGTTCCAGTATGGTGCTCCAAGACCCGTAAAGGCAGGGACCACATAGATTTCATCCTGGCTCTGAGACTTCAGAGCATAGATCTCAGATTCAGGAGAACTGTCTATCATACGCAGACCGTCACGAAGCCACTGAATAGCACTCCCAGCGATAAAGATAGATCCTTCAAGGGCATAGTAGACCTTGCCATTAATCCCATAACCAATCGTCGTCAGCAGGTTATTTTCTGATAACTGCATCTCCTCACCCGTATTCATGATGATGAAAGATCCAGTTCCATAGGTATTTTTGACCATACCAGGTTCAAAGGCCAATTGGCCAAAGAGAGCAGCCTGCTGGTCTCCTGCCATCCCAGCAATCGGTACTTGTCCACCGTAGAAATGGAAAGGCGCTGTTTTGCCATAGATTTCAGAGTTTGAACGCACCTCAGGAAGCATGGCTTTAGGAATGTTGAGAATTTCCAAAATCTCATCGTCCCATTTCAGTTCCTTGATATTGTAAAGCATGGTACGGGCTGCATTGGAATAGTCTGTCACGTGGGCAGCTCCATCCGTCAGCTTCCAGACCAACCAAGTATCAATAGTTCCAAAAAGTAATTCGCCCTTCTCCGCACGCTCTTGTGCTCCCTCTACATGGTCCAAAATCCAACGGACTTTAGTAGCTGAAAAGTAGGCATCAATGACTAAACCTGTCTTTTGGTGGAAGGTTCCTACATAGCCTTGGTTTTTAAGTTCTTCAGCCAGTGGAGCAGTTTGACGTGATTGCCAGACAATAGCATTATAAATAGGAAGGCCCGTGTTCTTATCCCAAACAACTGTCGTTTCCCGTTGATTGGTAATGCCGATCGCCTCGATTTGATTGGGCTTGATGCCACTTTCGATAAAGACCTCAGCGATCACCGACTGAACCGAGTTCCAAATCTCATTGGCATTGTGCTCCACCCAGCCAGCCTGCGGAAAAATCTGAGTGAATTCCTTTTGACTAGAGCTAACTTGCTCGCCTTTTTTATTAAAAATGATAGCCCGCGAACTAGTGGTTCCCTGGTCAATCGCCATGATGAAAGTTTCTTGAGACATAAACTGCCCTCCTAAATTAGATACTTAAAAATCTTGTTCTTTCACAAACTAGTATACTCTATTTCATCTAGGATTTGTATCCATTTTTTTAAGAAAATCCGGTCTAACATTTTCCTAGTACTTCCAGCTCTGTCAGGAAAAGTTAAAAGAGCCCTGAGGCTCTTTTAACTAGTATTCAAATGCTTATCAAGATCTGTTCTGATCTAACCGATTTAAGAACTCCATGGTCGGGCTGTCTTGATAAAGTTCTTTGAGAGGAATCTTCTGATAGACAGCTATTTCGTCCGCAGTCACACCGTAACGAATTAATAGATCATAAATACGATTTAAATCATGACGTAATTCATCTGTTATGAGGACATTATCACTTGTTTCTTTTGTTTTCCAATAATAAGATGGCAGCACTTCCTTGGTTTCAATTAAAATAGTTTGCAACAAAGTCCCACCATGGCTGTCCTTCTGAGAGATATCGGCCCCAAGTTCCAACATTTTCTCAAAAACCTTGAAAGACTTGTCAGCTTTTTCCTTAGACGAATACATCTCATATTGGCCATTCCAACGTTTGATCATGCGCCTGCAGTCAAATACAGCTCGTCCTCCGGCTATTTGGAGGACTGGTTGACAATATGGATTCAGCTCTGTCGGCTCTTCGATAAAGTTAAGATCTGCCCCTCTATCAATGAGTAAGTCCGCAATATCTAAATGTCCCGATTTAATAGCGACTTGAAGAAGGGATTGGCCTTGATCTCTTTTAGGTTTGTCACCCGAAACAGCATTGACTTCTTCAGGCTTTTTATCCAATATCTGACGGACTCCCTCTAAATCTCCTCTTCGCAACAACTGAAAGGTTTTTTGCATGGTCTTTCCCCCCTTACCTAGTAAATAAATATCAGACTGTGTTAAAACTATGGTCCTACCTCTAGTTTCTTCGTTAAACTGATTATACCATTTTATGGACTCTACATTGAAGTCCTAAAGGGTGAAGATGACAGACTCTCACAGAAAGAGGTTAAACTTTATTTTTCCGATTTTCGTATTGCTACTAGCCAAGAGGATACTAGGATTTCGAACATAACCAGAAGGATAATCTGAGGAAGAGAACTCTGAACCAGCATAAGGACAGCCAGACTATCGATCAGCATGTGAGCGAGGATACAAGGAACAGCACCTTTCGAGTACTCCTTGAGCGCTCCAAATAGGAAGGCATTCCCTAAAATCATCAGGTAAAAGATAAGATAGTTGGACGAACCTGCTGTAATCCAAGGGAGTTGATAGATAGGAATATGCCAGAGGAACCAGACAATGGAAAGAACCATCATTTTAGGTATAAAGTGCTTACTAAAGGAAAGATGATCTTGTAAAAACCAACGCCAACCGACTTCTTCTAGGCCTCCATATAATAAGGTCCAGGGGAAATAAATGAAGAAGGCCAAGAGGGAGTTCCCAGTAAAGCGAACGTTCATAAGCAGGATGGAAATCCCATAATAGATGACGGGGATGAAGAAAGCTAGGATCCAAGATAGGGAACTTTCTTTTTGAAGAAAGACCTTTTTGAAAAATTCACCCAAGGAGTTGACTTCACTCAACACCAGAGAAAAGACAGCCGCCACAATCAGGGGAATCAAGTTCATTAGGATAAACAGTAGTGAGGTTCCCATACTACTTCCATCTGGGAAACACCAAAGGATCACTTGCCCTACTAGAAAGGTAGCTAAGAGGGCAGTCATTGCATACCAACTAGCGACTGATTGTTTTGAAATAAATTTAGTCATTTTTCTTCCTTTACAGTTACATACTTCTTTCTTGCAATCATGATTGCTAAACTAATAATAAGAATTTTACTGACGATAGATAGCCATACCTCTTCATTCACTAGAATCTGAGACAAGGAATTAATACAGGCATGGGTCATGACACAGATCCATAAATTTTGCGTTTTATGATACAAGGCCGATAAGATAAAGCAGTTAGTTAGCAGACCTACTAGAAACGGAAGCAACTGAATGACAGCTAAAGAACCATCAATATAAAAGTATAGTAGATGCCAACTAGACCAGGCTAAAAAGGTGATCAAAGTAGCTGAAAGATAAGGTATTTTTTCCTCCAAAGTTGGTTGAAAGAAATAACGCCAGCCAATTTCTTCAACTCCACCAAAAAGAAGAGCCTTGAAAAAAAGCACTACTGGCAAGACCAACGATTGAGTAGTGATCTTACCACCAAAGATAAAGGGGAAAAAGTCGAGTAGCAAGAAAACGAGCACTAAACAATAATTTGCTAAACTGTCTTTGACTTGAAAAAAATCTTTTAGAACTTGTTTGAAACTAGATTGATGGTAGCCAATACTGGCAAGACTACCCCAAAAAGCAGATGATAAGCCACCTAAAACAACAGCGATCATCCCGATTGGTGATGTAAAATCAACCCTCACTCCCCCTACTCTTAAAAACCACACCAGAAGGCTGACTCCTAATACTTGACCAAAGGTCCCTAACAAATACATAGATAGGGCTTGCTTTCTATTCATTCGCGATTCCTTTTTCTTTCAATTAATTACCAGTGCTATCTACCTTAAACCCACACCTGCCTGCATTTCGTTTGAGCTTCTCAACCAGAGCTTCATTCCGCTTACTTTTTCCAAAAAAGAAGGGAATAGTCTTTCCGTTTCTAAGCTCGATATAGAAAGCATAGCGAGCCCCACCACCAGATCGTCCACGAAAAATTGAATAGGTGATTTGCTTGATCTCTTTCAGTGGGATCATTCTCCTACTGAAACACAGTGCGATATGGATATAGAAAATGCCACGGTTAATATGGAAGGGAACAAAGAAGGAACCTCCACTACGTTTCACGATTGCCCTTCTTCTCAAGATAAGAAGAAAACTGAAAAAGAGCAAGAAAACAAGCACATATAGAATCGGAGCATACTCCATTATCTTTCTAAATTCTAACACGCTGTCCTTCATCCTCTACTTCATCTCAACCCATTTTTCATTGTCCATTATAAATGGCTTAGCTAGACCTTCGCCTGTGTAGTCCTGGTATTTGGTTTCCAAGTATTTGTAGACATCCTCCTTGGTCGCAAACTTGATCGCTTGATAAGGCTCTTCAAAGGTTAGCTTTTCGACAAAGAGATAGCCGTCCTTGGTAGGAACCAAGACACCGACATGACCGACAAAAAGAGTATTGCCATCTAGGTTATCATGAACAATGACGGAAAGCATGCGCGCATTTTCATTAAACTTAAAATGAGCAAAATACTCTTCCATCTTCTTGGCATGGACCTTTACATCCGTTGTAGCCTCTGTCGGAACCCGTGAATACAGAATGTTGAAAGCTTCCTTGTCTGCCTCATCGAAGATCTTCCCTTTGTCAATGGCATCATTGTCCACAAATAAAAGTTCACTATCCGCTTTCATCTTAGGAATCTCGATACGATTCTTCAGAAGAGTATAGCTATTGATCCGGCAGTTGGTCCCGACGAAATCGCCCTTTTTCTTGGTCCACAAGTCACTGATCTTCTCAACATTGTAGTCTGTTTTCTTGAAGGTGCTGAAGTCACCCGTCAAGCCGACCGAGCCGACAATGCTATCGTAATCTGTTACCAGACCCAAAAATTTATCTACACTGTCCTGATCCAAATAAGCAGACAAGAGAGTCCGCACTTCTTCGACACTCGCCTTGCTGTTGAGGTTGCTGTAGGTGCCCTTGTAGCGCTCCTTATCTGAACTAGATTTCTGTACAGTGGAACTTGCCTGCTTTTCCTTGGATTGCTTTTGGTTGCTACCACAAGCCGCTAAAGCAAAGATCGCCAAGGCACAGCTAGCAAGGAGCATGAATTTTTTAGATGGTTTCATAAACTGGTTCCTTCTCTATTGATTAAAATGTTTGTTCTATAAATTTTTCATATCGATAATCCTTTTCCTCTATTATAGTTTAAAACTAGCTTTGCTCCAACTATTTTTTACGAAATGAGAAAAGTTTATAAGTAACAAAAAAGAGCTGGCAGACTGTCCAGCTCTTTAATATGTTACAAAAATCAAAATTAAAATTATCGTTTAATCAGACCAATCTATTTTGGCATGTTCTATTGCGTACTCCGCTTCCTCTTGAGTAAATTTTCTATTTTCAACAAGTATTTCTAATAACCGTTCTTTCGAAATCTTGCCACCGTTTGCAGAAGATTCCGCTTCTTTCACAGCTTCCTCTTTCCAATCGAAATGAACTTTTTCTATAGCATAATCAGCCTCTTCTGGAGTAAATAGATCAACATTTACAAGTTGCCCAACTAACTTTTCTTTTGAATAATGAAACTTTTGATATGATTTTGCTCTTAAAACAGCCTGCTCTTTCCAGTCTATATTAAGCTTATTGACAGCGGACTGGGAAATATACTCTGAATACATGCCATACTTAGTAAGATAAATTTTAATTTGTTGCTTCGATAAAGGAGATTTCTCTGACCAAGATTTAGCTTTTGCATATGCCCTTGTACTTACTGGTACTAGTAAATTTTCTTTCGGTTCTGGAAAGCTTGATCTATGATGAGCCGCTTCATAAGCTCGAATATATTCATTATACATCATAGCTAACATTCCTAACATCAATCCAAACATTGTAAAAATAAATATCAAAAATTTTTTCATAATGAATACCTTTACTTATTTTTCTCCAAAGGAATCCTTCATTCCTCTTGAACTACTTTCATGAGTATTATATCATGAAATATTCTTCATTTTTATTTTTTAGTGTAAACGTCTTTATATTAGTAAATAAAAAGCGACTGCAATATTTCAACTGCAATCACTCGTTCATTTGTGAGATAAAAAACAAAGTATTATAAAAGATTATTTAATCTTATGTTTGTTCATCTTTTCTTCAAAGATGCCTGTCATAATCTTGCGAAGCTCTTCTCCTTCTTTTTCAGGAAGATCCCCTTGACGTTTGGCCACGGCATAGAGTTCAGGGTATTGCTTGGCTACACGCTCAACTGTCTTAGTCGTCGCATGCCCTCTGACAAAGAAAGGAATACGCTTGATCCATTCTTGCGGGACTAAAGCGAGCAACTTCTTCGCTGCTTCTTTATCAGAAATCTCAGCTGTACTCAATCCCTGGTTGATTTGTTCTTTTTCTGTAAAATCTTTTAATTCCATATGAATCTCCTTATTCTACTAATTTCTTTACCTAAGGACACATTATACACCTATATAGGTAAAAGTACAATTAAAGGAACTGAAAAATAAAACAAGGGTAAGCTGTACTTATTTGTGTTTTTCTATCTCAGTTTCTAATAGACTAAGCATACTATCACGGTGAGATCTAACACAGTTATTATCCCAATTCCGATCATATTTCTTGACTAAGTCACTCATCACTTTTAATTTGGGACTTTGCTCTATTAAACTTGGATCAGGTTATTTTTTTTAGAATCAGCATTCAATTTTACTTTAAATCGTATTTCCAGTCTTCTCCATCTTGGTAGTAGAAAAATTCAGACAGGTCTTCTTCAAGAAAGATACGAAGCATATCCTCCATATCTAAGGAGAGGTCTAGTTTTGGAAATTCTTTCAGGTCCTCCCACCAGACTTCCCCCTCTTCAGAGGATATTAATTCTCCGTCAAACTTTTCTGTCTTATAAAAGAGAACTACATAACGAATGCCGTCTTCTACCCAATCTTTCATTCCACAAATCTGGGGAGAAGCTATCCTTAAGCCAGTTTCTTCCTTCACTTCACGGATCACTGCTTCCGTAAATGACTCTCCCACTTCGACATGACCTCCAGGAAATGTAATGCCTGGCCAGTCCTCTTTTTTACGATCCATAACAAGAACTCTATCGCCATCTCTTACCATACAAAGATTCGTAAACTCGACGTTTTCATTCATATAGATACTTCCTAACTATGTGTATTTTTCCATTGAGGACAGAATAGACAATCTGTATCCTAGTCACCTTTTTGCTGAACTTGCGTATGGGCTAGCAGGTCACCTAGATGCCTCTTATCTTTTCTAAACATTGTCATTGCCAGTAGCAAAACTGCGAGGAGAGTCGCCGAAATAGAGAGGCTAATGGATAACACATCAAACTCACTATAGACACCATGTATCGTGCCCATATGACCGAGTTGCCAAGGCAAAAATTTAATGGTGTTTCTAATCAAGCTAGCTTGCACTGTTTTTTTCTGGTAAACCAATTGAAGTCCAGCTTTCGCCTTCCCAAAACTCCCATTATTTGTATAATCTAAGAATGTAAAAAGTAGAGTGATTGGCAAAACAGAGGTAAAAAATGCAAGACACTGCGACTGAATTTCTGTAAACTCTGGGATACCATTAAAAAAAATAATGTAAAAAAGCATACAACCTAAAAACAGAAGCGCTAAATAAGCTAGTATGAAAAGATAATCAAACAGAAATTCTGTTATTCTTTTTTTAAACGAAATAGGATTGATTGCTAATATCTTCATCACTGTCTCCCCCTTTCTCATCTCCTATTATAATATAAGGGTGCGAATAAAGATACTATTTATAAAAAGAAGCCCGCAATCTCTCGATTCCAGGCTTCTTTCTTACTGCTCTTCCCTATAAATAACAAATCCATTTGGTTGGATGGTTAATTGTTCACCAGAGACGCTCCCCAGACTGATCAGATCTGCTTGTCCTCTTTCTAGAACAATGTCTTTCTTGGAGTGGTTAAAGTAGGCTTTAAGGAGCTGTCCTTCATGCTGCCATTCTACTGCTACTACATCTGGCTCTACTTCTTTCAGACTCACTTTACCATGCTGGATAACGCCCGCTACTTCTTTTCGTAGCTGGATCAAGTCCTTCATAAAGTTCAGCATGTCATTGTCTTCTGACACGCGCTCCCAAGGCATGACACGCCGGCAATCCGGGTCTGGGCCGCCGATGAGGGCTAGCTCCGTCCCATAATAGATACATGGCGTTCCGCGTTGCAGATAGAGGAAGGCGAGGGCAGACTTGACTGTCTGAAGATCGCCTTTGGCCGTCGTCAAGATGCGCTCTGTATCATGCGAGTCTAAGAGGTTGAACATAACTTCAGAGATCTGCTGCCTGTAGTACATGGACTGGCTATTGATCTCCCAAATGAAGCGTTGCGTCTCCTTATGCCTCCGTAGGAAATAATCCTTGATACTTTCAGAGAGCGGATAGTTCATCACGGCATGGAACTCATCACCATTAAGCCAAGGTTGGGACGAATGCCAGATTTCCCCTAGGATATAGAGGTCTGGCTTCTTAGCCAAGACCGTCTTACGGAAATCTCGCCAAAATTGATGATCGATTTCATTGGCCACGTCCAGTCGCCAAGCATCGATATCAAACTCTTCAATCCAGTATGTCGCAACCTTCAAGAGATAGGCCTTCACCTCAGGATTAGCCGTATTTAGCTTGGGCATATAGCCCGCAAAGGCAAAAGCATGGTAAGACAAGTCGCGACTATTCCAGAGATTATCCGTCTCAACCGGAAATTCCTTGATGTGGAACCAGTCCTTGTAAACTGAATCTTCTCCGTTTTTGAGCACATCCTGCCATTGGGGTGAATCATAGCCAATATGGTTGAAGACGGCATCCAGCATGATCTTCATCCCACGCGCGTGAGCCTCTTTCACCAGCTGTCGGAAGGTTTCCTTATCTCCAAAATGTCGATCAATTTCAAAATAATCAATGGTATCATACTTGTGGTTGCTCGGCGATTCAAAAATCGGACAAAGGTAGAGCCCTGTAATTCCTAACTCCTGCAAGTAGTCCAAGTGATCGATGATTCCCTGCAAATCTCCACCAAAGAAATCCAACATTGTGGGGGCAATAGACGCATCCCAAGGACGGACACCTTCTGGGGAAATGGCTGGATTCCCATTGGCAAAACGCTCAGGAAAAATCTGATACCAAACTGTCTGAGCCACCCAGTCCGGAACAGCACACCCATCAATCTCATGGATAAAAGGAAGCTTAAAGCCATTCATGACGAAGTCCAAGTTCTCCTTGTTGTAGGCTGCCACACCTCGATCTCCGTACAAGATCTTCTCTCCCGCTGTATCCTCTAATTCAAAGAGATACTGGATCCGTGCATGGCTGACAGATACCGACACTTGCCAATAATCAAAGAGGTCGTCGGTCGTCAACTTGTCCATTTCCTTGGTCGCCTCATATAGATCCTCTATAAAAATAAAAGGATCCCCATAGTGCAAGACAATCCGTTTGACATCCTCTTTCTTGGTCCGGATGCGAATATGGAGCTGACCATCCTTATAAAGATAGGCGTACTCCGATTCAGGCCGGTGATAAATCGCTGTTAATTCCATCTTCCAGTCTCCTACTTTCCTTTCTTTTCATCATTTACCGTTTCATGCAAACGATTACACAAACTATTTCTAGTATACAACTTTAGAAAAACGTTTGCAAGATCTTGTGAGATAATTTTAGACTACTAACTTGTTAAGATTCTAGTGCAACATAAAAAGCCCAGTAATTGGGCTTAAAGATTTTTGTGGAATTATTCTTAAATAGTTATTTCAATATTTTTATACAAAATGTCCGCCTTGTCACATCAAAGAGAGGTGGGCGGTCCTATTAATTATATTGCACAGTTTTTACTAGATAATTCAAGTGTTATTCGTATTGTTTAAAATTTACTAACGAAATTATTCATACAAACAGAAAATTAAACCTACAAGTATAATTCAAAAACAGATCATTCTAGTTTGCACTTTCCAGAATGGCTTCTTCTCTCAGTCGCTCCACGTCTTCTACCGTGGGATGCCATCCTTCAATCATATTGGTGCTCAGAGCAAACCAGACGCTCTTAAAAACCTTTTTGTTGTCAAAAATCACACCCATAATCATCATTTTTTCTTTATCTACATCTAAGGTCATATTCCACCTCCGTTCTATTATTATAGCATATTTTCAATCATTTTAGTTCTCCTATTTAGTACTTACCCTACACAAAAAGCCCAACATTTGGGCTTTCTCTTCATCTAAATCACTGATACTTATTCCTTACTTGTATGCCGCTTCCCAAGACTGAGCGCTTGCTCTTCTGACATCTGAACCACCTTAGAAAAATTGGTATTACGAGGCATACTGTCCAAAGAATACCAATAAACCTCAGCACTTCCATTTCTAGCCACATAAACTACTGGAGCCAGTTGACGAGTTGGCTGTGAAGGCTCTACAGGTTGAACGGGCTGTGCAGGCACTGCTGGCTGACTAGATTGAGGGGCTTGACTTGGTTGCGTCTCTACAGAAGGACTGGCAGGTTGTGGTTGACTACTTGGTTCCGTCGGCACTAAGGATGGTTTGGCGGTTCCTTTCAGATAGTCAATGGTCGCATTCTTGGAATAATTATCCAAGGTAACGGTGGTGATCCCATAAGCATCTACCGACTCTTTGGAGCTACTTAAATTGATTGGTAGAAGGTTGCCATCTCGATCAATTCCTACATATTGCAAGGTCACCTGCCGAGGAATCAATTCATCCCCCGTGTAGACAGGCGTCACCTTATAATCTAGCCAATAATTGGGGTGGGTGGCCAGCCAACTATCGAGTCGTTTCTCGTAATAGAGCATGCCTTCCACATTACTATCCGCTGTCCCTTTATAATTCCCCGTATTGGTCCAGGCAGTTAAAGGAACCAGATTTTTCCCTTCATTAGTCAGTCCACTAAATTGATAGCCAATCAGATGTCCTCTATGGAACAGCCAGGCCTTCTTCCCTTTGTTTCCATAAGCAATCTTATAATTGTGCCAGCCAACCGGATTATAGTTGAGACGTGGTTCTCTTTTTTTCTTTGGCTCATCCTTGTCCTGCAACTGAATATGAGCTGAGGTCGCACGACCTAAATGATCAAAATCTCCCAGTACGAGCTGCTTACTGCCATTAAAAGGCAGTAGATGAAGACTCTGGTAATCGAGGCCCGTTTGCTCAGCTTGAGCCCCTTGAACAATGGCCAAGGACATAAAAACCGAGACAATCGCAACAATAACATTTTTCAAAAACCGTTTTGTAACCATGATTGAAACTCCCACATTTCTATCTAGTGATATTATAGCAGAAAAAACGGTTACAGACATAGAAGATAGATAATTTCTTCTCCTATTTCAATTATATGTTTTTAATGAGTTTATTCTCACTTTAATATTCTTTAGTATATAAAATACGGACTATTATTTAAATACATAAAATAATACACAGCTTTCCTAAATCAACTTATATTCATACCACTCTTCATCTACTTTCTGAAATCCCAAAGCCAAAAACATTCTTTGACTTTGAGTATTAAAAGGATAAATTTGAGCAGTTACCTTAACCATTTTTTTCTCTTTGGCCAACTGTATCATTTCAGAAATACATCGTCTTCCAATCTGTAAATTCTGATACTCTTTGCTGATCACTATAGAAAGTTCCGAGTTATCTTGAAGTGTCACATCTCCAACTAACACTCCCTCATATTGGATATAATAGCACGAACCATGTGAAGTTAGGTAATCATACATTTTATGAAGTTTTGTTACATCGTAAATCTGATCAGTATTATCCACTTGTTTGCAAACCTCACTATCCTGATACCAAAGAAGGGAGAT
>NZ_CAUFJQ010000054.1 GCF_959025735.1 uncultured Streptococcus sp.
ACAAAAACCTCTCTAGGTATGACCTAGAGAGGAAGTATTCTATCTTCGTTTCTTGAATCTAGTTAGTTGCCTGGTAACGTTTGACCCCATCGAGATAGGTCGCAACCAGATCCAAATTTTGATCAAGCACGATGAAGTCCGCATCATACCCTTCTCGAATTTGACCACAAACATCATCAATATGGACTGATTTTGCCGGATTGAGGCTGGCCATCATCACTGCTTCGTGAGGGTTAGCAATTCCCCACTCTACAACATTTTTTAATCCATCTTTCAATTTCAAGATTGAGCCAGCTAGATTACCAGTTGATTTCAAGCGAGCCGTCCCTTCAGCGACCACAACCGGGAATTCCCCAAGCATGTAGTCCCCGTCTTCTAAGCCCCCAGCTGTCATACAGTCCGTAATCAAGGCAACATTTTCTTTTCCTTTTTGTTTCATCAGGATATCACACGCTAGCGGATCCACGTGATGGCCATCACAGATCAACTCTGCTGTAGTATGAGGCAACTCATACATGGCACCAACCATACCGAGTTCACGGTGCGTCAAACCACGCATACCATTGTAGGCATGCACCCAGACACTCGCACCTGCATCAACCGCCTTTTTAGCTTCTTCAAAAGTAGCATTGGAGTGTCCCAGGGCGACTGTCACTCCTTCTCCTGTAATGGTCCGAACAAAATCTTCTACTCCTTCACGCTCAGGAGCAAGGGCAATCTTATTCAACAGACCATTAGCCGCTTTTTGCCAAGCACGGAATTCTTCCATACTTGGATCTTTCATATAAGCTGGATTTTGAGCTCCCTTGTATTTTTCTGTAAAATAAGGTCCTTCAAAATAAATACCGCGAATCTTAGCACCTGTTGCTTCTTTGTATCGTGCACCAATATTTTCAGTTACCGCCAAAAGTTGTTCGTAAGAGGAAGTCAAGGTCGTAGGCAAAAAGCTTGTGACCCCAGTACTCAAGAGACCTTCACTCATGGTATGGAGAGTGCCTTCGATATTATTATCCATAACATCTACTCCACCAAAACCGTGAATATGGGTATCCACCAAGCCTGGGGCAATGCTATAACCAGAATAATCCAGCACATCCGCACCTTCTGGTAAGCTTTCCACATGTTTTCCAAACTTGCCATTGACGAGCTCCAAATAACCTCCACGGCGAACTCCATGTGGGTAATAAAATTGATCTGCTTTAATATATGTAGACATAAAATCGTCCTTTCCATTGTAGGAACTGTGTTCCATTTATATTCATACATATTATAACGCTTTCACTTCTATTTGTAAATGGTCTAGACCTATTTTTGAATAGAATCCAACAAAAAAACAGAGTAAGCTTCCTACTTACTCTGTTTGACGTTCATTAAATTTGCTCGATTTGTACTTTCTCAGCGAGATTCATGGCATGGTCTGCAACACGTGTATAGTGAGAAATGATATCAATAAAGTTCACTCCGGCTTGAGGTGTACATTCACCGTGGTTCAAACGACGAATATGGGTTTTCCGAAGTCTTTTCTCCAACTTTTCAATTGCCTCGTGACGTGCTACCAATTGGTTTGCAAGACTCACATCATTGTTCTCAACAGCTTTTAAGGCATCCTCTACAAATTGATGGGTTTGGTTGTAAATAT
The DNA here is from genome assembly GCF_959025735.1 of uncultured Streptococcus sp. Taxonomy (GTDB): domain Bacteria; phylum Bacillota; class Bacilli; order Lactobacillales; family Streptococcaceae; genus Streptococcus. The sequence continues at coordinate 1,640 of NZ_CAUFJQ010000054.1, forward strand.
CTTCCAATTCAGCCAAGGCCGCTTCTGAAAAGACCACTTTCTTACGAATTAAATAATCAGTCAGATTGATCAAGGCTTCCGCGTGATCTCCAATCCGCTCCAAATCCCGTGAGGAATCTAAGATATTGGTGAGAACTTCACTTTCTCTCGGACTCAAGGCTTCACTCGACAAACGAATCAAGTAGCGAGTCAAATCATCATCAATGGTATTAATGGCTTCTTCTGTCTTATGTCCCTTTTCAGCTGTTTTTTCATTTTGATGAACAATATAATCATAAGAGAGATTAAAAGCTTTGTCTGCATATCCACCTAAATGAAGCAACTCTTTTTTTGCATTTCCTAGAGCAATCGAAGGCGCTTGAGTGATCAAGTTTTCATCCAAGTAGAGCGGTTCATATTTGACAACCTCATCCTCACCAGGAATCAGTTTGGTTACAAAGTATGCCAAAGCTCCAATGAATGGGAATTGAATGATAGTGTTGGTCACGTTGAAAGCTCCGTGAGAAAAAGCAATGGTCATTTCTGGTGACAAGTGCAAGAGCCCTTGGAAGTATTCAATCATGGCTGTAAAAGGTGTTAACAAGATCAAACAAAGGATTGTACCGATCAAGTTAAAGAGCACATGGGTTGCTGCAACACGTTTAGCAGAAACATTGGCCCCCATCGCTGCAATAATAACTGTCAAGGTTGTTCCGATGTTGTCTCCAAAAAGAATAGGTAAAGAACCGCGAAGATCTAGGAATCCACCTGAATACAAACCTTGTAGAATCCCAATGGTAGCTGACGAAGCTTGAATCAAAACAGTGATGATGGCTCCTGCTAAAACACCCAGAATTGGATTTTTCCCAAGGGTGATCATGTACTGACTAAATTCTGGCAATTCTTTCAAAGGACTCATTCCCGCACTAATCAGGTTTAAAGCGTAGAAAATTCCTCCAACCCCAAAGAGAATCCGACCAATATTATTGGCCATTCGATTCTTGGTAAAGAAAAGTAAGACCGTTCCAAGAAACATAATTGGAAGGGCATAAGTTCCCAGTTTAAACCCAATAATGAACGAGGTGACCGTAGTCCCGATATTAGCCCCCATGATGATCCCAATGGCTTGACGTAGGGTCAAGAGACCCGCACTGACCAAACCAACGGTAATCACCGTTACCCCAGTACTAGACTGAATAAGAGCTGTCACAACAATCCCTACTAAGACTCCAAGAAAGGGATTGCTGGTATATTTATCAATATAGTAGCGAAGACGGTCCCCTGCAGCTTGTTGCAATCCTTCTCCCATTGTTTTAATACTATAGAGAAAGAGACCCAACCCTCCCAAAAAGTTAAACAAAATTTCCTGCCAGTTAATGGACATGATCATTCCTCCAAATATGAGATCAGAAATAAAACTCCTCTCCTATTGTAAAGGATAATTTCCAATCACACAAGAGATTTCTGTAAATTTCTATTATTTTTTGAAACCGTTTTTTTCTTTCTGTTTTATTTTCCTCATTTTAAGAGCCAAAAAAGAGGTTGGACACTATTGGTCCCAGCCTCTCTAGTCTTTGTTCAAATTGCGTAACATCTCATCGATCTTGTTACCGTATTCGATGGATTCGTCTTTCACAAAAGTAAGATCCGGAATCTTGTATAATTTCAGATTCCGACCTAATTCACGCTTGATGGTTCCTGTTGCTTTTTCAAGGCCTGTCTGAGCCTTTTGATTGTCTGAAGCCAAATCACTCATAATTGAATAATACACTTTGGCCATAGACAAATCACCTAGCATTTGAACATCCGTAATGGTGACGCCTTGAACACGCGGGTCACGGACTTTCTTTTGTAAAATCTCGTTGACTTCCCGCTTAATTTCCATCCCTACTCGGTCTGTCCGAAAATGACTTGCCATAGGAACTCCTTTCTGCTCTGTGTTTAAAAACTAGGAAATCAGAGGGAACCCTCTTTTTTCCTAGTCAGCTTGCTTATTTTTTAATTTCTTCCATGATGTAGGCTTCGATGGTATCATCTGTCTTGATATCATTGTAACCTTCAATCATCAATCCACCTTCACGACCATTTGTGATCTCTTTGACATCATCTTTGAAGTGTTTCAAGCTTGCAAGAGCTCCGTCATAGATCACGACACCGTCACGAATGACACGGACTTTGGAATCACGTGTAACCTTACCACTGAGGACCATAAATCCACCGATGGTACCCACTTTAGAGACCTTAAAGGTTTCACGAATAACTGCTTCCCCGATGACTTTCTCTTCAAATTCAGGATCCAACATTCCCTTCATGGCATCTTCCATTTCTTCAATCACTTTGTAGATAATTGAGTGAAGACGGATTTCTACCTCATCAGCTTCAGCTTGTTGACGTGCTTGTGGCGTAGGGCGGACGTTAAATCCGATGATGAAGGCATTTGAAGCTTCTGCAAGGGTCACGTCTGATTCGTTGATCGCACCAACTGCTGAGTGAACGATGGTCACTTTCACACCTTCCACTTCAATCTTTTGAAGGGAGGCAGCAAGGGCTTCAACCGAACCTTGTACATCGGCTTTAATGATGACATTAACAGATTTCACTTCCCCAGCCTTCAAGGTATCAAAGAGATTTTCAAGGCTGACGCGGTTGGTTGCTTGACGTTGTTTCATAAGAGCACGTTTGGCACGTTCTTCACCGGCTGCACGCGCAGATTTTTCATCTTCGTAAACCGCGAAGTGGTCCCCCGCCATTGGGGCTTCGTTCAAACCAGTGATAGAAACCGGAGTAGATGGTCCAGCTACTTTCACACGACGGCCAAGGTCATTGGTCATGGCACGGACACGTCCAAAGGTATTTCCGACAACGATTGGGTCTTGGACATTCAAGGTACCTTGTTGAACAAGGAGGGTTGCCACCGCACCTTTTCCTTTATCCAAACGCGCTTCGATAACAGTACCGATGGCACGAACAGTTGGATCTGCCTTGAGTTCTTGGATTTCAGCTACAAGAAGGACAGTTTCCAAGAGTTCATCGATATTTTGGTTGAACTTGGCAGAGATCTCTACAAACTCAGAATCTCCACCCCAGGCAGTTGACATAACTCCATGCTCTGCCAATTCACCGATGACACGCTCTGGATTAGCTCCTGGTTTATCGATCTTGTTGATAGCCACAATGATTGGGACATTGGCAGCTTTTGAGTGGTTGATGGCTTCGATGGTCTGTGGCATCACCCCGTCATCTGCTGCTACAACCAAGATGGTAATATCGGTAACAGATGCACCACGCGCCCGCATAGAAGTAAAGGCCGCGTGTCCAGGTGTATCCAAGAAGGTAATCTTCTTACCATTTTCCACGATTTGGTAGGCACCGATGTGCTGAGTGATTCCTCCCGCTTCACCTGTTGCTACACGTGAATTACGAAGGGTATCCAAAAGGGTAGTTTTACCGTGGTCAACGTGTCCCATGATGGTGACAACTGGTGGACGCTCTACCAATTCATCTGGATTCAAATAACCATCTTCAACGAAGAAGCGTTCGATATCGGCATTGTCCACTTCAACCTTTTTCTTGGCTTCAATTCCATAATCCACCATCAAGAGTTCAATCGTATCTCCATCCAGCGATTGGTTTTGAGTCGCCATGACTCCCATCATAAAGAGTTTCTTGACGATTTCAGCCGGTTCACGCTTGATGCGTTTTGCGATTTCTGCAACCGTCATTCCATCCGTATACTCAAATTCACTTGGTAATTCATGGAATTTACGCTCTGTTACTGGTTTTGGAGCATCATTACGGTTGTTCTTTCCTTTTTTATTTTTCTTATTGTTATTCCAGTTACTATTTCTCTGATTTCTCACTTGATTTTGACTATTTCGATTCCTTTGTTGTTTTCTTGGACCATCTTCTTCACGATCAAAATCATCGCGTTTCTTATCTGGTCGCGCTTGTTTCTTCCGACGTGTATCGACTTGAGCTGGAGCAGCAGCAACAGCTGGTTTTGTACGGTTCTCAACAGCCGGCTCCTGTACAGGCGCTTTCACTTCTGGTGCTTCTACCTGTTTCCGGCGCTGTTGACGTTCTTGTTCTGCTTTTGCAGCTTGTTGTTTGTAGCGATCTTCACTTCCACGTGCGTACTCAGCATTTTGTTCAGCCTTCAGTGCTGCTGCACGCGCTTTGAAATCAACTTTTGGTGCCACTTGGGGTTGTTCACCACGTCTTTGATCTGGTCGGTTATTGCGACGATCAGAACCTTGATTTCGTTGTTCATTTCGCTCTTGTGGTCGTTGATTTCGGTTGTCACCATGACGGTGATTGTCTTTGCGATCACGTTTTGGACGATTGTCTTGTTGTTTCCTACGTTCAGCCTGTTCTTTTGCACGCGCTTCTCGTTCCGCTTTAAAGTTACGACTCTTTGGTTTAGCAGCTGGCGTTACTGATTTTGTCTCAGTTGCTCCTTCTTTTTTGACGGGCGCTGCTTCTTTTTTCTCTGCGACAGCCGTTGCCTTGGCAGCCACTTCTGCTACTTTCTTTTCGACTGTTTCTTTTTTTGCTGCAAAGCTCTTGATCAACTTTTCAGCAACATCAGTATCGACACTAGATGCATGACTCTTGACGTCAAAACCTAATTCTTTCGCACGAGTGACGACTTCTTTACTTTCCTTGCCCAATTCTTTGGCAATTTCGTATAATCTTTTCTTAGACAATTGCTGTCCTCCTCTTCTATTCCATAAGAGACCTCATTTTCTTTGAAAATCCAGCATCTACAACAGCGACGACCTTACGGGCACGTCCAATTGCAGTGCTTAATTCTAGTGTTGAAAACACGGTAGATACTTGAACCTCATAATAGTGACCCTTATCTGTCACCTTTTTTGTCAGGTTACTAGCTGCATCATTTGCCAGAAAAACTAATTGTGCTTTTTCTTCCTGGATGGCTTTGATCACGAGTTCTTCTCCAGAAATGAGTTTTCCTGCTCTTTGCGCCAAGCCCAACAAATTACTTATCTTTTGCTTATTCAAGGCCTAACTCTCTTCTCTTCACCTTATGATCTACATAAGCGATCAATTCATCATAGAAAGCTTCTTCCACTTCCATATTAAAGCTACGATTAAAAACTTTCTTTTTCTTAGCAAGTGCCGCTTCTTCATTGTCTAGCTTGATGTAAGCACCTCGACCATTGGCTTTGCCAGTTGGATCGATAAAGACTTGTCCTTCTTTATTTTTGACAATGCGGAGCAAATCACGCTTATCAATAATTTCATTTGAAACGACAGATTTTCTTAAAGGGATTTTTCTTGTTTTTACCATTTTCCCTCCCTCTCTTAATCGACTTGCTCTTCGCCACTTTCTACTTGGTCTTCAAAAGTTTCTTGAGCTGCTTCCATTTCTTCGAACTCACTAGCAGATTTGATATCAATGCGGTAACCAGTCAAATGAGCCGCCAAACGAACGTTTTGACCACGACGACCGATGGCAAGAGATAGTTTATTATCTGGAACCACAACGAGAGCATGTTTGCTATCTTCATCATCAAAAATAACTTGGTCCACTTCTGCAGGAGCGATCGCATTGTAGATAAATTCAGCTGGATCTGGAACCCACTCGATGACATCGATGTTTTCTTCTGCCGGAACCATACGGTCTAATTTTTGATCGTATCGAGCTGGGTGGAACTTGCTGGTAATCTTTTTAATATTCGATCCACCACGACCAACGATAGTCCCAATCGCATCTACGTTTGGATTATGGCTACGAACCGCAACTTTTGTACGATCTCCAGCTTCACGCGCTACACTCATAATCTCAACAGTTCCATCATAAACTTCAGGAATTTCTTGTTCCATCAAACGTTTGATCATTTCAGGATGGCTTCGGCTAACAAAGACATTGACACCACGTGGATTATCTTCTACCTTGTAGACAAATACTTCAATTCGATCATGAGATTGGAACACTTCTCCTGGAATTTGGTCTTGCTTAGACAATTGAGCTTCGATCGAACCAAGATTGACATAGATAAAACGATTGTCAAAGCGCTCCACCGTTCCACTCATGATTTCATTTTCATGTTCTTTATAAGTGTTATAGGTGATGGTGCGCGTTTGCTTCCGCATTTTTTCCATGATGGTTTGTTTGGCAGATTGAGCTGCTACGCGACCAAATTCAGCTGGTGCTTCTTCAAACTTGATCTTGTCACCCAACTCATAAGCAGAGCTAATGGCCAAGGCATCCTTCAAGCTAATTTCTAAACGGCTATCAAAGACTTCATCGACTACTTCACGAACCGTATAAACACGGAAATCTCCAGTTTTTTCATTGAATTCAATCGCTGCACTTTCTGATTGTCCATAACGACGGCGATAAGCTGAACGCAATGATTCTGTGACTGCTTCGATGATATCTTCTTTTTTGATCCCTTTGTCTTCTTCCAAAATGCGGAAGGCTTCTAGCATTTCTTTACTCATGTTTTTCTTGCCTCTTCTATAAAGGCATCCTTTCTTTCATTCTGTTACAATTTTACAGCCAACCTTGCTTTGGACACAAGGTTATAAGGAATTTCTACAGTTTTCTTTCGTGTTTTATCCATATACTCAATGGTCAAAACATCCTCTTCAAAACCTACCAAGTTCCCCTCAAAGACCTTTTGCTTTTCCACAGCCTTATACAAGCTGATATTGACATACTTGCCAACAGCTCCCTCGAGTGCTTCCTTGGTTTTCAAAGGTCTCTCCAAGCCAGGACTGGTAACTTCTAAAAAGTACTGTTCTGGAAATGGGTCTGGTTTGATTTGATCCAATAGCGGGCTAATGATTTCTGTCAAATCCGCTGTATCATTCAGTGTGATCCCTTCTGGTTTGTCTACGAAAATGCTTAAGACGTAGTCACCACCCATTTTGCCATATTCAACATCGACCAATTCAAATGGTTCCTTTATAGCTGGCTGAATCACTTCTGTTACTAAGTCAACAATCGTTGTGATGGTTGCCACCTCCTCATAGATAAGAGGCGAAGATATTTCCCCGCCTCTCCTTTTCTATTCATTTAAGGTATTATAACACGATTCCCTAATGATTGCAAGGAATATGCTAAAACTGTGCTTCTACACGGTAAATGACCTGTCCTTTACTTGAGAACTTTTTCTCATATTCCGTCATGATATTGCCCTCAAAATCACTAGCATGAAGGTCTAGCCAGACTCCCTTCAGAGTCATTCCATACTGTGAAAAGCTCACCAAACTGTATTCAAACAGACCTCGATTATCTGTTTTAAAGTGAATCTCCCCATGTTCTGGAAGAATTTGCTTGAAGGTATCCAAGAAAGTCTTGTAAGTCAAGCGACGCTTCTCATGACGTTTCTTAGGCCAAGGATCTGAAAAATTCAGATAGAGTCGATCGATTTCTCCATCTTCAAAATAGTTGGTCAAGCTATCTCCGTCTACCCAAAGCAATTTAATGTTAGGAACATCAGCTTCTAAGACCTTATCTAAAGCATAACTCAAGACCGATTTTTGAATATCAATTCCGATGTAGTTGATCTCTGGATTGGCCTTGGCCATCCCAGTAATAAAGGCCCCTTTTCCGCTACCCACTTCGATATGAATAGGATGGTCATTCCCGAAAATTTCATGCCATTTTCCCTTGGCATCTTCTGGATTTAGGACCACATATTGCGGGTTCGCTTCTAATAATTCAGTCGCTCCCTTGCGATTTCTAACTCTCATATTTCCTTTCCATATTTCAACCGGAAATTGCGCAGAGCATAGATCTCGCGATTGACATTTTCTAAATCATTATTTTCATAGTATTTAGCAATTTGGCACAAGAAAGAGTATTGACCAAACCAATAGAGTTTATCAAATACTTTTTGATTGTACTTGTAGCCATAATAGCCTAACCAATCGCGCCAATTAGAATCTGGGATATAGTGACTCAAGATATGCGCCACATCCAACATCCGGTCTGTCAAACGAACAGAGTCCCAATCGACTAGATAAATCAAGCCGCTCTCTGTCTCAATCCAGTTACTATGACGGACATCTCCGTGGACGATCGTCGCATAATCCTCCCGAAAGGCAGGCACTGTCTTACGTAAATTCTTTACGACTGATTGGATATAGTGGTTCTGACGTAGGGCAATTGGCAACCGGTTGCTCCAAGAATTGAGCAATTCTAATGGAGATTCCACAGGATAGCCAAGTTTTTTCAATTGGGTCATCAAAGGTCTAGAACGGTGCAATCTCGTTAAAATATTGACCACTTGTTTTTTTGACATCCCATTTGGCGTGAGAATTTCCCCATTCAACCATTCTTGGGCACTCATCACATTTCCATCTGGCAATCGTCGACTCCATAACAATTGAGGAGCAATCTGTTCTTTTGCTAGACCCGCAAGGATTGGGGTCGTATTCATTTTTACAAAAACGCGCCCACCATCTGGGTAGGTCCCCATGTAGGCCTTCCCACTCTTCCCAGGAATTGGGGTGAGGCTTAGCTCTTTTTCATTCGAGTCCATCTTTTCCTCCGTAAAAAGTTTCCAATCTATTTTACTAATTTTAACGATTTTCGTCAACCAAGCGCGCCATCTTAAATGGAAGATAGAGTAGGATTAAAGCAACTGTATAAGCCAATAAGCCTAACAACAGGACTTTATCTGAAATAAAGACCAGGCCAATTCCCCCTTCTATCACCGTTATCATCCCCATGACCAGCTGAATCGTTTTGTTCAACCCTGCCTTTTTACTGCCCTTTTTCATCGGAAAAAGGAGGGTCAAGGGTTGGTAATCAAAAGCACTGTAAAGCCCCAGTAATTGAAAAATAACCAAGTAATTGAGCAAGGCTACAAGGGCAATCACTACGAGGGGTTGGGGAATAAAGACCATAGCGAGAATGGAAAGAGCCAAGAGTCGGAGAGTCATAGAGAAAAGATCTCCATTCCGTAGGAAGGAGCGCATATATAAGTGAAGCCACGTATTGCCATGTGTTTTGGGAAGAAGCCCTAAGAAACCATCCAAGTAAGCTCTTCTTTTGACACTGTTGGTAATACCTTTTACCGTTGTAAACAAGGCAAAGAAGCGAAGAATCAATTGTTTCCTTGCATTCTCACGAGCAATGGCTAAGGTCCAATTCAAATTTCCATCCTGGTAGAAGCGCGCTTCCTTCCAGCTAAAAACAGCCCCTTTAGCCACTCCTAAGACAAGGATATAGGCTACAATAGCAAGTTTATCCAGCCCCGTTGCCAGAAGAAGAGGCACAAATAATAGAAGGACAACACTTTGAATCAAAAACCAAAACACAAAAGACTTCTTGGCCTGCCCTTTGATATAACTTTTCACTTCCTCTTCCTTTACTAAAAGGAATAAAGCATCGGGCTTCTCTAAGTAGGTCGCAATGGAGCCTATCGGAACCAAGAGGAGCAAGCCAATCATGAGACTCCAGCGGATCAGGCTTGTATCTTTGGGGAGATCTTGCAAGAATTGGCTGTATTGAACCGCCAAAAATCCTATGAAAATCAGCATAAAGAGGACGAAATGATCATTGAGAACATAGCGGCTATATTTTACACATTGAGTTCGAAACGTTTCTTGCCGTTTTTTCATCAACTCTTTCATGCTGTTTCCTCTTCTGTCAAGGTCATGTAGATATCATTTAGACTTGCTTTCTCATCCCCAAAAGTTGAGCGCAGCTCGTCCAAGGTCCCTTTTGCTCGGATCTGACCCTTATGTAGGATCACAAAACCATCACACATCTTTTCAGCCGAATCCAGAACGTGGGTACTCATCAAAATCGATTTTCCTTTTGCTTTCTCATCGGCCAATAACTGAATCAAATCTGCAATCGCAACAGGATCCAATCCCAAAAAGGGTTCATCGACAATATAAAGACTTGGATCCACTGCATAGGCGCAAATAATCATGACCTTTTGCTTCATCCCTTTTGAAAACTGGGTCGGGAACCAATCTAATTTTTCAGCCAAACGGAATCGTTCCAATAAAGGATGGACGCGCACCATGACCTGATCCATGTCTAAATCATAGGCCATAGCTACAGTTTCAATATGCTCTCTCAAGGTTAATTCTTCATATAGACTAGGAGTTTCTGGAATATAGCCGATTTTTTTACGATAGTCTGTTGGAGCTTCTGGAAGACTCAAGCCGTCAATCCGTACTTCCCCAGCATAAGGATGCAGGAGACCAATAATTTCATTAATCGTGGTTGACTTCCCAGCTCCATTTAGTCCAATCAAACCAATCAGTTGGCCATCCGGAACTGAAAAACTCACCTCTTTCAGGACAGGGATGTTGACATAGCCCCCTGTCAACTTGTTGATTTCTAACATATTTTCTCCGATTTCTGGTATAATGTTCTTATATTATAACAAAATTTAGTCTAAATGAGGTGTATTTATGGTTGACGATTGTATTTTTTGTAAAATTATAGCTGGCGACATTCCTTCCTCCAAAGTCTATGAGGACGAGGAAGTCCTCGCATTTTTGGACATCTCTCAGGTTACACCAGGTCATACGTTAGTGGTTCCAAAAAAACACGCTCGCAACCTTTTAAAGATGGACGAAACCGCCACAGCTCAACTATTTGCACGTGTTTCTAAAGTTGCTAAAAAAGTAGAAGCTGCTACCCAAGCTAAGGGAATGAATATCATCAGCAACATGGAAGAAGTTTCTGGACAAACTGTTTTTCACACACATGTCCACATTATCCCTCGCTATTCCGATCAAGATGAGCTTGCCATTTCTTTTACTGAACACGAGCCTAATTTTGAACAACTAGCAGTTCTCGCAGAAACCATCAAAAACAGTTAAAAAGGAGGCCATATGAAACTCAAAAATCTCTTTTGGTTTGCAACAGGAGCTAGCATTAGCTACCACCTAGTAAAAAACCGCAAAGAAATCAAAACAGAGGTGACTGAATCCAGCCAATTGGTCAAGGGAATTCAAGATAACCTAGCAAAAATCCAACGCAATCTGGATATTATCCAAGACCAAAAGACCAATCTTCAAGAATTGGTAACGGATTTCCAATACAAGACCAAACT
>NZ_CAUFJQ010000055.1 GCF_959025735.1 uncultured Streptococcus sp.
CGATTTCTGTCCCACTCTCTTTTCTTATAGTTTGAAACTATAGCTAGGTCTTGAAAATGGGAAAACCGCTCTCCTCATAATAGTGATAAAATAGTAAGCAGTTAGATTGAATGTTTATCGGAGGGCAATATGAGTAAAAAACGCAATATCAATACGATTTTGGCACAGGCAGGAATCAAGTCGGATAAAGCAACGGGAGCTTTGACGACTCCTTTGCATTTCTCTACGACTTACCAACACCCAGAATTTGGTCAGTCTACAGGTTTTGACTATACCCGTACAAAAAATCCAACACGCGCAACAGCTGAAAAGACTTTAGCAGCTATCGAAAGTGCAGACTATGCTTTGGCGACAAGTTCTGGAATGTCAGCGATTGTGCTTGCTTTTAGCATTTTCCCCGTTGGTACAAAAGTCTTAGCCGTTCGTGACCTTTATGGAGGCTCTTTCCGCTGGTTTAACCAACAAGAGCAAGAAGGCCGCTTCTCTTTTACCTATGCCAATACAGAAGAAGAACTGCTCCAATACCTAGAAAAGGATCAAGTAGATGTCCTCTATATTGAAACACCAACTAATCCATTGATGTTGGAATTTGATATTGATCATTTAGCCAAATTGGCCCATGCAAAAGGTGCCAAAGTCGTGGTGGATAATACCTTCTATAGCCCTATTTACCAACGCCCAATTGAAGAGGGTGCTGATATTGTTCTTCATTCAGCAACCAAGTACCTAGCTGGTCACAACGATGTCTTGGCTGGTGTTGTCGTGACAAATGATCCAGACCTGTATGACCAACTCTTTTACAATTTGAACACGACCGGTGCTGTTCTTTCCCCATTTGACAGCTATCTGTTGATCCGTGGGATCAAGACGCTTTCGATTCGGATGGAGCGCTCCACAGAGAATGCTCGCAAGGTGGTCGAGTTTTTGAAAACCTCCCCTCAGGTCAAAGAAGTCCTTTACACTGGAAAAGGTGGAATGGTCTCCTTTAAAATTCAAGATGAGAAAAAAATTCCTAACTTGTTGAATTCCCTTCAAGTCTTTACCTTTGCAGAAAGCCTTGGCGGAGTTGAAAGTTTGATCACTTATCCTACCACTCAAACCCATGCGGACATTCCTGCAGAAGTTCGCCATTCATATGGTTTGACAGATGATCTTCTTCGTTTGTCCATCGGAATCGAAGATGCGGATGATTTGATTGAAGATTTGAAACAAGTATTGGAGGCTTAAGATGACCAAATATGATTTCACGACTTTACCGAATCGCTTGACCCACCATACCTACAAGTGGAAAGAAACTGAGACAGATCCAGAAATCATTCCGGCTTGGATCGCGGACATGGATTTTAATGTCATTCCAGAAGTACGAGAAGCTGTTATCGGCTATGCAGACCAAATGGTCTATGGCTACACCTATGCATCGGATAGCCTCTACCAGTCTATCCTTGATTGGGAAAAAGAAGAGCATGGCTATTCCTTTGAAAAGGAAGCTGTCGTCTTTATCGAAGGTGTTGTTCCAGCCATTTCAACAGCTATTCAAGCCTTCACCAAGGAAGGGGATGCTGTCTTAATCAATACGCCGGTCTATCCTCCATTTGCCCGAAGTGTCAAGCTCAATCGTCGAAAATTGATCGAAAATTCATTAATTGAAAAGGATGGTCTTTTCCAAATTGATTTTGATCAGCTGGAAAAAGACATTGTGGAGCAAGAGGTGAAACTCTATGTTTTGTGTAATCCGCACAATCCTGGAGGCCGTGTATGGGATCGTGAAGTCTTGGAAAAAATCGGCCACCTCTGTCAAAAACATGGTGTCCTTCTCGTTTCAGATGAGATCCACCAAGATTTGGCCTTGTTTGGCCACCGTCATACCAGCTTTAACACAGTTGATCCAAGCTTTAAAGATTTCAGCTTGATCTTAACCAGTGCAACCAAGACTTTCAATATTGCAGGAACAAAAAATTCCTATGTGGTCATTGAAAATCCAAAGCTTCGTACGGCTTTTAAACAACGGCAATTAGCTAATAATCAACATGAAATCTCAGGCTTGGGCTATATTGCAACAGAAGCGGCTTATCGCCATGGTAAACCTTGGTTGACAGAGCTCAAGCAAGTCTTTGAAAAACACATCGACTATGTGGTAGATGAATTGCATGCAAAGACCAAAATCCGTGTCATGAAACCCCAAGGAACCTATCTTCTTTGGTTGGACTTTTCAGCCTATCCTTATACCGATGATGAGCTGCATGCTAAAATTCATGACCAAGCCAAATTGATTTTGAACCGTGGAATAGATTTTGGAAAAGAAGGAAATTTGCATGCCCGCCTCAATGTGGCAGCTCCCTTCACCCTGATTGAAGAAATTACCAAACGCTTGGTGGAAACTTTTCACAAATAAGTGTTGACTTTCTGTAAGTGAAGGAGTACAATAAACTCGAAATACGGTAGGTGAGGCTACCACAAGGATACGGATGACTACCGCAAAGCAGTGGAGACACTACTCGTTGGTCAACAGTCCTGATCGCAAAGGTCAAGACTAAGCTCATTTCATTGCCTTGTGGAGCTAAAGCTTGGACGGTCAGTTTTTTTTTGAGTTTTGATTGAAAAATAAATGACGAGTTTCATGAGTCCTACCGATCGAGGGTAGGACTCTTTTTTGATGCCTTACCAAGAAAAGAGAAAGGAGAGAGCTATGATACAAATCGACGATCATCCCGAACCGCACCGAACCAGCCAATCGCTGATTTGTGTCGTAGGGACTCCAAAAGTGATTGGCTCCTGATTGAAAAAGGAGATACCAATGCAAACAAATAAAGAAAGACTCATTGCCGCTCTTCAAGAACCACTTGAAAGCACCTTTGCCAACTACAAAACCAGTGCCCTTGGTTTGGTTGACGATCAAGTAGAAGAAAACCGCGATGCCTATGGCGAAAATGTCATCACAAAAGGTCAAGAAGATTCCATGATCAAAAAGATCTACGAATCGATCATCAATCCTTTTACAGTGATTTTGTTGGTCATTGCGCTGGTTTCCTTCATCACCAATGTCTGGCTAGCAAAACCAGGTGAACAGGATCCAACGACCTCCATCATCATTGTGACCTTGGTCTTGATCTCTGGTGGTATCCGCTTCATTCAAGAATTGCGGAGCGACAAAGCAGCTAGCAACTTATCACGTATGATTGTCAATACAGCGACCGTTCTGCGTGATGGATCAGAACAAGAAATTCCGATCGATGAAATCGTCGTAGGAGATGTGATCAAACTGAGTGCCGGCGATATGATTCCAGCAGATGTGGTCTTGATCGATTCCCGTGACTTCTTTGTCCAACAATCTGGTCTTACAGGGGAAAGTGATGCTGTTGAAAAGATTTGTCTCAGCAAGGCTGAGAGTCAAAATTTAGATAGTCTCTTGGCGAGTGAAAGCTTGGCCTTCATGGGAACCAATGTCATCTCCGGACGGGCAACAGCCTTGGTCCTGGTCGTGGGGGATGAAACCATGATGGGAGCTATTGAGCAAACCATCAACACCTATGACGAACCAACTTCATTTGAGAGAGAAATGAATACCATCTCTTGGCTCTTGATCCGGCTCATGTTAGTGATGGTGCCCATTGTCTTTGTGATCAATGGCCTCACAGATGGTGACTGGTTAGAAGCGGGTGTCTTTGCCCTCAGCGTTGGGGTTGGTTTGACTCCTGAAATGTTGCCGATGATTATTACAGCGAGTCTTGCGAAAGGCTCCATCATCATGGCCAAGGAAAAAGTCGTTATCAAAAAACTCAATGCCATCCAAGACCTCGGCGCTATCGATATTTTGTGTACTGATAAGACAGGAACCTTGACCCAAGATGAAATCGTTTTGGAGTATCCGCTTGATATCCATGGCGAGTTGGATCTATCAGTCCTTCGCCGGGCTTACTTGAATTCCTATTTCCAAACCGGGCTAAAAAATTTGATGGACCGGGCGATTATCAATCGGACCCAGAAAGAAGCCAAGAAACATGAAATTGTTCGCGACCTGGATCAAACCTTCCATAAGATTGATGAATTGCCCTTTGATTTTGAACGTCGTCGCATGAGTGTCATTGTCAAAGACGAAGACGGTGTGGTCAGCATGGTGACCAAGGGTGCCTTGGAAGAAATGCTTTCTGTATCGACTTATGTTGAGTACAAGGGTGAGATTAAACGCCTGACAGATGAAGTCCGTCAAGAGGTCCTCGCTGAAGTTGCTCAGTTAAATGAACAAGGTCTTCGTGTTTTGGGCGTCAGCTACAAAACCGACTTGGACGAAAATGACATCTTTAGTGTTGAAGATGAACGAGACATGATCCTAACCGGTTACCTTGCCTTTCTTGATCCACCAAAACCTTCTGCAGCTCCAGCGATCAAAGCTCTTGCAGAATATGGGGTAACCACTAAGATCTTAACTGGAGACAATGAAAAGGTCACCCAAGCTGTCTGTGAAAAAGTAGGACTAGATGTAGAGCGGATTCTTTTAGGAAGCGAAATCGATACGATGACTGACCAAGAGTTAGCACAAGTTGTGGAAACAACAACGGTCTTTGCCAAATTATCACCCGATCAAAAAGCGCGGATCATTCTCTGCCTCAAGAACAATGGCCACAAGGTTGGTTACATGGGAGATGGGATCAACGATGCTCCATCCATGAAGGTCTCAGACGTTGGGATCTCCGTGGATACCGCTGTGGATATTGCCAAGGAAACAGCAGATGTCATCCTTCTAGATAAGGACTTGATGGTTCTTGAAAAAGGCTTGGTCGAAGGCCGCAAGGTCTATGCCAATATGACCAAGTACATCAAGATGACGGTCTCTTCTAACTTCGGGAACATCTTCTCTCTTCTCTTTGCCAGCATCTTTTTGCCTTTCCTTCCAATGGCTCCCGTTCATTTGATTGTGCTCAATCTTATCTATGATCTTTCTTGTATCGCCCTTCCTTTTGACAATGTCGACAAGGAATTTCTCAAGAAACCTCGTATCTGGGAAGCAAACTCTATCATGCGCTTTATGGCCTGGATTGGTCCAATTTCATCTGTATTTGATATTATTACCTACATGCTTCTTTACTTCCTTGTTGTTCCTATGATTTTAGGTCATGGCTACAACCATGGAGCAGCAGATGCAGCAGCCTTTATCATGGTGTTCCAAACTGGATGGTTTATCGAATCTATGTGGTCTCAAACCATGGTTATCCATATGTTGCGTTCACCAAAACTTCCATTTATCCAAAGTCGTCCAGCCTTCTCAGTCGTGGTGACGACCCTAGCAGCAGCCTTCTTTGTAACCTCCCTTCCATATAGTCCTTTGGCTTCTATCTTGAAGTTGAGCCAACTAAATGGATTGTACTTTGTTCTATTGTTTGCGATTATCGTCCTCTATATGCTGAGTGTGACGGTTGTCAAACGTATCTATATTAAGAAATACAAAGAATGGTTGTAATTGATTGATAGAAAGAGTGAGTCCGAACTTAAAAAATTAAGTGTAAGGGCTCTCTTTTTTTGGTAAAATTTGGTATAATAAGACGAATATAAAGTTGGAAATGATGATTTCCACGTGTTGCGCGTATCAAAAAAGGAGTAACAGAAAGAGGGAGAGCTTGACTCTTTCTCAATCCAAGCTCCTTTTTAAAGGATCGCAGCTTAGAAAGAAGGATCTCAAAAATGGGAAAACTAGAAGTTATTACACATCCACTAATTCAACACAAATTGTCTATTCTTCGTCGTACAGATACCTCTACGAAGGCCTTTCGTGAATTGGTAGATGAAATTGCTATGTTGATGGGCTATGAAGTGTTGCGGGAATTGCCTCTTGAGGATGTTGAAATTGAAACTCCTATTACCAAAACCGTTCAAAAACAAATCGCAGGGAAGAAATTGGCTATTGTCCCCATTCTTCGTGCAGGGATTGGGATGGTTGATGGTCTCTTGAGTTTGGTACCAGCTGCTAAGGTTGGCCATATCGGGATGTACCGTGATGAAGAAACCTTGAAACCAGTTGAATACTTGGTGAAATTACCAGAAGATATTGATCAACGTCGTATCTTTGTAGTAGACCCGATGCTTGCTACGGGTGGATCTGCTATTCTAGCCATTAATTCTTTGAAAAAACGTGGTGCTAGCCATATCAAGTTTGTCTGCTTAGTAGCAGCACCAGAAGGGGTGAAAGCTCTTCAAGAAGCGCATCCGGATGTCGACATCTTTTCTGCAGCCCTCGATGATCATTTGAATGAACATGGCTACATTGTTCCTGGTCTTGGGGATGCAGGTGACCGTTTATTCGGTACCAAATAAAGAAACCATTCATTATAAGTCCGAAAGGTACTTAAGATTTGACCTTTTTTGACCATTGGTTTATAATAGCACATATACTTTGAACCTCACGAATCGTGAGAATGAATGGATACTAAAGGAGAAGAATAGATGATTCCAGTAGTTATTGAACAAACCAGCCGTGGAGAACGTTCTTACGATATTTATTCCCGTCTGTTGAAAGATCGAATTATCATGGTAACAGGACCAGTTGAGGACCAAATGGCTAACTCCATTATCGCTCAATTGCTCTTCTTGGATGCCCAAGATAATACAAAAGATATCTATATGTATATCAATACACCAGGGGGTTCTGTCTCTGCAGGTCTCGCCATCGTAGATACCATGAACTTTATCAAGTCAGATGTCCAAACCATTGTCATGGGGATGGCAGCCTCTATGGGGACTGTCATTGCTTCAAGCGGTGCGAAAGGCAAACGCTTCATGTTGCCAAATGCAGAGTACATGATTCACCAACCAATGGGTGGTACTGGTGGTGGTACCCAACAAACTGATATGGCAATTGCAGCAGAACACTTACTCAAAACACGGAACAACTTGGAAAAAATCCTTGCGGAAAATTCAGGTCAATCCATTGAAAAAGTGCATGCAGATGCTGAACGTGACAATTGGATGAGCGCGCAAGAAACTCTTGAATATGGTTTTATTGATGAAATCATGGCCAATAATAAATTGGGCTAAACCATCCTCTGGAATGGTCCAACGAGGCTAGGCACTGTCTAGCCTTTTTGGCTCTCATAAAAGAGTAGTTCTTTTTCTTGAAATTTGATATACTAGTAACAGAACTAGAAAGGGATTGACCATGTTTGAGAAACAAGAAAGAACAGGCTTGATTGTTAAATTGTATTACAATCGAGACGGGAAAAAATTACAATCTGTCGGAGATGTCTTGTACCACTCTAAGAAATGCCGCTATGTCCAATTGTATGTGGACAGTGACAAGGCCGATCAAGTCATGGAAGACTTAAAGAAAGAACGTTATGTCAAAAAGGTCTTGCCTTGTCATCTCAAAGATTTAGATACGGATTTTGTGGGGAGTTTGCAGCGATTGGAGGCCCCATCCGTGGTCACAGAAGGATAGAAAACGCAATCATTTGATGGATTGCGTTTTTTTTATTGACAATTGTCAGATAATTCGGTATATTCTTAATGTATTTATTTTAAGATTCATTTAAGGAGATCATTACAAATGAAGAAAAAATTTGCTCTTTCATTTTTAACCATTGC
This sequence comes from uncultured Streptococcus sp., assembly GCF_959025735.1. Lineage (GTDB taxonomy): Bacteria > Bacillota > Bacilli > Lactobacillales > Streptococcaceae > Streptococcus. The sequence goes on from NZ_CAUFJQ010000055.1 coordinate 7,573, forward strand.
AAGTGTCGCTCTTCTTGCGGCTTGTGGTGAAGTTTCTACTTCAGGTTCAAACACAACTGGTAACGAAATCGGTAAAGAACTAAAAGTCGGTTTTAACTTTGAAAAAACTGGTGAAGTAGCAGCCTACGGTAGTGCTGAACAAAAAGGTGCTCAACTAGCCGTTGATGAAATCAACGCTAAGGGTGGAGCTGACGGTAAGAAGATTGTTGTTACAGATAAAGATAACAAATCTGAAACAGCTGAAGCGGCTACTGTTACAACAAACCTTGTCACTCAATCAAAAGTAAATGCTCTTGTAGGACCTGCGACTTCAGGTGCTACTGCAGCAGCGGTTGCCAACGCTGGTAAAGCAGGTGTTCCATTGGTAACACCATCTGCAACTCAAGATGATTTGACAAAAGGTCAAGATTACCTCTTCCGTGCAACCTTCATCGATAGCTTCCAAGGAAAAATCATTGCTAAGTACACAACTGATAACTTGAAAGCGAAGAAAGTCGTTCTTTACTACGATAACTCATCTGACTATGCGAAAGGGATTGCTGAAGCCTTCAAGAAATCTTACAAAGGTGAAATCGTAGCAACAGAAACCTTCCAATCTAAGGATACAGACTTCCAAGCTGCTCTTACAAAAATCAAAGATAAAGACTTCGATGCGATTGTTCTTCCAGGTTACTACACAGAAACTGGTAAGATCGTAAACCAAGCGCGTGGTATGGGAATCAAACAACCAATCATTGGTGGGGATGGATTTAGCGATGCTAAGTTCGTTGAACAAGCAACACCTGCTGCAGCTACAGACATCTACTACGTAGCTGGATTCTCTACTGAAGGTGAAATGACTGATAAAGCCAAGAAATTCGTAGAAGCCTACAAAGCGAAATACAATGAAGAACCTTCAATGTTCGCAGCTTTGGCTTATGATTCAGTTTACATGGTTGCAGAAGCATCTAAAGGTGCTAAGAACTCTGTCGAATTGAAAGATAACCTTGCGAAGTTGAAAGACTTGGAAGGTGTGACTGGTACAATGTCAATTGACAAGAACCACAACCCGGTTAAATCAGCTCTTATGATTGGCTTGAAAGATGGTAAAGTCAAATCAGTTGAGTCTGTTAAACCATAATTATCATTTGTTGTTTGTACAAGAGGCTGGGAGAATGAAAATTCCTGGCCTCGCTCTTTATTGTTAGAAAGGATGGTTCATATGCTTCAGCAATTAGTGAACGGTCTAATCTTGGGAAGCGTCTATGCACTCTTGGCCCTTGGTTATACCATGGTGTATGGAATTATCAAATTGATCAACTTTGCCCATGGAGATATCTACATGGTAGGTGCCTTTATGGGATATTTCTTATTGAACTCGTGGAAAGTGAACTTCTTTGTAGCCTTGCTCCTAGCCATGGTTGGGACGGCTATTTTAGGGGTTGTAATTGAATACCTGGCTTATCGTCCGCTTCGTCATTCGACTCGGATTGCAGCCTTGATCACAGCCATCGGGGTTTCCTTCTTGCTCGAATATGGGATGGTCTTCTTTGTAGGGGCCAATACCCGTTCTTTCCCGCAAGTGATTAAAACGGTTCGTTACAACTTCGGTCCTATTTCAATCTCCAATATTCAGTTGATGATCTTGGGAGTGTCTGTTTTCTTGATGGTCGCTCTTCAATTTATTATTCAAAAGACAAAGATGGGGAAAGCCATGCGGGCTGTATCTGTCGATAGTGATGCCGCTCAATTGATGGGGATTAACGTAAACCGTACGATCAGTTTTACCTTTGCTTTGGGATCAGCCTTGGCTGGTGCTGGTGGTGTTTTGATTGGTTTGTATTACAACTCGATCGAGCCTTTGATGGGGATGACACCAGGGATCAAAGCCTTTGTCGCAGCCGTTCTTGGAGGAATCGGAATCATTCCAGGTGCTGCCCTAGGTGGATTTGTTATCGGTTTGTTGGAAACCTTCGCTACAGCGATCGGTCTTTCAGACTTCCGTGATGCCATTGTGTATGCCATCTTGATTGTGATCTTGCTCATCCGTCCAGCAGGTATCCTCGGTAAAAATGTGAAAGAGAAGGTGTAAGCCATGAAACAAAATTTAAAAGTGAATTTAGTCTGGCTTGGTCTTTTGGTCGCAGGTTTTGCCTTGATCCAAGTCTTGGTTGCAGCGGGTGTGCTCAACCTCTTCTATATCCAAATTTTAGAACAAATCGGAATTAATATTATCCTTGCAGTTGGTTTGAACCTCATCGTTGGTTTCTCAGGTCAATTCTCACTCGGGCATGCCGGATTTATGGCGATTGGTGCCTATTCTGCAGCCATTCTCGGTTCTAAATCACCAACCTATGGGGCTTTCTTTGGTGCGATGGTTTTAGGTGCTTTGAATGCTGGTGTCGTTGCCTTGATCGTTGGGGTTCCAACCCTTCGTTTGAAAGGGGACTACCTCGCGATTGCGACACTTGGGGTTTCTGAAATCATCCGGATCTTGATCGTCAATGGTGGTACTCTAACAAATGGTGCTGCTGGGATCCTTGGTTTGCCAGCCTTTACAACTTGGCAATTGGTTTACCTCTTTGTTGTCATTACAACGATCTTTACGATTAACTTCTTACGCAGTCCAATTGGACGCTCTACCCTTTCTGTTCGTGAAGATGAAATCGCGGCAGAATCTGTTGGGATCAATACGACCAAAGTCAAAGTCATCGCCTTTGTATTTGGTGCGATCACAGCGGCGATTGCTGGATCTCTCCAAGCCGGCTTTATCGGCTCTGTTGTTCCTAAAGACTACTCTTTCACCAATACTATTAATGTCTTGATCATTGTCGTGTTTGGTGGTTTGGGATCAATGTCCGGAACAGTTGTGGCAGCCATCGTCTTGGGTATCTTGAACATGGTGCTTCAAGACTTCTCAAGTGTACGTATGATCATTTACTCATTGGCTTTGATTCTCGTGATGATCTTCCGTCCAGGTGGTCTTCTTGGAACATGGGAATTCAGCTTGAAAAAACTACTCTCAAAAAAGGAGGCTAACTAATGGCACTTCTTGAAGTAAAAAATTTAACAAAAAACTTTGGTGGTTTGACAGCCGTTGGGGATGTGACCATGGAACTCAATGAAGGGGAATTGGTTGGATTGATCGGACCAAACGGTGCCGGTAAAACAACCCTCTTCAACCTCCTAACAGGGGTATATGAACCAAGTGAAGGGACCATTACCTTAGATGGTCAGTTGCTAAATGGTAAAGCACCATATAAAATCGCTGCAGGTGGTCTGGGACGGACTTTCCAAAATATTCGTCTCTTTAAAGATTTAAGCGTTTTGGACAATGTCTTGATTGCCTTTGCCAATCACCACAAACCACATGTCTTTGCGAGTCTTTTCCGCTTGCCAAGCTATTACAAGAATGAAGAAGCTTTGAAAGCGAAAGCCCTTGAATTGTTAGCGATTTTTGGTTTGGAAAAAGAAGCAGATACCTTGGCCAAAAACTTAGCTTACGGACAACAACGTCACTTGGAGATCGTTCGTGCCCTTGCTACAGAGCCAAAAATCCTCTTCTTGGATGAACCTGCTGCAGGGATGAACCCTCAAGAAACAGCAGAATTGACCCAATTGATCCGTCGCATTCAAAAAGAATTTAATATTACGATCATGCTGATCGAGCACGATATGAGCTTGGTTATGGAAGTAACAGAACGGATTTATGTATTGGAATATGGTCGCTTGATTGCCCATGGTACGCCAGATGAAATCAAGACCAACAAACGCGTAATCGAAGCATATCTAGGAGGTGAAGCCTAATGTCTATGTTAAAAGTTGAAAATCTTTCTGTACACTATGGCATGATCCAGGCTGTCCGTGATGTCAGTTTCGAGGTGAATGAAGGGGAAGTTGTTTCTCTTATCGGTGCTAACGGTGCTGGGAAAACATCTATTCTTCGTACGATTTCAGGTTTGGTGCGTCCAAGTGCTGGGAAAATCGAGTTTTTAGGTCAGGAGATTCAAAAGGTTCCGGCTCAAAAGATTGTAGCAGCAGGACTCTCTCAAGTTCCAGAAGGCCGCCACGTCTTTCCAGGCTTAACTGTTATGGAAAACTTGGAGATGGGAGCTTTCTTGAAGAAAGATCGAGAAGAAAATCAAGCTAACTTGAAGAAAGTCTTTTCTCGTTTCCCACGTTTGGAAGAACGGAAGAACCAAGATGCAGCAACCCTATCTGGTGGGGAACAACAAATGCTCGCAATGGGTCGTGCACTCATGTCAACGCCAAAACTCTTGCTTCTGGATGAACCTTCTATGGGATTGGCTCCAATCTTTATCCAAGAAATCTTTGATATCATCCAAGATATCCAAAAACAAGGGACAACGGTTCTCTTGATCGAGCAAAATGCCAACAAGGCTCTTGCTATCGCAGACCGAGGTTATGTTTTGGAAACAGGGAAAGTCGTTCTTTCCGGAACAGGAAAAGAACTCTTAGCCTCAGAAGAAGTCCGCAAGGCCTACCTTGGTGGATAAGATTTCTAAAGATTGTTTGAAAAGAAAAGTTAGCTAAACCTTTCTTCGGATTGATGATAAAGAAAATTTAGAAACTTTCCTTAGGTGAGTACGGGCGTTAGGTGAAATTATCCGGTGGATGATTTCAGCAATCCAGGAAGTTCCATGACTAATTAAGATACAAAGGGCGTTTGCGGATAAAGTCAAAATAGGATGTTTGACGCAGAATCTTTCGATTCTAGGAGAACTTATCTTTTTGGCACAATCTGTGGCCCGTATTCAATTCGTTTTGAGCCCCTTCGCTTTTTAATTTCTGAGCTCAGGCTAAAACAGTTCCCCGAACTGTTTTACTCTCAAAACTCCCGAGTGCTTGAAACAAGATTGTTTCAAGCACTTTTCTCACGGCGGAAAGTTTCAATATACTCCCAAATGATTCAAAAAATAGCATAATTTCTATTATGAAGAATTATTAATCTTATTTTATAGGAAAAACAGTTTGAATATGTTCGAAGAGGCTGGGACAAAAGTCCTAGCCTCTCAATTATTTTTGGATTGTCGAGCAA
>NZ_CAUFJQ010000056.1 GCF_959025735.1 uncultured Streptococcus sp.
TGGGACGACGAAATCGAATTCTAACGAATTATCGATTTCTGTCCCACTCTCTTTTTTGGTCTATTTTAAGTGGCAGTATTTGAAATCCAGCTTTTTAATCTGGTCCCAATTTTTTCGAGCCTCTGGTGGCAAGACGATGAGTTGCTGGCGTAGCATCGTCGTGATTTCAAGATTTAAGGATTCGATCGGGAGGGCAATGGCTACGGAACTTTTTGCCCTTTGGATCTTGTCCATGCAATATTCAATATGATGGCAAGCTGCACCGGTCTGTGATTGACGGCTAGATGCGATTTCTTGTCGCATATTGGAGAGTAATTGGACCAATTCAGACTTAAGGAATTTGATCGTATCTGATTTTTCTTGAGCTAAAAGAAACATAAGCACACCTCCTTTTGCTATAGTTTAATACTAATTTATTAAAAATGCAAGGGGGTAAAGTAAAAAAAATAAAATTTTTTTAGAAAAAGATACAGAAAAAGAGAGGGCTTACATCTCCCCACTACAGAAGGTTGAACCCCTTGTCTTAAAAATGGCTTTTCTCCCTTGGGACGGGGTGTCTTGACAGAGGTCGGTAGCTACAAAAAAACTCCTGAAACATACTGGTTTCAGGAGTTGAGAGGCTTTGACCCGAAGGTCTCAAAGAAAAATATCGATTGATTATACAAGACCTTGTGCAATCATCGCATTTGCGACATTTTCAAAGGCAGCGATGTTGGCACCTGCAAGGTAATCTTTACCAAGACCGTAAGTTTCTGCAGTTGTTTTAGCAGTGTTGAAGATGTTGGTCATGATGTCTTTCAAACGTCCGTCCACTTCTTCGCGTGTCCATGAAAGACGTTGGCTGTTTTGGCTCATTTCAAGAGCAGATACAGCAACCCCACCAGCATTGGCTGCTTTAGCAGGTCCGTAAAGGATACCATTTTCTTTGTATACGTTGATGGCATCGATGTTACTTGGCATGTTTGCTCCTTCAGAGACAACTTTCACACCTTGAGCGACCAAACGTTTTGCAGCATCGCCATCGATTTCGTTTTGAGTTGCACATGGAAGAGCGATGTCATAGTTACCAGCATAAGTCCATACAGAACCTTCGTAGTAAGTAGCAGTTGGTTTTTCAGCAGCGTATTCAGTCAAACGTGCACGACGTTTTTCTTTGACGTCTGTAAGAAGGTCGAAGTCAATACCGTTTTCGTCGATCACGTAACCGTTTGAGTCAGATACAGAGATAACAGTTGCACCAAGTTCAGTTGCTTTTTGAAGAGCGTATTGAGCAACGTTACCAGAACCTGAGATCACGACTTTCTTACCAGCAAAGCTGTCGCCGTTTGCTTTGAGCATTTCTTCCGTGTAGTAAACCAAACCATAACCAGTTGCTTCTGGACGGATTAAGCTACCACCGAAACCAAGAGGTTTACCAGTCAAGACACCAGCATCAAATTGGCGAAGGCGTTTGTATTGACCATAAAGGTATCCGATTTCACGTCCGCCAACCCCAATATCACCAGCTGGGACATCAAGAGAAGGACCGATGTGTTTTTGCAATTCAGTCATGAAGCTTTGGCAGAAACGCATCACTTCAGCGTCTGTTTTTCCTTTAGGATCGAAGTCAGATCCACCTTTACCACCACCGATAGGAAGACCAGTCAAGACGTTTTTGAAGATTTGTTCGAAACCGAGGAATTTCAAGATCCCTTGGTTAACAGTTGGGTGGAAACGAAGACCACCTTTGTAAGGACCTACAGCAGAGTTGAATTGAACACGGTAACCACGGTTTACTTGGATGTTTCCTTCACGGTCAACCCAAGGAACACGGAAAGAAATTACGCGTTCAGGTTCTGTAATACGAGCCAAGATGTTTTCTTCGATGTATTCAGGATGTTTTTCAAAAACAGGTTCCAAAGTGCTGAGGAACTCTTCAACAGCTTGAAGGAATTCAGCTTCGTGGCCGTTACGAGCTTTTACAGTTTCGAAAGTGCTTTGGATATATTCTTTAGCAGTTGTCATGTTAATTCTCCTTTGTGAATGAAACGAAAACCAGCAAACCCGCTAGGGGAGTGGCTTTGAGACAGTTGACAAACAATGTCATGTTTTATTACATGGATCATTATAGCAGACTTTTTTTGGCTTGTAAAGAAAAAAGTTGAATTTTCTGAAAATTTTATCGCGACTAGGAAAGTCCGAATGTTTGGAAGAATTTTTAGCTTTGATTGTCCGGAAGCTTCCAAGTGATGGTATAATGAAAGAAGAAAATAGAGAGCATCCCGAACGATTCTGTTGGTGGTGTTTCAAAAAAGGAGTACAAGATGGTATCGACAAAGACGCAAATTGCTGGTTTTGAATTTGACAACTGCTTGATGAATGCGGCAGGTGTAGCCTGTATGACAACTGAGGAATTAGAAGAAGTGAAGAACTCAGCTGCGGGGACCTTTGTGACCAAGACAGCAACCTTAGAATTCCGTGCTGGTAATCCAGAGCCACGCTACCAAGATGTGCCGCTTGGTTCGATCAATTCGATGGGGCTACCTAACCAAGGGTTGGACTATTATTTGAATTATTTATTGGAGTTGCAAGAAACGGATCCTAACCGGACCTTCTTCTTATCTCTCGTCGGCATGTCTCCTGAAGAAACTCATACCATCTTGAAAAAGGTGCAAGATAGTGACTTTAAAGGCTTGACAGAATTGAACCTATCCTGCCCCAATGTCCCTGGGAAACCTCAGATTGCCTATGATTTTGATACGACAGATCGGATCTTGTCTGAGGTCTTTGCCTATTTCACCAAACCTCTAGGGATCAAGTTGCCACCTTATTTTGATATCGTTCATTTCGACCAAGCAGCAGCGATCTTTAACAAATACCCGCTCAAGTTTGTCAACTGCGTCAATTCGATCGGAAATGGCCTCTACATCGAGGATGAATCCGTGGTGATTCGTCCGAAGAACGGCTTTGGTGGGATTGGTGGAGAATACATCAAACCAACGGCTCTTGCCAATGTCCATGCTTTTTACCAACGTCTGAATCCAGAAATTCAGATTGTGGGGACTGGGGGCGTCTTGACTGGTCGCGATGCCTTTGAACATATCCTTTGTGGGGCTAGTATGGTGCAAATCGGAACGACGCTGCATAAAGAAGGAGTAGGAGCTTTTGAACGCATTACTGCGGAGCTCAAAGCCATCATGGAAGAAAAAGGCTACCAAAGCCTGGAAGACTTCCGTGGGAAATTGCACTACATTGACTAATCTTTCGAAAAAAAACTTCCTCAAGTGAAAACTTGGGGAAGTTTTTTATGAGAGTGGGACAGAAATCGGTCATTCGTTAGAATTCAATTTCGTCGTCCCACCTCCGCACAGTTGAGTAGGGCTGTAAAAGCTGATGAAATCAGCGTAGTAGAGCCCACTCAACCACTGCGTCTTGCTCGACAATCCAAAAATAATTGAGAGGCTAGGACTTTTGACCCAACCTCATTCTGTTCCTAGTTTTAGGAATTTTCCATTTTTATAGAGAGAAAAAGGTGTACAATGGAGGTGAAAAGGAAGGTGATTTATATGGAAGAAAAGGATGTGATTCAAGAAGCAAGAACGACGATCAGCCTTCTTCAAACAGCCTTTTCTAAGGGATTCACCCCCAGTTTAGATGCCCTTCGATTTCGAGAAAATCTAGATCAGATGTTGAAAGGTTTACGAAAGGCTAGGCGGGTAGACAATCGTCTGTTGATTGAGTTAGAAAAGTTTTATCAGACTGCCAGTCTATTGATTGGTCTGGGTGGGTTAGCTTTGAACGAAGAGGCCTTTCAAGCTTGGCGAGCTTATGATCACTGGCATTACGAGGTTGTGAAGCCTCAGTTACAGGTCTTCGGACCGACGGTGGTGTTGTAGTTGATACTAGCCTGGTGCTTGTCCACAGATATTCAGAGGAGGTGTTGGTCATGGTAGTCCTTCATGATTTTCTACATCAGTTAACCCTATCGTTTTGGAACTTCTATTACTCGCTCTTTTTCTTATTTGAAAAATAAGAAGGATTGAATCCCTTTTACATATAGTAGAAGGGATTTTTGATGCAGAATCCTTGAAAATCTGAGGCTCTTGGATTATGATGGAGCTAATAGATGTCAAGCGTTCCCTGTGGGGAATGCAGGAAGCGAGGAAAAAAGATGGCAGAGATTTATCTAGCAGGTGGCTGTTTTTGGGGCTTAGAGGAATATTTTTCACGGATCCCCGGTGTAGAAGAAACGACGGTGGGCTATGCCAATGGCCAGGTAGAAACGACCAATTACCAACTGATCAAGGAAACGGATCATGCAGAGACTGTACAAGTCGTCTACGATCCAGATAAAATCACCCTACGAGCGATTCTGCTCTACTATTTCCGGGTGATCGATCCCTTGTCCATTAACAAGCAGGGAAATGATCAAGGCCGCCAATATCGAACCGGTGTCTATTATACAGACGAGGCAGATCGTGAAGTGATCGCCCAAGTGTTTGCGGAAGAAGAGAAGCAACTGGGCAGTAAAATAGCGGTTGAGTTGGAACCTTTGCGCCACTACATCCTAGCTGAGGACTACCACCAAGACTACCTCAAGAAGAATCCTGGAGGTTATTGCCATATTGATGTGACGGATGCTGAGCAGCCCTTGATTGATCCGTCAGCCTATCAGAAGCCAGATCAAGAAACCCTAAAGGCGAAACTGACAGCAGAACAGTACCAAGTCACTCAAGAAAGCGCGACGGAACGCCCTTTCCACAATGCCTATGATCAGACCTTTGAAGAGGGGATCTATGTGGATATTACGACGGGGGAGCCTCTCTTCTTTGCCAAGGATAAGTTTGCGTCTGGCTGTGGATGGCCAAGTTTCTCCCGTCCCATTGCCAAAGATGTTGTCCACTATTACCAGGATCATAGCCACGGGATGGAGCGGATCGAAGTTCGATCCCGCTCAGGCAATGCCCATCTCGGCCATGTCTTCACCGATGGACCAAAAGACCAGGGTGGTCTTCGCTATTGTATCAATTCGGCCTCTCTGCGCTTTATTCCAAAAGAAGAGATGGAGCAAGAAGGATATGGTTATTTGTTAAAAGCTTTGAGATAATAGAAAAAGCATCTTAGAAACTTTCCTTAGGTGAGTACGGACGTCAGCGAACTTCATAGAAGTTCCATGACTAAATTAAGATACAAAGGGCGTCCGCGGATACAGTCAAAATAGGAAGTTTGACGCAGAATCTTTTGATTCTAGGAAAACTTATCTTTTTGACACAATCCGAAGCCTGTGTTCAATTCGTTTTGAACCCCTTCGCTTTTCAATTTTTAGGCTCAGGCTAAAACAGTTCCCCGAACTGTTTTACTTTCAAAACTCCCGTGTGCCTGAAACAATTATGTTTCAGGCACTTTTCTCACAGCGGAAAGTTTCAGTAGATGCTTGCATCAGTTGAAAATCGTGATGATGTTTTCTGCTTTGAAGAAACCATTCTTTTAATATCAAATCATTTAGAAGTTCTGTTTTGCAGAACTTTTATTCTCCTCTGGAAATTTGTGATACAATGAAGAGAAAGTATTTCAATGACAGCTCAATCTGTTGAGGTAGGAAGAAGAGGTAGGAATGTTAGAGAAGTGGGAGAATGTGAAAGGGACCATCAAGACGATGGGAAAAGAGCTATCGGCGGCCTTTGATTGGGCTTTTGATCGCCTCTTTTCAAGGATTCAGCTGACGAATGAACAGTTTGTCTATGTGCTCTTGTCAGTCGTTTTTATCGTGGCCAATGCTATCTTGTGGGTGCAAAAGTTCCAAGGCTTTCCGATCACCGCAACCGAACGGCCAGAGGTTGTGTACAAGGCCAAGACACCGGCTGATCAGATTCCTCATACAGCTCGGATCATGGCCAATGGAGATCAGCTCTACCATGATTTGGTCTATATGAGCGCACAAAAAGAAGATGGGACCTATGATTTTCATGAAAATTATGAGTATGTCAAACCCTGGCTACAAAAGGCGGATCTGGCCTTGGGAGATTTTGAGGGAACCATTAACCCGAATTATTATTTGTCAGGTTATCCCCTCTTTAATGCGCCGAGCGAAGTCGTACCAGCCATCAAGGATGCTGGTTATGATGTCATGGATTTGGGACACAACCATATCTTGGATTCAGGTCTAGAAGGGGTCTATTCGACAGCCAAGGCCTTTGAAGATGCAGGCATCACACCTGTCGGTGTCTACACGCATGAAAAGAGAGGCCAGGCCCCCTTGGTGATCAAGGAAGTGAATGGCATCAAGATTGCTATTCTAGCCTACGCATACGGCTTTAATGGAATGGAAACGACCCTTACTCCAGAGGAGCAAGTAGATGTCTTGTCTGATCTGGATGAAGAGCGGATGAAGGCGGAGATCCAAAAGGCAGAGCAAGAGGCCGATATCACCATTGTCATGCCCCAGATGGGAATCGAGTACCAGTTGGAGCCGACAGAAGAGCAAAAAGAGCTCTACCACAAGATGGTTTCTTGGGGAGCTGATATCGTCTTTGGTGGGCATCCCCATGTTGTGGAGCCTGCTGAAGTGGTCAATAAAGATGGTCAAAACAAGCTCATCATCTACTCGATGGGGAATTTCCTGTCCAATCAGCGTCTGGAAACCATGGGGGACGTAGAGACTGCCCAATGGACAGAGCGAGGGGTCTTGATGGATGTGACCATCGAAAAGGTTGGTCGCAAGACACGGATTAAGACGGCTACTGCTCATCCAACCTGGGTCAGTCGGACTCCGAAGGGCACCTATTCTCCTGAAGGCTATGACTTGTACAAGTACCAGACCTATATTTTGGAAGATTTTATCCAGGGTGGCAAATACCGCGACAAGCTGGATGAGGAGACCAAGGAGAGAGTGGACACGGCTTACCGAGAAATGAAGGAACATGTTCACTTGGACTGGCCTCAGAGTGGAAAGGAATAGAGCATGGAAGGAAATGTGAACTGGATCCCGCTTGGGATCCTAGGATTGATCGTGGTGATTTGGGCAACCAAATTTCTTACGGCTATCCGCCTCAAGCAAAAACTGAAGAAGGCTTGGGATGGAGCGCCTTTCTTTCGCAAGAAAGACACAGAAGAAAGTTTGATAGATAGTCTGACTTATCCAGCTAAGGGACAGACGATCGATAGCCAAGTGGATGATCAGACCTGGCATGATTTGGCTTTGGATGCGGTCTTTGATCAGCTCAACTATACCCAATCGAGCCTTGGAGCAGAGGCTCTCTATCAAAAAATGCGCCTGCTGGAATTCCAGCCTCAGGACCAGCTTCATGACTTAGAAGCCTTCTTTGAAGAGCATCCTGATTTGCGCCTCAAGGTCCAGGTCATTTTCAACCAACTGGGCAAGAAGAACCACAACATGGCGCGGAGCATTGTCGCAAATCCCGGCAAGCATTATGCAGGTTTGCCCCTCTATCTAGCCTTGGCCTGCCTTCCCATTGTCTGTCTCTTTGCCATCCCCTTTGAGCCAGTCGGTGCCATTACCCTCTTGGTGATCAGTGTGGTCTTTAATATTGTCTTTTCGAGTTTGCGCAATTGGTCCAATAAAATCCGTCTGGATAATGTTAGCTATCTGGTCCGCATCTTTGCTTCGGCAGAACGCTTGAGCCATCTAGCCTTGCCACAACAAGAAGAACTAAAGCAAGCGGTCAAACCCTTTAAGAAAACGCGGATCCTTGCCAGTGTCTTGCAGAGTCCAACGGGGACCTCTGAGATGGAAATTGTTCTCCTCTACCTCAACGTTCTCTTTTTACTCCCGCAGATCGCTCAGGTTTATATTTACAATCAGGTGAAGGCTCATCAAAAAGAGGCCCAGAAGCTTCTGGATCTGCTAGGAGAGATGGAAGTCGCTATTAGCCTCTTGCGCCACAAGCGGGATCTAGAAGTGGTCTGCCAGCCAGTCTTTACAGAGACGGGTGGCATTGAGGGCGAGACGCTCTATCATCCCTTGCTGTCCAATCCGATTGCGAATGATGTGCATTTTCAGAAAAATATGGTCATCAGTGGGGACAATGCCTCCGGGAAATCGACCTACCTGAAAACTGTCGCCATCAATGCCATTCTGGCTCAAGGGTTAGGCTTTGCCTATGGAGAAAGATTGGCCCTTCCTTACGGTCATGTCCTAACGGCTATGGATGTAAGCGATGATATTGAGGTTGGAGATAGCTACTTTATCACTGAGAGTAAAGCTATTTTACGTATGATTCAGCATCTGAAAATGCCTGGTTTTCACTACTTCTTTATTGACGAGCTCTTTAAGGGGACCAATACAATCGAGCGGATCGGATCAGGCCTTGGGATTGTCCGCTGGTTGGCTGCCCAAAACTGCCTCTACATGATCTCCAGTCATGATATTGAGCTGGTCGCAGCTTCTGGTGAGGTCAATGATAATTACCATTTCGACAGTCGCTATGTAGATGGCAAGATCGTCTTTGACTACCAGATTAAGCCAGGGTCAGCTGTGACTAAGAATGCGGTCAATACCCTAGAAAGTCTGCATTATCCAGAGGAGATTACGCAAACAGCCAAGGACTTGATTGACCAGTATGAAGAGACGGGGCACTGGTCTTTGAAAGAGATTGAAAAAGAATGAAAATGAACGAAGGAGTTTGTAAATGATCGGTTTAGGGACCTTCTATAATGCCTTAGGGGTCGTATTTGGTGGGCTTTTAGGATTGCTCATCGGTCAACGTTTGTCAGAAGATTTTCATGAGACCCTTCTGAAAGTGACAGGAGTTGCTGTTTTTGTCTTGGGCATTGCAGGGACCTTGGAAAAGATGCTGGTGGTGCATGGAAGTCATGTGGAAAGTCGCGGCAGTATGATGTTGATTCTGAGTCTAGTGATCGGGACCGTTATCGGGGAACTCTTGAAGATTGAGGAAGGCTTTGAGCGCCTGGGAACCTGGCTGAAGAAAAAGACGGGCAACCAAGGTGATACCAGCTTTGTCGATGCCTTTATGACGACGGCCTTGACCATTTGTATCGGGGCTATGGCGGTAGTCGGAGCTGTCCAGGATGGCTTGACAGGCGACACTTCGACCTTGTTGGCCAAGGCTATTCTGGATATGGTCATCGTTCTGGTCTTGACCGTTTCAAAAGGAAAGGGTGCCATCTTTGCGGTGGTTCCACTTGTGATCTTTCAGGGGGCGATTACGCTTTTGGCCCATTTGATCGCACCAATCATGACCCCACAAGCCCTTTCGAATCTGTCACTAGTTGGCTCCAGCCTCATTCTCTGTGTAGGGATCAACCTCATCTGGGGCAAACGAATCAAGGTCGCTAATCTCCTGCCTGCAGTGCTGATTGCCATTATTTGGGCCTTTGTTGGCTAAAAAAGCAGAAGCTAACCGGTAAAGACGGGTTAGTTTTTTTGCTTGTCCTTGTAGTCTTGTTAGAAAAATGAAGATGCTCCGATTAGAAAAATGAAGATGCTCCGAAAAGGAGGGAGTTTTCTTTTTGCAAATATGGGAATTCATTTATGTAAAACCTGATTTTTGGTATGATAGTCGTAATTTCGAATAGGGAGGTTGGGGTCGCCATGAGTGATTTGAATCAGACAGTTGAATTTATTAAAGAAATCGAGAAATTAAAGTCAGTAACAAGGTTTAATAGAACTCTTGATGGACGGTTTGAAAATAGTGCCGAGCATTCCTGGCAGGGTGCGATAGCTGCGATGGTTCTGCAAGATTATTATCCCGAAAAATTGAATATGGAAAAGGTGATTTCTATGTTACTGATTCATGATTTAGGTGAGATTTATGCCGGAGATACTTGGGTGTTTGATGATGAAAAAAAGCTTCATGCTCATGATAGAGAGCTCGCATCTATAGAAAAAACAATGAGCCTCCTTCCAGAAGCAACATATTTGAATACGAAAAATTTGTGGTTGGAGTTTGAAAAAGGCCAGAGTCCTGAGGCAAGATATGCAAGAGTGATTGACGCATTGGTACCACTGATCAATCACTTGGAAGTGTCAGAAGTCGATTATAATCCCGATCATATCCGTTCAGAGATGGTATTAGAAAAGAAAAAGTTCATAAAAAGTGAGTCCAAAGAGTTGTGGAAATTGACAGAAAAGTTAATTCAGGAAAGTGTAGAAAAGGGATTATATTTATGATATCACTTGGTCTTTAGTAGCAACTTTCAGACTAAAAGTAAACCACCTGTTTTCACGGGTGGTTTTGACTGGCTTGATCTGTGGTATAATGGAACCAGATAATTTGCACCCTTTGAAAGGGAAAAGGTTAGATTGTATGATTAAGTTGATTGCAACAGATATGGATGGAACCTTATTAGATGAGCGAGGAGAGGTGGATCTTCCGCGCCTGGAAAGGCTTTTGGACCACTTGGATCAAAAAGGGATTCGCTTTGTCATTGCGACGGGAAATGAAATCCATCGCATGCGCCAGCTCTTGGGTCCTTTGGTCAAGCGGGTGACTCTGGTCGTAGCCAACGGAGCACGGATTTTTGAGGATGGCCAGATGATTCTAGGAAAATTCTGGGATCGAGAACTTGTGGAGGCGGTTCTTGCTTATTTTAAGGGGCGGGAAATTTCGGACCAGCTGGTTGTGTCAGCTGTCAATGGTGGCTTTGCCAAGGAAGGAACGGTCTTTACAGAAGTTGAGAAATTCATGCAGCCGGAAGTGATTGAAGCCTTGTACAAGCGGATGAAATTTGTCCCGGAATTGACAGCAGATCTATTTGATCAGGTGCTTAAAATGAGTTTGGTGGTTGGCTTGGATCGTCTTGATCAAGTGCGTCGAGAAGTCCAGCAAGCTTTTGGAGATCAGCTCATGGCGGTTTCGAGCGGTTTTGGCAGCATGGATCTCTTACAAGCAGGCATTCACAAGGCTTGGGGACTGGCTCAATTAATGGAGATGTGGCAGCTTGATGCCAGCCAGGTCATGGCCTTTGGGGATAGCGGAAACGACATCGAAATGCTTGAAATGGCAGGTCACTCCTATGCTGTGGCTAATGCAGAAGAAGCTGTCAAAGCTGTTGCCAAACACCTAGCACCGAGCCATCAGGAAGGTGGTGTCTACCAGGTGATCGAAGAGTATTTAGGATTGACCCCCTGGGAACAAGTGAAAGGAAAGAATTAGATGGCGGTACAACTGTTAGAAGACTGGCTCTTAAAGGAGCAGGAGAAAATCATAACAACCTATCGGGAACTCAATCAAGCCCCTCTGAAGGAGCCTGGTTTGATCTTTATCGGGGACTCTATCATGGAGTATTTCCCCATTCATGAACTATTACAAAGTCCCAAACACATGGTCAATCGAGGAGTACGAGGCTATAAGACGGATCTCCTTCGTCAGCATCTAGACGCCCATGTTTTTGGAACGGCGGTGGATCAGATCTTTCTCTTGATCGGGACCAATGATATCGGAAAAGAAATTCCTCAAAAGGAAACCTTGGACAATGTAGAAGCGGTCTTACAAGCAATCATGCGGGACTTTCCCCTAACTCACATCAACCTGATCTCGGTTCTACCTGTGAATCGTGAAGAGCGCTACAAACAAAAGGTCTATTTGCGGACCAATGAAAAAATTCAAGCCCTCAATCAGGCCTATCAAGAATTGGCCCAAGCCTACCACCAGGTCAGCTATGTCGATGTGTATTCGTCTTTATTGGATGAAGTGGGGCAGTTAGCAGAAGCCTATACGATAGATGGCCTCCATCTAAGTGTGGCTGGCTACCGCATCCTAGCACAAGCTCTGCAGGAGATAGTATAGAGAAAAAAATAGGGAGCGAAAAAAGCCCAATCAGACAAATCTTCAAAGGAAGATTTGTTTTTTTTAAAACTTTTGGTTGACAAATG
>NZ_CAUFJQ010000057.1 GCF_959025735.1 uncultured Streptococcus sp.
ATTCAGTTCCTTCAAGAACTGCTACTGCTGAGTTTGTTGTACCTAAGTCAATACCGATAATTTTAGACATATGTTTTTCTCCTTAAGTTTTATCTTCTTTTTTTCTTTTTGATATTTCCCTTAAGTGGTGACGACGTGAGCAACTCCCTTCGGGATTTCATCACTTATTTTTGAGCCTACTGTCTCAAAAATCCCCTATTTCAGTAGCACAAGCTACTGAAACTTTCACCACGGCGGGAAATATCTTCCTTGCAAGCCTCCGGCTTGCGTTTTATCTTTCTTTCATAGTTTAGTGTCGTTTCGGACAAGACAGACTAGTTATAAACCACTACCATGGCTGGGCGCAGGATGCGGTCATGGAGTTTGTAGCCTTTTTGGAAGACTTGTGCGATGGTGTCTGCTGGATGTTCATCATCTGCAGGCAAGGTTTGGATGGCCATGTGGTAGTTATGGTCAAAGGTTCCGTCCGCTGGAATTTCTTCAATTCCTTCTTCTTTCAGAGCATGTACCAAACTTTCTTGGACCATTTCCAAGCCCTTCTTCACATCATCTGTCAATCCTTCGACGGCAAGGGCACGTTCGAGGTTGTCCAGTGATGGTAAGATCGCTTTTGCCAAATCTTGGCTACGGTATTTTTGTAATTGTTGACGTTCTTCATTGGCACGGCGCTGAATGTTTTGCATTTCTGCATGAGCACGAAGGTATTTATTTTCAAATTCTTCGGCACGCGCTTGTGCTTCTTCTAACTCAGAAGGTTGGTTGCTTTCCTCTACAACTTCTTCAGTTGTTTGGGCAACTTCCTCTTCTTTCACGTCTTCTTTTTTGATATCTTCTGTCAAGGCATACACCCCTTTCATTTGGTCTTAATTTACTTCATAATGGTTGCTGTTGAGGTAACGGTAGTAATCCGTCAACTTCATGACCAGTACTCGGCCGATAACATTGACCAGACTAATCACACGCCTGTAATCCATCTCTACGGGACCGATCACATGCATGAGGGCCATCCCACGATAAGGAACCAGGAACTTGTGACTAATGACCGTTACATTTTTCAAGGCTTTCTCTTGGGACTCTGCAACCAGGATCTGGGTCATTTGGTCTTCTGGCATTCCCCCTCGCAACTCGAGAGCTACGTGTTGGGGGTTATCTAAGAACTGATAGGTCTGAAGATCGGCGTAGGTTAAGGATGAAACCTTTCCTTCTACAAAGACCAGTTCTTGAAACAGTTGCGAGAAGACGTAATCAAAGAGATCCAGCACATTATCTGTCGTCTTGAAATAGCGCTGTACGATCTGTGGAATCTCTGTCCGCAGTCGGTAATGGATATCCAAGACTGTATTTCCAATGAAACGTTCTTGAACTAGCTGATGGAAGATTTCCAAGTCACTGGTTAAGAAATTCTTTGGAATGGCAAACTGGACGGTGACAGGCTTTGATTCATCCAAGGTCAGAACTGCTAAGGCATCGTGATTGGATAATGGAACAATTTCAAAACCAGTCAAGCGCTGACGTGTCGGTTCAACATCCTGAATCACTGCGGTGTAACCCGTCATCTGGGCTAGTAACTTAGCTGTAGCATCCAAGATATCGTCTAACTTAAAGGCTTCGAAATCAAAGGCTTTCACCACCTGGTAGACATCTTGCTCATCAATTAACTCTAGATCAAGCGAGTTCTGAACAAAATATTGAAAACCAGCTCGACTAGGCATTCGGCCACTCGAAGTGTAGGCCTTTTCTAGTAAGCCTTGTTTTTCGAGAGCAGCCATGTCGTTTCGAATGGTCGCGCTACTGGATTGAATCACATCTTGTAGCGCTTTTGAACCGACTGGTTCGTGGGTCTTGGTAAAGATATCGACGACAAGATTGAGAATCTCATTTTGACGTTCTGTAACCATGACCTCACCTCTCTTTCATTTTTTAGCACTCTAAACACTCAAGTGCTAAACCTTGATTCTATTATACACCCATCCAAAAGAAAGTCAAGAGAAAAATCCAAAAAATTAGCACTCTTTTTTCAAGAGTGCTAAAAATCATTCTTAAGACCTAGAGAAGTGAATCTCCTCTTATTTGCCAGCCTTTTTCAATAGCTGAATATATTCTTCCAATACTAGCTGATGCTTGGCCATATACTGAGCATTTTCTACGCCAACATAACGGAAATGCCAATTCTCAAAATTCACACCCGTGATGTTGCTCTTCCCATCTGGGTAGCGAAGAACAAAGCCATATTGCGGTGCGATGGCAGCCAGCTGCATGCCCAGCTCATCACTTTGACCAGCTTCAACACTCATATCAATCGCAAGCCCTGTCTGGTGTTCACTCGCACCAGGGACCTGTACCTGGGTCTGCACCTGCTTTTCAGCTTCTTCGTGCGAAAGGCCGCTAGCCTCTAGTTGCGCAACACGTTCATTATAGAGCTCTGTTTGCTCGGCCACACTTCGATAGCCTGATATCAAGGTTTCTTCTGGGGCAATTTTTCGAGCCGCTTCTAAAAATTGACGAGTTGGTTCTACAATCCGACTATCCACTTTGATAGCATCCACATCTGTCAATTGCGGGTTCAACTCTGGCTTCACATTGTCACGATTGACCAAGATCAACTGCCAGTCTTTTGTCGAAACGGCTGGTAAATCTGATTTTTCTTTCTTTTTCTTAGAAGAAGAGGGAGTCGTTACAGCTGTTTTTTTAGTCTTCCAAAACTGAAGCCCTGAAAACAAGCTCGGTTTTGCTAAATAAGCACCAATTCCTGATCCAAGGACCACAAGAAGAAAGAAACTCAATAGGTAAGGCCACCATTTCTTACGTTTTTTTCTTGCGCGTCTATACTTATTCGTCATGGCCACCCTCTAGAAGTT
The DNA here is from genome assembly GCF_959025735.1 of uncultured Streptococcus sp. GTDB lineage: Bacteria > Bacillota > Bacilli > Lactobacillales > Streptococcaceae > Streptococcus. The sequence goes on from NZ_CAUFJQ010000057.1 coordinate 2,859, forward strand.
TTGCTCCAACCTTACGATAGGACATATCCCCAATCTTTTCAATACGAAAGGCACCATCCTCATAGGCCAAAACCGTCACGCTTCCGTTGTCCAAGACCAATTCTTCGACCGCTTTTGGATCGATGAGATAAATCAAGGTCGTAATGGTCATGCCGTGGCTAACCACAATAGCATTGCCACCGCCAGCTGCTTCTACTTCTTTTGCGATAGCTTCAAATCCTTCTAGGATCCGGCCACTCAAGGCACTCCAGGATTCAGCCCATCCAGTGGTATCCACTTCGACGATCCCTTCTGCTAGCTCCATCAGGCTCAACTGATGGAAATCATCGACCTTAAAGACACGGGGTAAAACTCCCATGAAGAGATCGCCATCATAAGCACCGTCAAAACTACCAAAACACCACTCGCGGATCCGTTTGTCATAACGATAAGGGATTTTCCCTGTCAGACCGAGTTCTTGAAGAATAATTCCCATGGTTTGAATGGTGCGTCCAGAATCACTCGAAACAGCCTCTTCAAAAGAAAGCCCAGCTTCCTTAAGACCAAGTCCTAATTCTCGAATCCCACGCTCTCCTGCTTCTGTCAGCGGAGTGTCTGACCAGCCCTGTGCCCGCCCAATGGTATTAAACATGGTTTTTCCATGACGAGCAATATATAATCTGGTTTTTGTCATTGTATTACCTCCGTATGTACCTCTTTCATTATATCATTTTTTGCAAAAAGAAAGTAGGAAAGCTCTTACAAGTTTTGAGAGAAAGAAAAGGCCATGACCAAAGGGTCAGCCTTTCATTATGGACTAGGATTCTTGCAAGCTTTCACCGACCTCACGGTAACTGCTATCTCCAATCCCCTTAACCGTCAATTTTCCATCTTCATATTCTACAAGAGTAACACTACCATTTGAAAGAGGCAGATTGAGATTTGGTTTTCCTTCGACCAAGCAGACTAAGGTCTGAATGGTCCAACTATGGCTGACCACCAAGGCATTGCCTCCACCATTTTCTTCTACTTCTTTGGCGATGGCTTCAAAACCTTCTAGGATTCGGCTTTTCAAAACTTCCCAAGGTTCAGCCCAATTTGCTGTGTCCACTTGGCAGATGCCATTGGCCAAGTCTTCCAAGGTCAATGTCTTATAGTCTTCTACATCTAGCACACGCGGCACGACACCGTGAAAGAGCTCCCCACCGTAGGCCCCATCAAAGCTACCAAAACACCACTCGCGGATCCGTTTGTCAAAGCGGTAAGGAATCTGGTCTTTCAAGTTCAATTCATCGAGAATGATCCCCATAGTCTGAATGGCACGGCCTGAATCACTGGAGTATGCTCGAGTAAACTCTAAAGCAGACTCACGCAAGCCAATTCCCAGAGCCTGAATCCCTCGTTCTCCTTCTGCTGTCAAGGGTGTATCGGACCAACCTTGAGCACGGCCAATGGTATTAAACATGGTTCTCCCATGACGAATCACAAATAATCTTGTTTTAGCCATCTTGTCTCCTTTTGCAAGAAAAAAGTCTGGAGTTTTATCATCACAGACTTTTCTATTTTCTTCTATTATACTAGATTTCTCTTAGTTTTTAAAGCTATGAACCGGAGCTGGAATTTGACCACCACGGGCAATGAAATCAGCTGATGAGGCTTTGTTGACCTTCATTACCGGAGCAGATCCAAGAAGTCCACCGAGCTCTAACATATCGCCTTCTTTTCCATAAGGAATGATACGGACTGCTGTTGTCTTTTGGTTAATGACCCCGATTGCTGCTTCATCCGCGATCATGGCTGCAATGGTTGTATCTGGAGTATCAGCTGGGATGGCAATCATATCCAGACCGACGGAACAGATAGCTGTCATGGCTTCCAATTTTTCCAAGTTGATATGACCTGATTGGACCGCCGCAATCATCCCTTCATCTTCTGAGACCGGAATGAAGGCACCTGACAACCCACCGACTTGGTTACAAGCCATGATCCCGCCTTTTTTCACCTGGTCATTGAGTAAAGCTAAGGCTGCTGTTGTCCCGTGGGTTCCTACTACTTCAAGCCCCATGGCTTCAAGGACACGGGCAACCGAATCCCCAACAGCTGGTGTTGGTGCGAGAGACAAGTCGACAATCCCAAACTCAACACCGAGACGTTCACTAGCCATTTGACCGACTAATTGACCGACACGGGTAATCTTGAAAGCTGTCTTCTTGACTGTTTCCGCCAATACATCAAAGCTTGCTCCGGGAACTTTTTCGATGGCCCGTTGGACGACACCTGGTCCTGAAACCCCAACGTTGATGACAACATCCGCTTCACCGACACCATGGAAGGCTCCTGCCATAAAGGGATTATCTTCTACTGCATTGGCAAAAACCACGAGCTTACCTGGCCCCATTGGATCTGCTTGGGATGCTTCTTTAATGATACGGCCCATATCTCGGACAGCGGTCATATTGATCCCCGTCTTAGTCGATCCGATATTGACTGAAGAGCAGACAAAATCCGTCTCTGCAAGGGCGCGAGGAATGGAGTTGATGAGGATTTCATCCCCCTTTTGGTAGCCTTTTTGAACAAGGGCTGAGAAGCCACCGATAAAGTTGACCCCAACTTCTTTGGCCGCACGATCTAGTGCCTTGGCAAAGGGTACATAGTCTGTCGCATTGGTTGCTGCACCGATAATAGAAATTGGAGTGACCGAAACCCGTTTGTTCACAATTGGAATGCCAAGTTCTGCCGCAATCTCATCCCCCACAGCTACCAAATCTTTGGCCTTTGTCACAATCTTATTGTAGACTTTTTCTGTTGCCTTTTCGATATCTGGATCGATACAATCTAGAAGGGAGATCCCCATGGTGATGGTCCGAACATCGAAGTTCTGCTCCTCAATCATGGCAATGGTTTCTGTTACCTGTCTAATGTCCATAAATTCTCAACCCCTATCTTACAAATTGTGCATAGCATCAAAAATCGCTGCGCTTTGGATATTGATTTTCACATGCAGAGACTGACCGAATTCTTCCAACTCTGAACGAAGCTGTGTGAAATCTTTTTTCTCATCTGACGATACGACCGCCATCATGGTAAAGTATTCATCCAATACGGTTTGAGAGATATCATCGATATTGAGTCCTAATTCTGCCACTTTCGTTGCAACACCCGCTACGATTCCTTTTTGGTCTTTACCAACGACTGTAATAATTGCTTTCATTTCACTGCTCCATTCTATCTATTTGCTTCCATTGTAGCACAATCCCCTTAAAATCGCCCTTCTCAACCGGGAACGTTCGTATATTTTCCGCGTGCATAAAAAATAAAGAGGCTGGGACAAAAGTCCTAGCCTCTTAATTGTTTTTGGATTGTCGAACAAGACGCAGTGGTTGAGTGGGCTCTACTACGCTGATTTCATCAGCTTTTACAGCCCTACTCAACTGTGCGGAGGTGAGACGACGAAATCGAATTCTAACGAATTACTGATTTCTGTCCCACTCTCTCTATTTTGACGATTCAGTTTCATCTTTTAAGAGCTCTTTCTTCACGCGCACCGTACTCTCATACTCAGCCCCAGCTAGACGGTCAAACAGAAAGCGACGATTAAGCAAGATAATGGCAAGAGTGAGAATCAGGTACAATAAAACCACAAAGAAGAGCAATAAAATCATGGACAGGGTTAAGAGAGAATTGTCCGTCAAATCGCTATTCAAGAGCGAAATCAAATAGAACAACCCTTGAGGAATCAGATAGAAATAACCTACTACCAGGATTCCCCACCAGATGGTGCGAAGCCATTTTTGCTTGTCAAAATGCAAGCGGAATTTCAACAAAGCCATTCCCAAGGTTTTGCCCCGCCACAAGGGAATCAAGCCAAAATAGACAGCCAAAACCGCTACATAAGGAATCGTCTCTAAACGCTGAATCAGCGCGTAAAGCAAGGATAGCATCACAAAGTCGATCAAGAAAGCAAGGCCAATCCGAAAGCCAGATACTCTCGTTCCCTCTCGGAAAGAGCGTTCGTCAATCTCATCTCGTGTTGGTAGTAACCAAACTAGGAACCAGCCGAGCAGATAGCCAACTCCACCACCAGTGGTGTTCTGAATGATATCATCGACATCTGCTAGGCGGTAAGGACCCGGATACAGAAAATAGAGACCTGATAACTGGGTCAGCTCCAAAAAGAGACTAAAGAGGGCTGTCAGAAGAATCGTTTTCTTAAAACCACACTTAAAATAATAGCGCAGATACATCCCAAAAGGAATCAACATCAGGACATTAAAGGCAGGCACATAAAAAGTTGGATGCTTAAGGGCTTGAATCCAAGTACCAGTCTGCGCTAAATCAAAGGGGCTCTCCTTGAAAAAATCCACCACAAAAGCAAAGGGATGGAGATTGACCATTTCCGAGTAGCTAGTATGAATCTTACTTGGATCTGGCAGAGGCAAGATCACCAAGAGATAGACCGTCATCAAGTAAAGCATAAAAGAATAGAAAATCAGCACCCGCAATTTATTGACCGAACCATATTTTCGATAATTCAAAATCATGTAGGGCAAGGTCAGCAAAAATGCCAGGAAAGGAAAGAGCTGAACAGCCGTTTTAATAGTAGAGATATACCCCATTGTGTCTCCTTTTTTTCGTTATAAAATCACCCTTTGCACAATGACAAAAGGTGATTTCTTCATTGATATAGAATATTATACGGCCTGGTAGAGGAAGAGTCAAGGAAGTACGATGAAAACCTCACTAAGTAGCCGTCTTAATGGTTAGCTTCTCCCCTTCAAGACTTTACTTCCGATAAAGACCAATAGATAACTCACAATCCCTGAAAGATGCAATAGTGTTGAGATCCATCCGGTGATTGCTGGTAAGAGCATGAGGCCAGATAGAAAAATTAAGAATAGATAAAACAGTTTTACGGTGCGTGAAAATTCTTTCCACACGTTTGGCAGGAGCATGACTCCACCGGTTACAAAGGCGTATCCTACAGCAGAGATCCCTGTTGCCTGAATGTCTTGCCCCTGGGTTAAGAGGTGAAAAACGATGGAAGAAAGGACTGTCGCCGTCACAAAAACAATCAAGACTTGTCTGGAGCCTCTTTTTCTTTCTAGCAGTCCTCCGAAAGGAAGGATCATGAGTCCATTTAACAACAAATGGACCCATAAAAACCAGATAGGTGCGCCTTTACTACCGTGCATCAGGGTCCCACTGACATATTGCCAACCATAGACCGGCTTCGAATGAAAGGCCAATAGGTCATACATAGCATCCCCATTAAAGGAAGTCAATAGACCAAGCAACAAACAGATTAGAGCTAAAGTGCTGATAATAGGGTAGGTTGTGAGGATTCTTTTCATATTTATCTTCTCTTTTTCAAAAAACAGCGTTACGATGTTTCCATTCACGATTATTATACCATTTATTTCATTGGAGACAGAAAAAGTTTTTTGCTTCTTTCATTTCAAATCTTTGCTGGAAAAACGAAATATCGTGACCTATTAGTCGATCATTATTCGTGACCGGAAAGCGATCTTGTTTTTTAGCCGTAGCAAAAATTTGACTTTCTATTTTAAAAAGAATATACTCATTCTAATCTGAGACAAATATTTTTTATTTTTTTAAATCAACAGTATTGTATTCAGAGAAAAAACTACTAACTTCATGGAGGTGACGCTATGTCATTAGAAGAAAAATTGAACCAAGCAAAAGGTTCTGTTAAAGAAGGCCTTGGTAAATTAACCGGCGATACAAAAACAGAAGCTGAAGGCACTGCTGAAAAAGTTGCTTCAAAAGCAAAAGAAGTTGCTGAAGATGCAAAAGAAGCTGTCGAAGGAGCTATCAAGGGCGTTAAAAATATCTTTCATAAAGACGACAAATAGTCTTTAACATCCTAGACCCACTCTATTTTCTACAGTCATGTTTGACCGTGGAAGATAGGGTGGGTTTTATTTGCTTCAAATTCAGTTATACAAAAAGAACACCCCGAAGGGTGCTCTTTGTAAGTATAGTAATTCTTTCGAATTAACATTTTGCGTGCAGTGGTTGCCATCCATTCAAATATCGCTTCGCTTGTTTTCTTGGGGCAACTGTGCATAGCATATCTCTATGCGACTAAAGTCGCTAGAGCTATCCTAATTGCGCACCGCCAGTTCTCATACAAAAAACACCTTGCAAGATGCAAAGTGTTTTCGTTTGTATTCTGCTTTCCAGCAACGAATTAACGTTTAGAGAACTGGCTAGCTTTACGAGCTTTCTTAAGACCTGGTTTGGAAAGTATGAATTTCAGTTGGACTAAAAACAGCGTAATATCAAGACTTTTCTCCGCTTTTATAAAAGCGTTTTTCCAATCAAATTCAACTAATTTTATCTAAATGGTGTGGATTTTACCCCCAAAATTACAGAGAATGGAGCTGATAAACACTAAACGTTCACACCATTAGTTAAATGATTTTTTTCATCATTTTTCTTAGATGATAGAACTTCTAATTTATTTCTTATTCAAGCAAAAACAACCTGCTATAAGTAAGAAAGAGGAAGATACAAGAAAAACACGGCGTAAAAACCGATTCAGTTCATTGTCCTCAATCCTTGTCTGCTTCATTTTCTTTTACGAGATCGTTTTGTGAATCTTTTTCAGAGAGTTTTTGATCAATATACTTGTCAATGTTTTCATAAAATTCCTTGGTCGCTTCACTATCTAATGTTGGCGAGTTCTGAACTTGATTCACTTTCAATTGAACAGATTGAATACCGTAAGAGGCTTGTTTTTGGTGGAGTGTTTCTAATTCTTCTTCTGAAATCGGATCTCCAACAACCGTCAAGACCAATTCATTGTTACTTGACTTGTAGACTTGATTAATAACCGTATAATTGGCGAACTCTTTTCCTACAAACTGTTTGATCCCTTCTTTGCGCGCTTGTTCTATTGTCAGAGTAACTGCCGAATAGCTAGCTGGAAGAATCAACAATACAATCAAAGAAATCAAGCCAATTCTCATTTTAATGCTCAGCTCTTTAAATGAAGTTAAAGGAGATTTTCTCATCAAAATTCTTGTTCCAACAATGTTGGCTAGCATGATAAAGACACAGTTGATCAAGAAAAGATAGAGAGCCCCCAATAAAAATCGTACATTCCCATTAGCTAAACCATAGCCAGCAGTACAGATAGGCGGCATCAAAGCTGTAGCAATGGCTACTCCTGGCACGATATTGTTTGCTTCTTTTTTCCTTGAACCGATCACACCAGCAATCCCACCAGCAATAGCAATGAGAACATCCCAAATGGTTGGAGAGGTTCGTGCGATCAACTCGCTACTTGCATAAGACAAGGGAGAAATCCAGAAATACAGAGTCGAGACAAGCAAACTGACCAACACTTGAGTCAATAAAACCTCTAGAGATTGCTTGATTAAACGCGTATCAAAAATAGCTAAACCGAATCCCAGTCCAACAATCAGTGTCATGAGAGGTGAAATTAACATGGCTCCAATAATAACAGCTGTTGAATTCATATTTAGACCGATAGAGGCAATAAAAATTGCACACATCAAAATCGCTGTATCTCTCAATCGAACATGAAGGTCATCGTATAATTTCTCACGGTATTCCCGTGTTGAATAATTGGCAGTCATTTGTCCTCTCCTCTTTCCTTATTTAAATCGGTATAATAATTAATAATAACAGCTGATAAACAGCCAAAAAATATGAGCCCATAAATCGTCAAGAAGACACTGGTAATCCTTCCAATCAAGGTCACAGCTAGGAGATCCCCGTAGCCGACAGTCGTCGAAGTCACAAAAGCATACCAAAGACCGTCTCCGTAATTTGTGATAGCAGGTTCAACTAGGAAAAGCACGCCTCCTGACCCAAAAACAAAGGTCACAAAACTCAGAGCAAACCGAGTAAAACCCGTAACCTGTATAATATGCCATAACATTTTTAAACGTCTCATTTGTTCTCCTTATTCATACTAGCTCCTGACCGAGCCGTTTTTTCCAATAATCAAAGTGAAGATAGGACATGATCTCCATCAGAGAAAGATAGACAAACTGATAGATCTGATTTAAGCTGATTATCAACTGATATTGTTTGAAAAATGACTGGAAGAAAGACCAGATATGACTGTCTTGAATCAGTCCCTTCTTAACATCAGACAGGATATTAGCTAAAGCTCCCAAGGACTGAAACGGTAAATCCTTGACATTTATATAGATCCGGTCCACCACATCATTCAGACTGGTATCTTGGATGGCATGAAATTCTCCAAAGAGAACTCCTGCCGCTCCAAGAGTAGAAACAAATTCCACCAAATAATTTCTGAGGAAATTTTCTCAACCTTTTCCCATAATGTGTTTAGTGCCATCCATAACGATCCCAACCAGAAAAAGGAAAGAAAACAAGCAAAGAAATTTTGCCGTAAATCCCAAAAAGCTTCAAGACTTGGTGTTGTTGGTTTTTCTAACTCTAAAATCAAGATGGTCATAATAATTGCTAGAACAGCATCTGTCAATACAATTAATCTGTCTTTCTTCATCGGATTGCATCCCCTTTCTTTTTTGTAACATTCTATCTTATCGCATAATATTGGATATTCTTTCATAATCCGACTACAAACAAAAATAAACCAAAAAGTCTGTCCCTATTATGCTATATTTAACTCTAGAAGTATTCATCCATCTAATTAATAAATATATCATATTTCACAATAAATGAATACTATCAAAGATTCATCCCCTTTCACTTCATCATTTAGTGTTGCTTAGATTTATCAAAAACAACCAAATTTGTATTAATTTCAAGTATCACCTAGTTACAAAAATTTGGGGTGAACAGAAAAAGCATCCCGTATTTTTGATACGAAATGCTTTCAATAAGTTTAAATAAGTTTTAACGTTTACTAAATTGTGATGCTTTACGAGCTTTCTTAAGACCTGGTTTCTTACGTTCAACTTTACGTGAGTCACGTGTAAGAAGTCCTGCGCGTT
>NZ_CAUFJQ010000058.1 GCF_959025735.1 uncultured Streptococcus sp.
GACGACGAAATCGAATTCTAACGAATTACCGATTTCTGTCCCACTCTCTTTCTTTATTCTTGGATCATGGCTAGGAGATCCTCTCCTGTAGTGGTTGGAAGGATCCGGACTCGTTTGAGGGAATAGAGTCCATCAGCGGAGCTGGCTAGTCCATTTTTAGTGGTGAGGCCTAGTTTGTAGTCAGCTTTCTTGGCTTGGTCGATCGTGACCTGGCTGTAGCGACCGGATGGGTAGACGATAACGCTGGTATTTTGATCCAGCACCTTATCTAGCAGGCGTTTAGAAGCAACTAGCTCATTCTTTTGGGTCTCAAGACTGGAATTGGCTAGGTCTGGATGATTGACCGTATGGCTTTCAAAGGTCAAGCCAGCACTTTTCATCTCTTTGATTTGGTCAAAGGTCAGGACATTTTCTTTTTCCTTTTGGGTAAAGTCCGTGATGATATTATTGGTGGCGGTCATCTTGTACTTCTTAAGAAGCGGATAGACGATAGTATAGAAATCTTCGACGCCATCATCAAAGGTCAGCCAGACAAATTTCTTTCCTTTGGGTACTTCGTTCTTGACGAGGATGCGATAGGCTTCCCCAGGTGTCAGGGTGTAGTAACCCGCTTTTTTTAGGGCCTTTAGTTGGCTTTCAAAGGTTTCTGGATCAACGATCAAATTAGCATTGGCAGCTTCAGACTCGGCCATATTGTGCACGGAGTGGTACATGAGGATGGGCAGTTTGACCGGCTTTTTCACCCGAGTCCACTCGATAGAGGAGCTACCTTCTTCGAGAGAACGCGTCATGGCAGTGCCACTGGTATTCCCCTCATTCGGCTGAGTGATCCGCTTGATCAGAAGAAAGCTACAAATAAAGATACAGACCAGTAGGAGGGCATTGATTCCAAGTAGGGCTTTGATTTTTTTATGTACTCTTCGTTTACTCATAGTGTCACCGCTTTCATTGTTTTCTTTATTGTACCACAAATTCTATGTTTTTTTCCAGAACTTGCTACAGGCTGATCCTGTCATGAAAATTCAGACTTTTTAAGGCAATTGGCTGTCAAAAGCCCAAGTTTTTGTTATAATGGACCTACTATAGAAAATTCAAGGAGTCAATAGGATGTCTGTTAAGATTGCCTTACTAGGCTTTGGTACTGTTGCTAGTGGCGTACCATTTTTATTAAAAGAAAACCATGAAAAAATTACCCAGGCTGCTCAGGATGACATTGAGATTGCCAAGGTCTTGGTTCGCGATGATGCGGAAAAACAAAGTTTGCAAGCGGCTGGCCATGACTACAACTTTGTGACCAATGTCGATGAGATTATTGAAGACAAAGAGATTGCCATCGTGGTTGAATTGATGGGCCGGATTGAGCCAGCGAAGACCTTTATCACCCGTGCTCTTGAAGCAGGTAAGCATGTCGTTTCTGCTAACAAAGACCTTCTAGCTGTTCATGGAAGTGAATTGCTAGAGATTGCTCAAAAACACCAAGTAGCTCTTTATTATGAAGCAGCTGTAGCGGGTGGGATCCCAATCCTTCGAACCTTGGTGAATTCCCTGGCTTCTGACAAGGTGACCAAAGTACTCGGTGTGGTCAATGGAACCTCCAACTTCATGATGACCAAAATGGTCGAAGAAGGCTGGACTTATGAGGATGCTTTAGCAGAAGCGCAACGCCTGGGTTACGCTGAAAGTGACCCAACCAATGACGTCGAAGGGATCGATGCAGCCTACAAGATGGTGATCTTAAGTCAATTTGCCTTTGGGATGAATATCCAATTTGACCAAGTAGGTCACAAAGGGATCAGTCAGATCACTCCACAAGATGTCTCAGTAGCTCAAAGCCTTGGTTATGTGATCAAACTGGTCGGCTCGATCGTTGAAACTGAGTCAGGGATTGCAGCTGAAGTGACGCCAACCTTCCTTCCAAAACAGCATCCACTCGCAGGAGTGAACGACGTTATGAATGCAGTCTATGTAGAATCCATCGGTATTGGGGAGTCTATGTACTATGGACCAGGTGCTGGTCAAAAACCAACAGCGACAAGTGTCGTAGCTGATATTGTGCGCATTGTCCGTCGTCTAAAAGAAGGAACGATCGGTAAAGCCTTCAATGAATACAGCCGCCCTCTTCAATTGGCCAAACCAGAAGACGTGAAGAACAATTATTATTTCTCAATTAAGGCACCAGATGCGACTGGTCAAATCTTGCGTCTTGCGGAAATCTTTAATGCAGAAGGAGCTTCCTTCAAGCAAATCCTTCAAGAAGACTCAGATGGTCAATTTGCAAGTGTCGTCATCATTACCCACCAAGTCAACCAAACACAATTCAAGAACTTGGTTGAAAAATTGGATTCAGAGGCGAATTTCGAACTCTTGAATACCTTTAAAGTCTTGGGAGAATAAGCATGAAAATTATTGTTCCAGCAACCAGTGCCAATGTAGGGCCAGGATTTGATTCTGTTGGGATTGCCGTGACTCGCTATTTGACCATTGAAGTCCTTGAACCAGCTGATGCTTGGTTCATTGAGCATGATCTTGGAGCAGGGATTCCGACGGATGAGAAAAACCTCTTGCTCTCAACAGCTCTTTCTATCTCAACTGATATGCACCCTCATCGGATCAAGATGACCAGTCAAGTGCCTTTGGCGCGTGGTCTGGGTTCTTCTAGCTCGGTCATTGTCGCAGGGATTGAATTGGCTAACCAATTAGCCAAGCTCCAGCTATCAGATGCTGAGAAATTACGCATCGCGACCGAGATCGAAGGTCATCCGGATAATGTAGCTCCGGCTATTTTTGGAAATATGGTCATCGCTAGCTACATCGGTGAAGATGTCCAATATGTCACGGCTGACTTCCCAAGCTGTGACCTTGTGGCCTTTGTACCGAGCTACCAATTGAAGACCAGTGATAGTCGCAATGTCCTACCGAAAGAATGGTCTTATAAGGAAGCTGTTGCAGCTAGTAGCGTAGCCAATGTCGCTATCGCAGCTCTCCTCAAGGGAGATTTGGTGACAGCTGGTCGCTCCATTGAGTTAGATCATTTCCACGAACGCTACCGTCAATCTCTTGTCAAAGAGTTCCCTCAGGTCAAAGAAGTCGCGCATGCGCATGGGGCTTACGCCACCTATCTGTCGGGAGCAGGCCCAACGATCATGAACCTCTTAGCACCAGAGCATACAGGCACCTTTGTCGCAGCTCTTGAAAAACTCGGGCTAGAAGGTCAGATTTTCCAACTTAAAATTGACACATTCGGCGTTCGTGTTGAGAAATAAACCCCAATGTAACACAAATGAAAGAAGGATGTATACGAATGTATATGTCCTTTTTGCTTCTCCTATGGTAGAATGGGAATTGTATGGGGAAAAGCTCAAGCTTTCCCGAAAGTTTAGGGGGAAACATGAAACCAGAATATTTATATAGTATTGCTACTGATCTTGGGCTGCAATTTGATGGCGAAGCCCGTGTGATGTATGGGGAGCGTGAAGGCTTCTTGTTAGTCATTGAAGGCGCTCAAACCAAGAATGTATTTACCATTTCACTCAGTGTGAAACAAGGTTCCGAAGGAGACTTGATCGAGGATAGTGAAATTCTTTGGAATGAATTAAAAGAACAATCAAAAGCCATTAATGCTATCTCTTTTGATGGTTACTTGACCTCGATCGTCGTCAAGGGCGGAATGACCAAAGGGAAGGCTGTCGAAACCTTATGGACAGCTATCCAAGATATTGTTGATTTCTTACTCAACCACCAATTTGTGCAAGTGAATGCGGAAACGGGTGAGGAAGGACCAATCGGTCTGTATCAAATTGGAGATGCGATCTTTTTAATCGACGATGCAACCTTTAGAGCTTACCAAGCCGAAGTGCAAGATACAGTTGAAGCTTATGAAGCTCGGGAAGAAAACTTCCTTTTAGGGATTGTAGGGGCTGTGATCGGTGTGATCCTCGGTGGAGCCGTTGCCCTCTTGGTAGCGCGTCTTGGCTATGTGTCTGTTTTAGCAGGGGCTGCCCTTGGTTTTTGTACCATCAAAGGTTATGAGATCCTTGGTAAAAAACTGACTAAAAAAGGTGTAGTAGTTTCAGCTATTTTGATGGTCTTGACCGTCTTTTTGGTCAACCAATTAGATTATACTTTGGCGCTTATGAGTGAACTGGATTTGCCATTTGATATGTCCTGGACGCTTCTCAATGAAGCGACATTCTCAGGGGATGTCCCTGATAAATTTTACTTGAATCTAGCACTCTTAGCTGTCTTTACTCTTGGTGGTGCTTGGATTTCGGTCAAATCAGCTCTGGATGGACAAAAGAATCGTGCCATTGCTCGTAAAATTGCATAATGAATGATAAAAGGAAGGCCTGAATATTATAGGTCTTCTTTTGTTTTTTAGGGTCGAAAAATAGTCAAAAATTTGGTATAATAGTTTGTATTTTTATAGAGAGAGAACAGACAGAAAGATGAATGAAAAAATGAATCAAATTCTTGAAGGGATTGATATCCGTTTTCAAGAACCTTTAAAACATTATACCTTCACAAAGGTAGGTGGGAATGCTGAATTTTTAGCCTTTCCCCGCAACCAATACGAATTAAAACGCATCGTTCAATTTGCCAACCAAGAGCAAATTCCATGGATGGTCCTGGGCAATGCATCCAATATCATTGTCCGCGATGGGGGCATTCCGGGATTTGTCATTATGTTTGATCGCTTGCGTGACATCAGTGTGGATGGTTATGTGATCGAAGCAGAGGCAGGTGCTAAACTCATCGACACCACCCATGTGGCCTTGCACCATAGTTTGAAAGGCTTCGAGTTTGCTAGTGGCATTCCAGGCAGTGTCGGTGGGGCTGTCTTTATGAATGCTGGAGCTTATGGGGGAGAGATTGCTCATGTCCTTGTATCTTGTAAGGTCTTGACCAAGGAAGGGGAAATTGAAACCTTGTCGGCGAAAGAGTTGGCTTTTGGCTACCGTCATTCTAAGATTCAAGAGACAGGGGCTGTCGTCATCTCTGCCAAATTTGCTTTGTCTCCAGGCAATCACGAGGCGATCAAGCAGGAGATGGATCGGTTGACCCATCTTCGTCAGTTGAAACAACCCCTTGAATACCCTTCTTGTGGATCTGTCTTTAAGCGTCCTGTCGGTCATTTTGCAGGTCAATTGATCAGCGAAGCAGGTCTGAAAGGCTATCGAATCGGTGGTGTTGAAGTTTCTGAAAAGCATGCCGGCTTTATGGTCAATGTCGATAATGGAACAGCTAAGGACTACGAAGATTTGATCGCCCATGTCATTGAGGAAGTAGAAGCTCACTCAGGCGTCCGTTTAGAACCAGAAGTTCGCATTATCGGTCAAGCCTAAGAACTTTAGTATTGAAGAACAATTGATTGTGAACCATCGATAGCATCAGTCGGAGAGGGGGTGAGTGCCTATCGATACCGTAAATAGGTGGGGCAGTCTAGTAAGTCCCCGAGAGGTATTGGTGGTCTGACAGGTTTTCCTGTCAGCCGCTGCATTTTCGTATGAAAAGCAGTTTGGTAATCGCAGTAAAGAAGGAATTTATGTGAATTGAAAAAACCAATTATTGAGTTTAAAAATGTTTCAAAGGTCTTTGAAGATAGCGGAACCGTTGTCCTAAAGGATATCAATTTTGAATTGGAGGAAGGGAAGTTCTATACCCTGCTCGGTGCATCTGGATCAGGAAAATCAACTATCCTTAATATCATTGCTGGTCTTTTGGATGCGACGACTGGAGATGTATATCTTGATGGGGAACGGATCAATGATGTCCCTACCAACAAACGTGACGTCCACACCGTCTTTCAGTCCTATGCCCTGTTTCCACATATGACAGTCTTTGAAAATGTGGCTTTTCCCCTTCGTTTGAAAAAGGTGGACAAGGCTGAGATCGAACGTCGGGTTTCAGAAGTCTTGAAAATGGTCCAGTTAGCTGGATTTGAAAAACGCTCGATCCAAAAATTATCTGGTGGTCAACGCCAGCGGGTAGCTATTGCCCGGGCTATTATCAATGAACCACGAGTGGTCCTTTTAGATGAGCCCTTGTCTGCACTTGACTTGAAGCTTCGGACAGACATGCAGTATGAGTTGCGGGAATTGCAACAACGCTTGGGGATTACCTTTGTCTTTGTTACCCACGACCAAGAAGAAGCCCTTGCCATGAGTGACTGGATCTTTGTCATGAATGAAGGAGAGATCGTCCAATCTGGTACACCGGTTGATATCTATGATGAACCGATTAACCACTTTGTAGCCACCTTTATCGGGGAGTCTAACATTCTAGATGGTCGCATGATCGAGGACTACTTGGTTGAGTTCAATGGCAAACGCTTTGAAGCGGTCGATGGGGGGATGCGTCCAAATGAACCAGTTGAAGTCGTCATTCGTCCTGAAGACTTGCAAATCACTCTTCCTGAAGAAGGCAAGCTCCAAGTGAAGGTGGACACCCAGCTCTTCCGTGGTGTTCATTACGAGATCATCGCCTATGATGATTTGGGAAATGAGTGGATGATTCACTCCACTCGTAAGGCTATCGTGGGAGAAGTTATCGGGCTAGACTTTGAACCAGAAGATATCCACGTTATGCGTCTCAACGAAACCGAAGAAGAATTCGATGCACGGATCGAAGAGTACGTTGAAGTGGAAGAGCAAGAAGCTGGTTTGATTAATGCCATTGAGGAGGAAAGAGATGAAGAAAACAACCTCTAATCTATTTATCCTCCCCTATTTCTTGTGGATTTTTCTCTTTGTCTTGGCTCCTGTAGTCATGATCATCTTTCAATCCTTTTTTAACGTTGAAGGGCAGTTTTCACTTGAAAACTACAAAGAGTTCTTCACTTCGCAAAATTTGACCTATTTAAAGATGAGCTTTAATTCGGTCCTTTATGCCGGAATCGTCACCCTGGTGACGCTCTTGATCTCCTACCCGACTGCTTACTTTTTGACGCTGCTTAAACACCGGCAGTTGTGGTTGATGTTGATCGTCTTGCCAACCTGGGTCAATCTCTTGCTCAAGGCCTATGCCTTTATTGGGATCTTTGGGCAAAACGGTTCCATCAATAGCTTTTTAAGCTTTCTCGGAGTCGCTCCCCAGCAGATCCTCTTTACCGATTTCTCCTTTATCTTTGTAGCCAGCTACATCGAGTTGCCATTTATGATTTTACCGATCTTTAATGTCTTAGATGACTTAGATCCAAACTTGATCAATGCCAGCTATGATTTGGGAGCCAATCGTTGGGATACCTTCCGTCATGTGGTCTTCCCCTTGTCCATGAATGGAGTCCGCTCAGGTGTGCAGTCTGTCTTTATTCCTAGTCTGAGTCTCTTCATGTTGACACGGATGATCGGTGGAAACCGCGTCATTACCCTAGGGACTGCGATTGAACAGCACTTCCTGACAACACAAAACTGGGGAATGGGTTCTACCATCGGAGTTGTTCTGATCCTTGCCATGCTCTTTACCATGTGGGCAACTAGAGAAAGGAGAGAACGATGAAAAAAGTATCTCATTTCTATCTAGGCTTCGTCTTTCTGATCCTCTATCTTCCTATTTTCTATTTGATCTTTTATGCCTTCAATAAAGGGGGAGATATGAATGCCTTTACGGGCTTCACGCTTGAGCATTTCAATGAATTGTTCGCAGATAGTCGCCTGATGCTGATCTTATCAGAGACCTTCCTCTTGGCCTTTTTGTCAGCCTTGATTGCGACAGTGATTGGAACCTTTGGAGCCATTTATATCTACCAATCGAAGAAGAAGTTAGAAGGACCTTTGCTCTCCATCAACAACATTCTCATGGTAGCACCAGACGTTATGATCGGGGCCAGCTTCTTGATTCTCTTTACGACGGTGAAGTACCAGCTAGGTTTCCTATCTGTTTTGGCTAGCCACGTGGCTTTCTCGATTCCCATTGTGGTCTTGATGGTCTTGCCACGACTCAAGGAAATGAACCGGGATATGGTCAATGCTGCCTATGACTTGGGAGCTACCCAAGTGCAAATGCTCAAAGAGATCATGTTGCCGTATCTGACACCAGCCATTATTGCTGGCTACTTTATGGCCTTTACCTATTCGCTTGACGACTTTGCCGTGACCTTCTTTGTAACCGGAAATGGCTTTACAACCTTGTCTGTAGAGATCTACTCACGTGCGCGTCAAGGAATTTCCCTCAGTATCAATGCCTTGTCCGCCCTTGTCTTTCTCTTTAGTGTGCTCTTGGTCATCGGTTATTACTTTATTACCCGTGAAAAGGAGGAAGCAGCATGAAAAAACTTTATTCATTCCTAACTGGGATTGTCCTTGTCATTCTGGTCCTCTGGGGAATTAGCCACCAGATCGAAGCGAGCATGAATACCAAGAATAGCGACAAGTTGGTCATCTACAACTGGGGAGATTATATCGATCCAGACTTGCTCAAGGAATTCACAAAAGAAACCGGAATTCAGGTGCAATATGATACCTTTGATTCCAACGAAGCCATGTACACCAAGATCAAGCAAGGGGGAACCACCTACGATATTGCGATTCCTAGTGAATATATGATTGCCAAGATGATGGATGAGCATCTGGTTGAAAAGTTGGACCAATCTAAGATCAAAGGGATGGAAAATATTGATCCAAAACTTTTGAACCAATCGTTTGATCCGGGTAACCAATATTCAGTACCTTATTTCTGGGGTACCTTGGGGATTGTCTACAATACCAAGATGGTCAAAAATGCTCCTGAACATTGGTCAGATCTCTGGCGTGAAGAGTACAGAAATGACATCATGATGTACGATGGTGCGCGTGAGGTCATGGGAATTGGTCTCAATACCTTAGGCTATAGCCTCAATGAAAAGGATCCAAAGAAATTGCAAGAGGCCGTGGATAAACTCTACACCTTGACGCCAAACATCAAAGCTTTAGTGGCCGATGAAATGAAAGGCTATATGATCCAAAACAATGCAGCTATTGGGGTTACTTTCTCAGGAGAGGCTAGCCAAATGCTCGAAGCCAATAAGGATCTTCGCTATGTCGTTCCAACTGAAGCCAGCAACCTTTGGTTTGATAACATTGTCATTCCAAAAACCGTGAAAAATAAAGAAGCAGCATATGCCTTTATTAACTTTATGCTTCGTCCTAAAAATGCTTTGAAAAATGCTCTTTATGTCGGCTACTCAACGCCAAATAAAAAAGCCAAAGCCATGTTGCCAAAAGAAATCCAAGATGACCAATCCTTCTATCCAAGCGATGAAACACTGGACCATTTGGAAGTCTATCAACAATTAGGCAAGAAATTGCTTGGAGTCTATAACGATCTTTACCTTCAGGTCAAGATGTATCGAAAATAACACAAAAGGAACCTTCGGGTTCCTTTTTATTTGAAGATGATTTCTTTTTAGAAACTTTCCTTAAGTGAGTACGGACGTTAGGTGAAATTATCCAGTGGATGATTTCAGCAATCCAGGAAGTTCCATGACTTAGTTTTGAATCCCTTCGCTTTTTAATTTTTAGGCTCAGGCTAAAACAGTTTCCCAAACTGTTTTACTCCCAAAACTCCCGAGTGCTAGAAACCATCGTGTTTCTAGCACTTTTCTCACAGCGGAAAGTTTCATTATATATTTAGATACTCTACAAAAATGCAACATTTGAATTTTTAGCAACACCTAGGTGTTATTTGTAAAAAAGGATTACCTATATTCCAGAAGAACGCCGAAAGTTCTTTTATGATTGCTGCATATAGTCTCTAACTAGTGAGTTAGATTGAGATTCAAATGAAAGATGCTATAATAGTAAGGAAAGTGACTGGCCCATCCAGTCATGAAAGGAAGGATTGGAGAAGAAGAGATGAAGAGACAACTGGAATTATTTTTGATTATTCTGTTACCGATCCTAGGACTGGTTTTTCTTGGAGGAAAGATCATGCATCTAACCAAAAGACCAGAACAGAAGATAACAACCACTTCTTCAAAGAAAGTCGTACAGAAATCAAAAGAAGAAATAAAAAAAGAACAAATCGCTTTTCTCAAGGAACATGAACAAGAAATCGTCGATTTTGTGAAGGCTCAAAATCCAAAAGTCGAATCCGTTCAGATTGATTGGAACAGTATGGTAATTGAAGAGTCTGGGAATGGAACACCTCAGGGTGGTGGATACAATTTATCTATTTCTGGTCAGATTAATCAATTAAAAAACACAAAATTCTCCGTTGATTTTTACCTAGAAGATCAAAATAGCATACCAACTATCAAAAAAATGGGCATGCTTAATGATATCTATATCGAGGAAAATGGTGGCTGGAAAATTTTTTCCTAAGTAAATAGAAGGATTAGTGTTAGGAGGAAGCATGAAAAGTAAAATGAAATGTACACTTAAGTTAATAGCTTTAATGCTTATTTTCACAAGCATTGGAGGTTGTACTGTAAAACAAAAAGCTCATACGAAACAAGCACAAACTGCCACATCTTCCTCCACTAAAGAAGATACCGCAACTGTTACTCAAAGGCAAGTCGACTTTTTAAAAAAACACGAGTCCGAAATTACGAACTACATAGAGTCGAATGATCCAGAAGTTGTTCGGGTCAAGTATGACTGGGATAGTGTGAAAGTAGGAGATAGTGGTGCTTTTACGGAATCTGGATTTGACATCCGTTTAAAGGTCTATGGGGCAAATGATAAGGAACTCAATGGTTATTCATTTTTTATTGTCCCAAAACCAAATGTTGAGAATCCAAGTTCAATTGATTCAATTTCTGGTTCGAATTTTCCTTGATAAAATCAACAGATCATTCTATCTATTAAGAGGGAAAAATTTGAGTTATGAGCCCATAATAGCTCAGGGAATGACGGGTGGACATTTTAAAGAATAATCTGTACAGAATGATAGGAGAACTTATGAAAAGTCGAAAAATCATGATGATAGTTGCTTCAATTGTAGCGCTCCTAAGTATTGGAGGATGTACCGTGAAGCATAAAGATGATACAAAACAAGGAAAAATGATTGCTTCTTCATCAATCAAAGAAGACAAAAAAGCCATTAAACAAAAACAGCTCGCCTATTTGAAAGAACATGAGCAAGAGATCGTCGATTTAGTCAAAGCCCAAAATTCAAAAGTCGAATCCGTGCAGATTAATTGGGATGAAACTCAGTGGGGAGAAGCAGGAAATGGAACACCTCAAGGTGGTGACGAAATGATTATCATTTTTGGTGGGTTTAATCAAAATCCTGAATCGAGTTGGCGAGTTGATGTAGTCGTGGAAGATGGAAAAATTAATTTAAAGACGATGTCTTTGGGCCAATCCTTAAGGATAGGTGGAAGAATTTTCGAATAAATAAGTTGATAGATTAATTCGAAGTGAGTAGATTGGAGAGAATTGAATGAAGAGACAAATGGAACTATTTTTGATCATTTTGTTACCGATCCTAGGACTGGTTTTTCTTGGAGGAAAAATTATGACCCTGACCAAAAGCCCCGAACAGAAGATAACGACCTCATCTTCAAAGAAAGTCGTACAAAAACCAGATGAAGACATAAAAAAAGAACAACTGGACTACCTAAAAGAACACGAACAGGAGATCGTCGATTTTGTGAAAGCACAAAATTCAAAAGTCGAATCCGTTCAAATATATTGGGATGAAACTCAGTGGGGAGAAGCAGGAAATGGAACACCTCAAGGTGGTGA
>NZ_CAUFJQ010000059.1 GCF_959025735.1 uncultured Streptococcus sp.
CTCCATCAATAACCCCCACAGAGTTGATTAAGACCAGGCCTTTTTTGCGAGGGTTAGAGGAGCGGTCATAGAGATAGAGCACCTCACCCGCTTGCATATAAGCCTTGACCCCAGTTGGGACTAGGACGATTTCTCCTGGTGCAATCACTGTGCGCTCGGCTACCTTCAAATCATAGCCAGCCGCATGGGTCGTCTCCCGTTTTGGCAACAAGTCCTGATTGGTATAGCTTGATACAAGTTCAAATCCACGAATTTTTGTCATCATCATTCCTCTTTCATTCTAAAATGTTTCTATCTCTTCTATTATACCATCACTTTGGTCTAGCGTCTCCCCTATACTACTATTCGTATTTTTTTAATAATGTCATTCATTTTTCTGCTCATTTTACGCACCTTTGGATATTTTATGACAGTTTCATGCATGTATTCTGAAAATTTTAGAAAGTAAATGAAAAAGCATTTTAATAGATAATTTGTGCAAAAATTCACTCTTTTTAGCTTGAAGCAACTCATTATTTTTGCTATAATTCCCTTTGTAGGGAATAATTTTAAAAGTAAAATATTTTACCCTATAAAATAATTTTATGGAGGTCGTGTCTCAGCACTCAATTCTTATTGCCAACAGATAGGATTTGGACGTTCCTATCTTTAAGAGTAATCAGGCATTGATAACTAGGCACTAATTTTTTATGAAAAGGGAAGATAAGATGAAGAATAGAAATATTAAAATTTTCTCATTTGTCCTTTGTTTAGTGGCCATGCTTTTCGCTTTAGGTCTAAATCGCACTTCAGCAGAAACTCCTGGAGTGACCGTTAGCGGAAAATTGGTCGATACGATCAAAAATATCAAAGTTACCAATAATGAAGGTGGCAACCTTGATTGGGAATTACAACAATGGGCAACATTCCGAATTAACGCTGATTATGATTTGTCTGGAAAAAATGTTAAAGCAGGAGATTCAACTGTAGTTACTGTTCCAGATGCTTTGATGATTACTAACACTTCGTTTCAAATTCTTGATAAAAATACGAAGGAAGTTATCGCAAATGCTGAGGTAAGCCCAGATAATAAATCCATTACAATTACCTATACGGATTATGTTGAAAAACACTCAGATACAAGTGGAAATTTCTTCTTCTATGCTCGTATAGATTTCAAAAAACACCCACAAAAAGGTGAAATTCCGGTAGAAATCACCATTAACAAAGAAACAAAAATTGGTGGTAAAGTTTCATTTACTGGTATCGGCGATGGTAATCCTTATCTTTTAACAAAGACTAGTTGGGTTAATGAAGGTGATAAAAGAGAGGTCCAATACACTATTTCAGTCAATCGTACAAAACAAAACATCAAAGGTGTAACGATTGAGGATCACTTGAAATTTACAAATGCTTCTTACGTAAAAGATAGCATTAAGATTATTAAAGGTAAATTCTCATATGATACTGGTGAATGGGTATTCTCTGATAGAGTTGATGTAACAGACCAGCATAAGATTACAATTAGCGAAGATGGTCAATCATTTGTTATTGATTTAGGTGACATTACAGATCAAGATCAGTATCGTATTAATTATAAAGTTCGTTTAAATTATGATCCTGCCGACGGAGAAGTCTTGAAAAATGAAGCAACTCTTAAAGGTCTAGGTATTGAAAGCAAAAATGTAACTAATGCTGCTGCTGTTCAAATTGCTGGTGGTGCTGGTGTTGGTTATGTTTACTCAATCAATATCCATAAAGTAGATGATGCGAATCAACCACTTAAAGGTGCTAAGTTTAGAGTTGTTCGTCAAGCGAATAATCAAGTTATCGGTGAGTTTGAATCAGACGAAAATGGTAATATTGCTGTTGGAAAACTCTTAAAAGATAAATATATCTTAACTGAAATTGAAGCCCCTTCAGGTCATATCATTAAAAAAGCTGATACTGTAGTTAATGTTGAAGATTTTGGTGCTGATCATTCAGTAACGAAAACGATTGTGAATCCGAAAGATAAGCCAAAAGAAACAAAAGCTACCATCGAATTAGATAAAACTCTTACAGGACGTGATCTAACGGATGGCGAATTCAGCTTTGAATTGTACGAGGGTGCTAACAAGCTTCAAACTGTTACAAACAAAAACGGAAAAGTAACATTTGCACCAATTGAGTACACCGAAGAAGGTGAACACACATACACTGTTAAGGAAGTAGCTGGAAATACCCCAGGTATTACCTATGACAAGACTGATAAACAAGTAACTGTTAAGGTGAAAAAAGATGGCGACAACCTGAAAGCAGATGTTGCTTATCCAGAAAATAAAACCTTCTCAAATACTTATACGGCTCCTCAACCAGCAAAAGCTAAAATTTCAGCTAGCAAGATTTTAGAAGGTGCTGAATTGAAGAATGGCGAATTCAATTTCCAATTGTTGGATGAAACCGGAAAAGTTCTTCAAACAAAACAAAATGCTGCAGATGGTACAGTAACCTTTGATGACATTTCATATTCATCAGAGGACGCAGGAAAAACCTTCCACTACACGATTAAAGAAGTCATTCCTGAAAGCAAAGCAAAAGGAATGACCTACGATGAAGGAAGTATTGATGCGACTGTAACTGTCACAAAAGATGATGCAAGCAATACACTCAAAGCTTCTGTGGCATATGGTGATAAGACATCCTTCACTAACAAATTGGTAACAACTTCAATTCCACCAACACCACCGACTGTTGACAAACCTGAATTGAAACTCTACAACATTCAATTGCACAAAGCTAACGCAGATGGAAATGCTCTTGCAGGTGCTGTATTTGGTCTCTTTGAAGCTGATGGTACTACTCCTGTAGCGAATCCTTATGGAGAAGGACAAGCAACTGCTACTTCATCAGATGAAGAAGGTAAGAAGGGGCTTGTAACCTTTACGGGATTGGAAGCAAAAGATTATGTAGTGAGAGAGCTTACAGCTCCAGACGGTTACCAACTATCAACAGATGTGATTAAAGTTTCTGCTAGCGAGTTGAGAGCTGCGACTAACCTCGTCGTAGACAAAGGAACAGTGGTCAACAAACCATTCACTTCAATTCCGCCAACTCCTCCAACTGTTGATAAACCTGAATTGAAACTCTACAGCATCCAATTACATAAAGTCAACAATGAAGGGAAACCACTTGTTGGAGCTGTCTTTGGACTCTTTGAGGCAGATGGTACTACTCCAGTTGCCAACCCATATGGAGAAGGTCAAGCGACTGCGACTTCAGATGCGAACGGTCTTGTAACCTTTACAGGATTAGAAGCAAAAGATTATGTAGTAAGAGAGCTTACAGCTCCAGACGGTTACCAATTATCAGATGAAGTCATCAAGGTCGCAGCTAGTGATTTGGTTGCTTCAAACAGTGTAGTGGATAAAGGAAATGTCGTTAACAAACCGTTCACTTCAATTCCACCTACTCCACCAACTGTTGATAAACCTAAATTAAAACTCTACAACATCCAATTGCATAAGGTGAATAAAGAAGGTAAAGCACTTGCAGGAGCAGTCTTTGGACTCTTTGAAGCAGATGGTACAACTCCGGTAGCTAATCCATACGGTGAAGGTCAAGCAACTGTATCTTCGGATGCAGATGGTCTTGTAACCTTCATAGGATTTGAAGCAAGAGATTATGTCATCAAGGAATTGACAGCTCCAGCTGGCTATCAATTGTTGAGCGATCCAATCACTGTTACAGCGGAAGACTATGTACAAGCTACAGACTTGGTTGTGGATAAAGGAAATGTAGTTAATGAACTAACTCCTCCGACTCCGCCAACAGGAAAGACCCCACCGCCTTATACTGACAAGCCTAAAAAACAGATTCCATCAAATCCTCCAAAGGGAGAAGGTAAGAGATCTCTTCCTTCTACAGGTGAAACAGTGAGTGAGGGACTAGTAGCTGCAGGACTTGCTTTGGCAGTAGCTGGAAGCGCCTTAGTTTACAAAAAACGTGAAAATTAATTTCTAAAACAGGTTTTCATCTAGCATTGCTAGATGGACCTGTTTTTTTATTGATGACCGTACTGTTTTCTGACATTATTTCTGATGTCTTGCGCGTCTTTTCTTAGACACAAAAAAGAGATCGGCTCAAGTCCAATCTCTAACTTCATTATAATTCCTGTAATAAATAACGGAAGAGTTCTAAATTCCCTTTTTCTTCATTGACCAAGTATTCTGGATGCCACTGCAAGCCCATGATGCGATGGCCGTCTACTGCTTCAATGGCTTCGATGGTGTGATCGCGTGGATCAAAGGCGGTCGCACGGAAATTCGGTGCGAGATCCTTGATACTTTGACGGTGCACGGAATTAATCCGACTGGCTTGACCAAAGAGTTGTTCCACCACACTGCCTTTTTTAGTCTGGATAGAATGGGAAGTCCCAAACGGAAGTCCTTGCCAATGCCCTTCGATCTCTTGGTTGAGTGTTCCTCCAAAAGCCACATTGATCAATTGAACTCCACGGCAAATTCCTAGAACCGGTTTGTTTTGGCGTACTGCTTCCTTCAGTAGGGCAAGCTCAAATTGATCCCGTTCGATATTGTAATCATCGCTCTCGATGGTTTTTTCTTCGCCATAGAGACTAGGATCGACATTTTGGCCTCCACTTAAGATCAATTTGTCAATCGTTTCAACATAGTCCTTAACTAAGGAAGGATCCCCCATCGGGATGACCATTGGAAGTCCACCTGCTTGACGAATCCCTTCTGCAAACTGGCTGGAAACGGAGGAATGAAGGTTTTTCCCTTCCGGGTCCACCGGACAGAGATTAGCGGATACTCCAACAATTGTTCTGCACATATTCATTCCTCCTTCATTATTACTAATACTTATCTTACCACCCATTAGTGATAGTGTCTAATATGTATTTTTAAAGGAGATGATAAATAATATTTATCGCGTAAAAAAACAGGTTTGTCTAGCAGGGCTAGAACAAAACCTGTTTTAGAAATTAATTTTCACGTTTTTCGTAAACCAAGGCGCTTCCAGCTACTGCCAAAGCAAGTCCTGCAGCCACTAGTCCCTCGCTCACTGTTTCACCTGTAGAAGGAAGAGTATGTTTCTTATCTTCTTTTGGTTGACTTCCAGAAGGCTTATCTCCTTTTGGTTTGTCTGTTGATGGGGTAGTTGGAGGATTAGTTGGCGGAGTCGGAGGTGTCGGAGGAGTTAGTTCATTAACTACATTTCCTTTATCTACAACCAAGTCTGTAGCTTGTACATAGTCTTCCGCTGTGACAGTGATTGGATTCGTTAATAGTTGGTAGCCAGTTGGCGCTGTTAACTCCTTGATGACATAATCTCTTGCTTCAAATCCTATGAAGGTTACAAGACCATCTGCATCCGAAGATACAGTTGCTTGACCTTCACCGTATGGATTAGCTACCGGAGTTGTACCATCTGCTTCAAAGAGTCCAAAGACTGCTCCTGCAAGTGCTTTACCTTCTTTATTCACCTTATGCAATTGGATGTTGTAAAGTTTTAACTCAGGTTTGTCAACAGTCGGTGGTGTTGGTGGAATCGCAGTGAACGGTTTATTGACTACTTTTCCTTGATCAAGTACCTGGTCAGCTGAGGCAATCAATTGACTAGCTGAAACCGTAATCGTTTCTTCAGAAAGTTGGTAACCTTCAGGAGCAGTGATTTCTTTCACCACATAATCCTTGGCTACAAGTCCTGTAAAGGTAACGAGGCCATTGGCATCTGAAGTCGCAGTCGCTTGACCTTCTCCATATGGGTTGGCAACTGGAGTTGTACCATCTGCCTCAAAGAGTCCAAAGACTGCTCCAACAAGTGGTTTCCCTTCATTGTTGACTTTATGTAATTGGATGCTGTAGAGTTTCAATTCAGGTTTATCAACAGTTGGAGGAGTTGGCGGAATTGAAGTGAATGGTTTGTTGACCACTGTTCCTTTGTCTACGACGAGGTTAGTCGCAGCTCTCAACTCGCTAGCAGAAACTTTAATCACATCTGTTGATAGTTGGTAACCGTCTGGAGCTGTAAGCTCTCTCACTACATAATCTTTTGCTTCCAATCCCGTAAAGGTTACAAGCCCCTTCTTACCTTCTTCATCTGATGAAGTAGCAGTTGCTTGTCCTTCTCCATAAGGATTCGCTACAGGAGTAGTACCATCAGCTTCAAAGAGTCCAAAGACTGCTCCTGCTAGAGCTTGACCTTCACCATTGACCTTGTGAAGTTGGATGGTATAAAGTTTAGCTTCTGGTTTTTCAACTACTGGTGGTGTTGGTGGGATTTCACTTGTCACAAAAGTATTGATAAAGGATTTCTTTTCACCATAGGCCACTGTAGCGTTGATGGTATTGCTTGCATCATCTTTCGTAACCGTTACTGTCACTTCGATGCTAGCTTGATCGTAGGTCATTCCTTTTTCTTGAGATGTAGGGATCACTTCCTTAATCGTGTAGTGGAACGTTTTTCCTGCATCTTCTTGTGAATAAGAAATTTCATCAAAGGCTACGGAACCATCTGCAGCATTTTGTTTTGTTTGAAGGACTTTTCCAGCTTCATCCAACAAGGTAAAGCTGAATTCGCCATCCTTCAAGGCACGGCCTTCTAAAATCTTGCTCGCTGAAATCTGAGCTTTTGCTGGACTTGGAGCTGAGTAAGTATTTGCAAATACCTTGCTTTCTGGATAGACAACTGTTGCTTTTAGGTTGTCTCCATCTTTTGTTACCTTAACGGCGACTTGTTTTTCGGCTGTATCGTATGTGATACCTGGGGTAGTTCCCTTCACTTCCTTCACAGTATAAGTGTGTTCACCTTCTGCTGTGTAAGAAATAGATTCAAAGGTTACTTTACCAGCTTTGTTGGTGACAGTTTGAAGCTTGTTTGTACCTTCGTACAATTCAAAACTAAACTCGCCATCTACTAATTCACGACCTGTCAACTTTTTATCCAACTCAATTGTTGCAGTTGTTGCGTTTGGTGTGAAGGCATTGGTAAATGTTTTGCTTTCTGGATAGATAACTTCTGCCTTCAAGTCATCTCCATCACGAGTGACTTTAACAGTCACTTGTTTTTCAGAAGTATCGTAAGTAATAGTGGCATTGTCGCCTTTCACTTCCTTCACAGTATAAGTGTGTTCACCTTCTGCTGTGTAAGAAATCGCATCAAAGGTTACTTTACCAGCTTTGTTGGTAACAGTTTGAAGCTTGTTAGCTCCTTCGTACAATTCAAAACTAAACTCGCCATCTACCAAGTCACGACCTGTAAGGGCCTTGTCTAATTCGATGACCGCACTGGTTGGTGTCGGTTCTTTGACAATTTTCTTGTTTGTAACTGTTTTAAGGGCTGTTTTTGTTGTTCCAAAATCTTCTGCTTTGACATCAATTGGAGTGGCATCCAATTCATATCCTTCTGGAGCTTTTGTTTCAACTAATTGGTAAGCTGTGTTCAACAAACCACCAATACTTGCTTCTCCCTTTGCATTGGTTGTCAACTTACCGACAACGGCACCTGTTGCAACACGGATCACATTAAATTCAGCACCTGCTAAAGCAGTGTTTTCATCCTGGCTATCAACTTTCTTAAGATTGATAGAGAAGGTATAACCTTGGGCTTCCCCACCAGCAGTTTGATAAACGAATGGGTTGCTCTTAGTTTCAACAACTTTTTTTGCATTCAAGGATACATTGTTGAGGAACTTTTCACCATTTGCAGGGGTATAAGGAATCTTCACCTTATAGACAATCGAGTAACCTTCACCTTGGGCTACATTTCCCAAGCTGACTTTGAAACTCTTCTTATCTGCCCCAAACTCAACTGGTAAAGAGACAACTTGCCCGTTTTTCAATTCTAATTTATGCGAACTGTTAACGGCCCAATTCCCTTTTTTAATCACAAAGGAATCTTCTACATAGTTCATTCCTTCTGTTTGCAATTGGTCAGTCACAACCGCTTCTGTTAAAGGAGCATTCGTGGCATTGACACGTACTTCATATTGACGAGTGATGCTGCCATCTGCTAAGGTTTCTGTCCCCCAGCTAACCTTGTCCAAGGTCTTTTCAGCATTCCCTGGGTCAACTACAAAGTCAACTTTTCCTACAGGGACAGGATTATTGTCCACATTCAAGGTGATTGGCACCTTGCTTGGAGACTCGGTTGCAGGCTCTACCCGAACTGCAAAGAACATGCTTCCTGAAATATTTGATTTCTTTTCCACATAATCTTCATAGGTCAAGGTGATGGTTTTATTTGCAGCATTAATGACTGCTTTTGCAACCACTGATTGACCATCCGGACTCATTACATCAAATGTTTGATCCGAGATGAATTTTAGATTCTGAGGAAGGGTAATAACCGCTTGATCCCCAGATTTAACCCCGTTCGGAACATTGAAAGTTAGATCAACCTTAATGTCCGTGTACTGGTCCACGGGTGACTTAGCAGGTGTGATCGTTTTACTTGTAATTTGGATCTTTCCTGTTGAGCCATCAGCATGGGCCGACCGAATTTTGGACAAACCAAAGACACTAGCTAAAACTAATACTAAGGTCAGTATTATTTTTAAGCTTTTTTTCATCATAAACTCCTTTTTTCTTTTTGTTTCTCCTATATATCACTAATTAGAGTAATATACGAAAAAAATTTTACTATATTCAGCATATAAATGCAAGCATCATCTACTAAAATTATCAAGATTCTTTCAATTATCATATTATTTGCTTTTCCTATGAATTTCAGCTAGATTCCAAAGCTTTTTTTCCTATAGTATGGTAAAATAGAAATGAAATCTTCACGAAGGAGAATACAATGGAAAAACAAACCGTTGCAGTATTGGGTCCTGGTTCATGGGGAACAGCCCTTTCACAAGTCCTCAATGATAACGGCCATGAAGTCCGTCTCTGGGGAAATATCCAAGAACAAATCGATGAAATCAATACCGCTCATACCAATCAACGCTATTTCAAAGACATCGTTATTAGCGAAGACATCACTGCTACGACTGATTTGAAAGCAGCTTTGGATGGTGTGGACGCTATCCTCTTTGTCGTTCCTACAAAGGTGACCCGTTTGGTGGCGAAACAAGTCGCTGAAACACTAGATCACCCTGTAACAGTCATGCATGCTTCCAAGGGACTAGAACCTGGTACACACGATCGAATTTCTCAAATCCTTGAAGAAGAAATTCCTGCTTCTCTTCGCAGCGAGGTGGTGGTCGTTTCTGGACCGAGTCATGCAGAGGAGACCATCGTACGGGACATCACCCTCATTACAGCTGCCTCAAAAGATTTAGAAGCTGCACGCTATGTTCAAGAACTCTTTAGCAATCACTACTTCCGCCTGTATACCAATACCGATGTTATCGGAGTGGAAACTGCTGGAGCCTTGAAGAATATCATCGCTGTCGGAGCTGGGGCCCTGCATGGTCTTGGTTATGGGGACAATGCCAAAGCAGCTATCATCACGCGCGGTCTCGCTGAAATCACGCGCCTTGGCGTTAAGCTCGGAGCTAGCCCCTTGACCTATAGCGGTTTGTCTGGGGTCGGTGACTTGATCGTTACCGGAACTTCTGTTCACTCCCGCAACTGGCGAGCTGGGGATGCTCTCGGACGTGGCGAAAAATTGGAAGACATCGAAGCCAACATGGGCATGATCATTGAAGGGATCTCTACGACCAAAGTCGCCCATGAACTGGCGCAAGAATTGGATGTCTACATGCCAATTACACAAGCCATTTACCAAGTCATCTATGAAGGAAAAGATATCCGCGAAGCCATCCACCACATGATGAGCAATGAATTTAAAGAAGAAAACGAGTGGAAATAAGTCAACCACCCTATAATGAATCATACCTTTTAGAAAGGAAACTATATGACTAAAGTTAGAAAAGCAGTCATTCCTGCGGCTGGTTTGGGGACACGCTTCCTCCCAGCTACCAAAGCTTTGGCAAAAGAAATGTTGCCAATCGTTGACAAACCTACGATCCAATTCATCGTAGAAGAGGCTCTGAAATCTGGGATTGAAGAAATCCTTGTCGTAACAGGGAAGGCTAAACGTTCGATCGAAGACCATTTCGATTCTAACTTCGAATTGGAATACAATCTCGAGCAAAAAGGCAAGACTGACTTACTCAAGTTGGTCAATGATACAACAGCGATCAATCTTCATTTCATCCGCCAAAGTCACCCTCGAGGTTTAGGGGACGCTGTTCTTCAAGCCAAGGCCTTTGTTGGAAACGAGCCTTTTGTCGTTATGTTGGGAGATGATCTGATGGACATCACTAATGATGATGCCTTACCATTGACCAAACAATTGATGAACGACTACGATGAAACTCATGCGTCAACCATCGCTGTGATGGAAGTCCCTCACGAAGAGGTTTCTTCTTACGGTGTGATCGCACCTCAAGGCGAAGGTATCAATGGTCTTTATAGCGTTGAAACGTTTGTCGAAAAGCCAAATCCAGAGGATGCTCCAAGTGATCTCGCTATTATCGGACGCTACCTCTTGACTCCTGAAATCTTTGATATTCTTGCAAATCAAGAACCAGGTGCCGGCAATGAAATTCAATTGACGGATGCGATCGACACCCTCAATAAGACCCAACGAGTCTTTGCCCGTGAATTTAAAGGCCAGCGCTACGATGTGGGTGATAAATTCGGCTTCATGAAAACTTCGATTGACTATGCCTTGAAACACCCTCAAGTCAAAGATGATCTCAAACAATATATTATCGACCTTGGAAAAAAATTAGAAGCATCTGAACAAACTGCAGACTAAAAAAGAAGGAAGAGAGATTTCATTCTCACTTCCTTTTTTGTTGTATCTTATAAACTGTATCGTTTAATGGGTTCTACGTTTTTCGATGTAGTAGCCAAATCCAAAAACTGTCAAAATAACTCCGCCTACCATCGTCGCGATTGAGATACTTTGTCCGGTTGATGGTAATTTTTTCTCACCTTTCTTCACTTCAATTTTTGCTGCAGATTTATAAACTACACCATAAGTTGAGAAATGAGATGTTGTAAATGTTACGGCTGACTTATCTTCATTTAGTTGGAATTGGAAGGATTCCAATTGACCATTTTCACCGATACCATAAACTGCTTCTACTTCTTTTTGCCCATTGACTGGAATGGTCACAACCGTTGGACTAATTTGATGTATAGGATTATTTTGGTTCGATAATTGAATATTATATGCCTTGTAATCTTTACCAGCTAGTTCTTTGACATCTTTCAAAACTTCAACAAGAAGACTATAGCCACCTTGAGCAAAATCAGGGTTTTGCAAGACGATACCTGTTGCCTGGTCTACTAAAATATATGAATTTGTTGGTAAAACTGGGCGACCAACGGTACTAACACTGTTACTATTTGTAGGAACAATAGTAGTTGTATTACTTGGTGTTGTTTCTTCCTTGCTTGGTTCTGTACTTGACTCAGTGCTTGGTTGCGTTTCTTCCTTGCTTGGCTCGGTACTTGCTTCGGTGCTTGGCTTCGTTTCTTCCTTGCTTGGCTCGGTACTTGCTTCGGTGCTTGGCTTCGTTTCTTCCTTGCTTGGCTCGGTACTTGCTTCGGTGCTTGGCTTCGTTTCTTCCTTGCTTGGCTCGGTACTTGCTTCGGTGCTTGGCTTCGTTTCTT
>NZ_CAUFJQ010000060.1 GCF_959025735.1 uncultured Streptococcus sp.
TTAGTTGCTTGCACCAGAAGTGGCATCGGCATCTCCGTGCCCTCCGTCACCATGTCCTCCAGCATCAGAAGCACCAGAAGTTGCATCTGCACTACCGTGTCCACCAGCAGGAGCAAATGGACCGCTTCCGCCAACTAGACGTTGTCCTGTTGTTTGTAGGTACCAGTCCAACCATGGTTTGAAGTTGAAGACGATCTCATTGATACCAGCGTATGAACCATCTTCATAGTACATAGCTTGGTAGTTGTGAGTGTTGATCACGCCTTCAGGAGATCCTGGAACAATAGTCCGAACATAGTCTTGGTTACCGTTACGAAGGGTACCAATCACCCATTCCACGTTTTTCATACGTGCTGGTGGTAGGGAGCCGTGAACGGTTGACATCCGGCTTCCTGATTGAGGTGGCACGCGTTTGGCAAACATGGTATCAGGATCTTGATGGGCATTATTGTAGTAGAGGAATTGGTTGTTATCATCGGCATAGGTCAATTCAAATGGCATAGCCTTTAAGAACATATCAATTTGGTTAACGGTTAGGATACCGTGGTCGAGTTTGACATAGGTATCGCCAGAAACGGCACCAGTGATTTCAGCTACCTTTTCTACCCAATCTGGATCGTCAGGATCGACTTCAGTAACAGTTGTAGCGATTGGATGATTACAATCCAAGTCTTCTGGTTCAATTGGTTTTGGTTTTTTCAATTTCGATACAACCTCAACGTATTTCATAAAATTATCCAAGCAGGTTTCAAGGAATTTGACGGTTCCCTCGTTGATGATATTGCCGTTTTCGTCAAAAGCTTCTTTCGCTTTTCCTAGAAGGAATTCATTCCCTGGAAGAGTGTAAGCATTGACGCCTGGAGCATCAAGGATCTTACGGAGGTGAACCTGTGCGCGTGAAGTCCCTTGATCATAGTAAGAAGCACCGACGATCATAACCGGTTTGTTTTCAAATGGATGCACCTCGAAAGATAGCCATTCAAGAACAGACTTGAGAGCAGCAGAGATCGTATGGTTGTGCTCTGGAGTGGCAATGATAACACCATCTGCACGAGTGATTTTGTTATATAAAAGACGCAATTGGAAACTTTCGTCCCATTTTTCATCTTGGTTAAACATTGGAACTTCGTCGATTTCAAGAACTACCAATTCAAATTTGATTTTAAATTGGCGGCGAATGAATTCCAAAAGTTTACGGTTATATGATTGATCGTAGTTCGATCCTACAAGTCCAACAAATTTCATTCTTTTCTGTCTCCTATCTTACAAGTTTTCCCAGTCAAATTCTTCAGCATCTTTTCGAAGCAATTCTTGGGCGTTGCGCAATTTGTCTGTGATTTTCACAAACACACGGAAATCATCAAAGATGGCATCTAATTTTTGAATGACATCTAAATCCACCAAGTCTCCATTTTGATCAAAGGCTTGCAATGAATGAGAGAGCAAGAATTCATCTGGCAAAACAGTCGCTTTAATTTCTGGAGCATTTAAGATTTGGCGAAGTTGGAGTTGGGCGCGTGAAGATCCCAACGTACCGTATGAAGCCCCAGTAATCATGACTGGTTTATTCAACAATGGGAAGACTCCGTATGAGAGCCAAGCGAGAGCACTCATCAAGACCGCTGGAATAGAGTGGTCGTATTCTGGAGTCCCAATAATGACTCCATCAGCCTCCTCAATTTTTGCAACAATATCCAAGACAGCTTCAGGCACTTGTTTGTCAGCTGGTTTGTTAAAGACAGGGATATCTTTAATTTCAACCAATTCGATCTCAGCCTTGTCAGCAAAATGTTTTTGCATGTATTGAAGCAGTTGACGGTTTGTAGAACGTTTGGAGTTTGTCCCCACAATCGCAATAAGTTTTATCATGGAAAATTCCTTTCTGATAGGAGAATTATAAATAAGATTGAAGCCCACTTGTATAGGCGATCTTGCCTGTTTGAGAAACCAACAAGGTATCTATACCAGGAAGTGATTCAACAGTGTTGAGGATAGAAGCAGGAGATTCCCCGAACAGGCGGGTAGTCCATATCTCCCCGTCTACGGATCGATCAGATATGATGGTGATACTGGCTAAGTCTGTCTCAACCGGATAGCCCGTCGCGCTATCAAAGATGTGGTGAAACGACTGGCCGTCAACTTCTAAATGACGCTCGTAGATGCCAGAGGTGACAATAGATTTATCCTTGACAGAGAGGACCAGTAGGTGCCGACCTCTTTTTTCGACTGGATTTTGAATGCCAATCCGCCAAGGCTGTTGTTTGATGGGATGTTGACCGACAGTGAGGATATTTCCTCCAAGATCGATCAAGGCATCTGTTACTCCCTGGCTCTTTAAAAAGGTCGCAATGCAGTCTGCACTATAGCCCTTAGCTAAGGCTCCTAAATCAATCTTCATTCCAGGACGTGTCAGAAAGACCGTATGGTTTTCTGGGTCGAGCTGGATTTGGTGAGGATCGATCAAGGTCAGAGCTTGATCGATTTCCCCTTGCTGGGGACGTCTAGCATCTGAAAATCCAATTCGCCAGGTCTGTACAAGAGGACCAATGGCGATGTTTAAATGGCTGTTCTGAGCTTGACTATGCAAGGTTCCTAATGCAATCAGTTCAAAAAGATCTGGATGCACTTGGACTGGAGAAATACCAGCTTGGTGATTGACCTCCATGAGTTCAGAACTTGCATCATTGGCACTGAAGCGATGTTCGTAGGAGCGAAGAAGTTCAAAGCAGCGGGCTAAGAGTTCATTCGCTTGTGGGTGACAGATCGAAACAGTGATGGTCGTTCCCATCAAATGTTCGGATCGACTACTTAGGTCCACTAAAAATCTATCCTTTCCTATTTTCACTTACCTACAGTATATCAAAAAGATATCGTTTTCACAATCCTTTCAAGCATATTGTTTGACATTTTTTGAAACATGTGAAGTGTGATTTTCTGGAAAATTGAAAAAAAGATCACAAATTCTGAGCAAAATAATTGTAACCGATATCATTTTTATGATATACTCAAGAAGTAAATTAAATTAAAGGTAGGATTTATTCTATGAGTAAAATCGTTGTTGTAGGGGCAAACCATGCCGGAACAGCTTGTATCAACACTATGTTAGATAATTTTGGAAATGAAAATGAAATTGTAGTTTTTGACCAAAACTCAAACATTTCATTCCTTGGGTGCGGGATGGCACTTTGGATCGGTGAGCAAATCGATGGTCCAGAAGGTCTCTTCTACTCTGACAAAGAAAAATTGGAAGCAAAAGGTGCAAAAGTCTACATGAACTCTCCTGTTCTTTCAATTGACTATGACAACAAAGTGGTAACTGCAGAAGTTGATGGAAAAGAACACAAAGAATCTTATGAAAAATTAATCTTTGCGACTGGATCAACACCAATCATTCCTCCAATTAAAGGAGTTGAAATTGTTCCTGGTAACCGTGAATTCAAAGCAACTCTTGAAAATCTTCAATTCGTTAAATTGTACCAAAACGCTGAAGAAGTGATCGAAAAATTGAAAGACAACAGCAAACACTTGAACCGTATCGCCGTAGTTGGTGGTGGTTACATCGGTGTAGAACTTGCTGAAGCTTTCGAACGTCTTGGTAAAGACGTTGTCTTGGTGGATATCGTCGACACTGTCTTGAACGGCTACTATGACAAAGACTTTACAGACATCATGGCGAAAAACTTGGAAGACCACAACATCCGTTTGGCTCTTGGACAAACTGTTCAAGCAGTTGAAGGAGATGGTAAGGTAGAACGTCTTGTAACCGATAAAGAAACCTTCGATGTAGACATGGTCATCTTGGCTGTTGGTTTCCGTCCAAATACAGCTCTTGCTGATGGTAAGATTGAACTCTTCCGCAACGGTGCCTTCCTTGTCGATAAGAAACAAGAAACATCACTTCCAGGTGTTTATGCAGTTGGTGACTGTGCGACTATCTATGACAATGCACGTGGCGAAATGAGCTACATCGCACTTGCATCTAATGCGGTTCGTTCAGGTATTGTTGGTGCCTATAATGCGACTGGTCATGAATTGGAAGGAATCGGTGTTCAAGGTTCTAACGGTATCTCTATCTACGGCCTTCACATGGTTTCAACTGGTTTGACTCTTGAAAAAGCAAAAGCTGCTGGCTTCAATGCCACTGAAACAGGCTTCAACGACCTTCAAAAACCAGAATTTATCAAACACGATAACTATGAAGTTGGTATCAAGATTGTTTATGACAAAGACACTCGTCAAATCCTTGGAGCTCAAATGGTATCACGTGATAGCGCCATCTCAATGGCCATCCACATGTTCTCACTTGCAATTCAAGAACACGTGACGATTGATAAGTTAGCCTTGACTGACTTGTTCTTCTTGCCACACTTCAACAAACCATATAACTACATCACAATGGCAGCTTTAACTGCTGAATAATAGCTAAAGTTTATATTAAAACTTTCCTTAGGTGAGTACGGACGTCAGCGAACTTCGTAGAAGTTCCATGACTAATTATTGAGCCTAAGGTCTCAATAATTCCGAGAGCCTGAAACTGTATTGTTTCAGGCTCTTTTCTCAACTAACAAGGGTGGTTTTGTTTTTTTCTGTCTTTACATGTATTCAGAGGCAGTGAAATAAGGTATAATGAATAGGATAAGAGTTTGAAGGAGTTAGGGAATGTCTGCTAAAGAAGAAGCCTTTAAAAATGAATTTCAATTTGCCTCTAGTTCAATTGTGGCCCATATTGTCAGAGGTGTTTTGGTTGGGATTGTTGTGGGATGCATCGTCTCGAGTTTTCGTTTTTTGATCGAGCATTTGTTTCATTTTGTTCAGGGCGTCTACAAGGAGATGTCTGGTCAACCACTTTATTTGCCAGCGATGCTGTTGGGGTATGGGGTGGTCGTACTGCTTGCTGGTCGCCTCATTCGCACCAATCGGGATATCAAGGGATCAGGTATTCCACAAGTCGAAGCAGAACTCAAGGGACTCTTGGCGGTGAGTTGGTGGGATACCCTGTGGAAGAAGTATATTCTAGGTGTCTTGGCCATCGGAAGTGGTTTGATGCTTGGTCGTGAAGGTCCTAGTATTCAATTAGGAGCGATGGGTGGAAAAGGAGTGGCCCATCATTTGAAGGTCAGTCCGGTTGAGGAGCGGTCTTTGATAGCAAGTGGGGCTGCTGCTGGTCTTGCGGCTGCTTTTAATGCGCCTATTGCTGGTCTCTTATTTGTGGTTGAAGAGGTCTACCATCATTTTTCACGCTTCTTTTGGATTTCGACCTTGGCTGCTAGTTTGACGGCTAATTTTATTTCACTCAATGTCTTTGGTCAAACACCAGTGCTTCATATGCCACAAAATATTCCGCCACTCCATCTGTCTCAGTACTGGATTTATCTTTTTCTAGGAGTATTTTTAGGGGCAGCGGGTTATGTCTACGAAGTAGTGGTTCTCAATATCGGTCAACTGTATCGTTTGCTAGAAAAGATTTTCCATGTTCCTACTCATTATTCTTCTTTATTTGCTTTTATCTTGATTCTTCCAATCGGTTATTTGCTGCCTCAAATTCTTGGTGGTGGGAATCAATTGGTCTTGGATTTAGCTCGAGTACCGTATCCAGTGCTGACCATCCTTCTCTATTTTGCGATTCGTTTCATCTGGAGTATGTTGAGCTATGGTAGTGGCTTGCCAGGTGGCATCTTCCTGCCCATACTAGCATTAGGGTCACTTTTAGGGGCAATCGTTGGAACCTTCCTCCAAAACATTGGCTTTATCTCTCAAAATCAGCTGCCTCTTTTCATCATTTTAGGAATGAGTGGGTATTTTGGGGCTATTTCAAAAGCTCCATTAACAGCGATGATCTTGGTAACAGAGATGGTCGGTGATATTCGCAGTTTAATGCCCCTAGGTATGGTGACCTTGCTGGCTTATATGATCATGGATCTCTTCCATGGAGCGCCAGTCTATGAAGCCATGCTCGAGCAATTGTTGCCGGATAAGGCGCAAGAAGAAGGAGAGTTGACTTTAATTGAGATCCCTGTATCAGAAAAGATTGCAGGAAAGCAAGTTCATGAACTGCACCTCCCTCAAGATATCTTGATCACCACGCAAATGCGAAGCGGTAAGAGCTATACGGTCAATGGTGCAACCCGCTTGTATCTAGGTGATAGCATCTTTGTGGTGGTTAAAGAATCCGAAATCGGACGGGTCAAGGATATCCTTTTGTAAAAGACAGATTCAAAGAAAAGTTTTTCTATTATTAAATTTTCAGACAATTATTGAAAAATGAGAAAATATCTGGTAAAATAAGGGCAAGAACAAATGAGGAGAAGTCTTTCATGAAAAAATATAGTCTACTCTTATTGAGTGTTGCTCTTTTAGCAGGATGTGCGAATTCTACTAGCAAACAGTCGAATCAAAAGACGCAAACCAGCTCAACGGTGCAGTTGTCAAAGGATGACCAGAAGACCTTGGACAATGCGACAGCGGAATACAAAGACTTTGTTGAAATGCAAATTGACCAATTGCTCAAGGATACAGAAGGTTTCCGAGATACCCTAAAAGCTGGAAATTTGGAAGAAGCTAAAAAGCAATATCCCTTGATCCGCATGGCCTATGAACGTTCCGAACCGATCGCTGAAACCTTCGGAGAATCGGATGTTAAGATCGACTACCGCTTGGTGGATTATGTGGATGAAAATAAATCAGAAGATGGCTGGTCAGGTTTCCACCGGATTGAGCGTATCCTTTGGAAAAACAATACCACAGATGGAACAGACAAATACGCTGACCAACTGGTGAACGATATCAAGGAGTTGAAAGCTAAAATTGCTACAGTAGAAGTCACACCGGATATCATGTTGACTGGAGCTGTCGATTTGCTCAATGAAGTGGCAACGCAAAAGATTACGGGTGAAGAAGAAGTCTTCTCTCATACAGATCTTTACGACTTCCGTGCCAATATTGAAGGGGCTGAAAAGATCTTCTCTCTCTTTAAACCCTTGATTGAGAAAAAAGATGCTAAACTGGTTAAAACCTTGGAAGCAGAATTCAAGAATGTCAATGCTCTATTGGACAAACACATGACAGATGATTCAAACTATAAGTCTTACACAGATTTATCCAAGGAAGATACCAAGGAATTGGCAGAAGCTGTGACCAAACTTGGTGAACCGTTGTCTCAAATGGGTGTGATTTTAGATGGGAAATAAGAAAAATGGCTGACGAAAAATTTTTAGATAAAAAAATGGACCGTCGTGAATTTCTTAAAAAAGCAGGTATTGGAGGGGCTGGTCTAGCGCTAGGTCTCTCTGGTGCATCTGCTTTTTTCGCTAATCAAGACAGTTCCAGCAAAAAAGCTTATGATGGGGATGAAGATATCTCCTTTTATGGTAAGCACCAAGCAGGGATAACAACGGCCATGCAGAAGGCTTGCTACTTGGTTGTGTTAGATCTTCACACGACGGACAAAAAAGAAGTCATCCAGCTCTTTAAAGACTGGACCGATTATAGTAGTAAATTAGTCGAAGGTGAGTTGGTCAAAAAAGATGGGGCCAATGCCCTATTGCCACCAACGGATACAGGTGAAACAGTGGGACTCAACCCCTATCGCTTGAGCCTGACTTTTGGGGTTTCTGCTTCCTTTCTAAAGAAACTGGGCTTGGAGTCCAAACGTCCGAAACTTTTTCGTGATTTGCCTCCATTTCCAAAGGAGCAGTTGCAGGACAAATACACTGGTGGCGATATCGTCATTCAGGCCTGTGCAGATGATGAGCAGGTAGCCTTTCATGCGGTGCGAAATCTGATTCGTAAGGGTCGCAATACCATTACCATGAAGTGGAGCAAATCAGGATTTGCAGCTATTGGTGACCGAAAAGAAACGCCGCGCAACCTCTTTGGTTTCAAGGATGGAACAGCAAATGTCACGACAGAGAAGGACTTTGATAAGGTCGTCTGGACTGACAGCAAGGACTGGATGAAGGGTGGTTCCTATATGGCTCTTCGCCTAGTGCAAATGCACTTGGAAACTTGGGACCGAACCAATTTGCAGGAGCAGGAAAACACCTTTGGTCGCTACAAGGAGTCCGGTGCTCCCTTTGGTAAAACCAACGAATTTGATGAGGTAGATTTATCTAAACTACCTGTAGATTCACATGTTCGTTTGGCCAAAGAAGTGGATCGACCGATTTTACGGCGGTCTTATTCCTATTCGGATGGCATCAATGAACAGACTGGGCAATTTGATGCTGGCTTGATCTTTATCGCTTTTCAAAAGGATCCGAACAGCTTTGTCAAAATCCAAACCAACTTGGGTGCGGTGGATAAAATGAACGAGTACATCACCCATATCGGAAGTGGACTTTTTGCTTGCTTTGCAGGCGTTGAGAAAGGAGGGTATCTTGGTCAAGCACTCTTTGAATAAACTCTTGATCTTGTTCGGCCTTCTTGCCTTGTTCTGGACTCATCCAGTGGCTGCGGAGTCTTATAGCGATCTCTTTATCAAGATTACAGATGCAACAACAGCTGTACAAAATAAGGACCAGGATAAGGCCAAGGCATTAATCGCTGAGATTCAGGCTGCTTTTGAATCCAAAGACCACCATGATTCCAAGGCAGGGAAAAAAGTTAGCCAAGCCTTAGCTATAAAAGGGGAGGTAACTAAAGACGATCTCACCAAGATCTCATCAGCCTTGCTCGCTTTTGAAAAAGAGCAAAATCCGGTCGATTTAGAGGCGGAAAAAGACAAACTTGTGAGTCGCCTCGCTCCTTACTTTAAGAACCTACAAGAGGCCATTACGGCTAAGGATCTGGATAAAACCCGTCAAACCTATGCAGATCTCAATAACACATGGACGCGAAACGAAGCGGTGGTAAGAGATCACAGCACAGCCTACTATGGCAAAATCGAGACGGCCATTTCGCTCTTACGCAGTAGTATTGAAACAGAGCCTACCGATTTCACCAACATCCAGTCCTCTTATGATGACCTCAAAAATGGGATTGATGCTTTTGTAAAAGGAGAAGCCATTAGCAGTGCCAGTACGGATTTGACGCTGAACGATGGGATCAAGCTTTTGGAGAAGGCGCAAAGCCAATTCCAATCCGGCGACGATAAGTCTGCTGCAGCGACTATGAAGCAGTTCATCACGATCTGGCCAACCATCGAGGGAGATGTTAGCACGACCAATCCAAGTCTCTACACGCGCGTAGAGAGTGAATCCCCGGTTATAATGGTCAAGGGGAAAGAAAAGGCCTATCAAGAGAAATTACAAGCCTTGATCCGAGACTTGTCTGCGATCGATACGACAGCTTCTTACAACGCTTTTGATGCCATGTTGATTCTTCTGCGTGAAGGAGTAGAAGCCCTTCTGATTGTCATGGCGCTTGTGACGACCCTTAAGGCCGCTAAGATGAGGAAAGGTCTCAAATGGGTTTACGGTGGAGCTATCGCTGGTGTTCTTGCCAGTGCAGCAATCGCTCTTGTTTTGCAAGTAGCTTTTCCAGCCGTTACTTCGGGGTCTAACCGGGAAATCATTGAAGGTGGCGTTGGGATTTTCGCTGTGATCATGATGATCCTCATCGGAATTTGGCTCCACAGCAAGTCTTCAGTCAAACAGTGGAATGCCTTTATGGACCGTCAAATGAAGACAGTGACGGCTACAGGAAGCTTTGTCTCTATGTTTGCCCTCAGTTTCTTAGCAGTCTTTCGTGAAGGGGCTGAGACCATTCTCTTTTATGTCGGGATCATTCCGCGGATTACAACCGCGAATTTCTTACTGGGAATCGGGCTTGCCATAGCCGTTCTCATCTTCATTGCAGTGGCTATGACCAAGGCTAGTCAAGCTATCAAACCTCATCGAATCTTTTTCATTCTGACGTGGTTGATTTACGCCTTGGCCTTCAAGATGCTCGGTGTCAGCATTCACGCCCTGCAGTTGACCAATATCCTCCCTAGCCATTTGGTCAATGGACTTCCAACCATCGATTGGGCGGGCATCTATCCAAGCTGGGAAGTTCTTCTTCCTCAATGTATCTTTGTAGCCTTGATCGCACTCGTTACGGTGAGACAACATGGCAAAGAGTAGAGCAGATGAAATGACCATTGTTGAGCATTTGGTTGAATTTCGAAAACGATTGATCGCAGTGGTCTTGTGTTATATTATCGTCTTCATCCTAGCCTTTGTATTTGGTGGAGAACTCTATCAAGCCTTGACGGCTAGCCTCCATCAAAAACTGCTGGTACTGGGACCGAATGATATCCTCTGGATCTATGTATCGCTGGCAAATCTCACAGCTTTTAGCCTGACCTTGCCCTTTATTGTCTACCAGATTTGGCAATTTGTAAGACCGGCTTTGAAGGAGAAGGAGGCGCGTGCAGTCTTTGCCTACATCCCAGCTAGCTTTATCTGCTTTGTGCTGGGACTTGCATTTGGTTATTTCTTTGTCAGCCCAGCTATTTTAGAGGTCCTGATGCGCTTGGGAGAAGGGCTGTTTGATACCCAATTGACGGCACAAAATTATCTAACCTTCTTATGGCACACCACCTTGCCTTTAGGGGTCTTGTTTGAGTTACCAGTTTTGGTCGCTTTTCTGACCTCGATCGGGCTCTTGACACCACAGTTTTTAATAACCTACCGACGTTACGCTTACTTTGTCCTGCTGGTCTTAGCCGTCGTGCTAACCCCTGCAGACTTTATCAGTGACTTGGCCATGACACTCCCTTTGATCCTCTTATTTGAAGTCAGTGTCGCCTTCAGTAAAGTCATCTATTCAAGAAAAAGGAGAAACTAATGGGAATTTTACGTGATATTGGAGCACCAGGTTTGATCATCATCATCCTGGGCGCCCTCTTGATTTTTGGACCAAAACGCCTGCCTGAGTTGGGCCAGTCCATCGGCAAAATGTTTGCTGAATTTAAGACAGCTGTCAATAAAGGCAGTGAAGAAGCAGATCAAGACGCCAAAGAAGCTAAAGAAGAAAAAGAATAATCAGACAATTTTCAAAATTCTATTGAGTTCGATTGCATAAAAAGGTATAATAAGACAAGTACTTGCAATCGACGAAGGAGGAAACCATGATTATTACGATTTTGTCACTCATTTTCTATTTTAGCTATATCGGATTCTTATGCTGGTTGGTCGTAAAAATTGTCGAAAAATTGTTCAATTTCTTGTTGAACCGTTAAT
>NZ_CAUFJQ010000061.1 GCF_959025735.1 uncultured Streptococcus sp.
TTTTCATCGGCTTCCAGTGGTACTGCAAGTTCGATAGCGGATTCCATGGTCTCTTTGACGAGTTCTTTGATCGCTACCAGTTCATCACTTGGTACTTGCAGAACGATTTCATCATGCACCTGAAGAAGCATCTTGGTCTTGTATACTCCTCTTTCTAGCGCTTGGTCCAAGTGGATCATGGCAATTTTCAAGATGTCTGCTGCAGATCCTTGGATCGGTGAGTTAATAGCTGTCCGCTCCGCAAAGCCTCGAACATTGAAGTTGCGAGAATTGATATCTGGAATCTCCCGACGACGCTTGAAGAGGGTCTCCACATAGCCTTTATCACGCGCTTCCCGTACCACTCTCTCCATATAGTCCTTGATGCCAGGGTAGCGTTCGAAGTAGGTCTCAATATAAGCCTTGGCTTCTTTTCGACTGATCCCTAGGTTGTTAGACAGTCCAAAGTCGGAAATTCCATAAACCACACCGAAGTTTACTGCTTTTGCATTGCGACGGTCGTTCGGCGTCACATCTTCAGGTTTTGCAATATTGAAAACTCGCATAGCAGTCGATGTATGGATATCTGCCCCATGTTTAAAGGCGTCAATCAAATGCTCATCTCCCGAAATATGGGCCAAGACGCGCAGTTCGATTTGTGAATAGTCCGAACTCAGCAAGACACTGTTTTCCTCTTCTGGGACAAAGGCCTTACGAATAAGACGACCTTGTTCCAAACGGACAGGAATGTTTTGCAGGTTGGGATCCACACTGGACAAACGGCCTGTCTGCGTCAAATCCTGTACATAGCGGGTATGGATCTTCCCATCTTCCAAAATCCAATCTTGAAGACCGATGACATAGGTCGACTGGATCTTAGCAATTTGGCGGTATTCAAGAATCTTAGACACAATCGGTGCAATTGGAGCCAGGCGTTCCAAGACATCAACGGCTGTTGAA
Organism: uncultured Streptococcus sp.; assembly: GCF_959025735.1. Classification (GTDB taxonomy): domain Bacteria; phylum Bacillota; class Bacilli; order Lactobacillales; family Streptococcaceae; genus Streptococcus. The sequence continues at coordinate 940 of NZ_CAUFJQ010000061.1, forward strand.
TAGCCGGTTTTTGTCTTCTTAGTATATTCAAGAGGGAGTCCCAATTTTTCAAAGAGAATGACCCCCAATTGTTTTGGAGAATTGATATTAAACTCTTCTCCTGCAAGCTCGTAGATTTCTTGAGTCAAGCGCTCCAAGACCACTTCGTTTTCCACCTGCATGTCTTCTAGGGTCTGACGCTCTACCTTGATCCCCGCGATTTCCATCTTGGCCAAAACAGCTGCTAGCGGTTGCTCCATATCATAGAGCAAATCTAGTTGGTCATGGGCCTGCAACTGCTCTACCATGGGCTCTTCGGTATCCAGTAGAACAGCGACTTTCCGTGCCAAATGCTCTAATAGGACCGCCTTTTCTGGGATAGCTCTTTTGGCTCCCTTGCCATAAACGACTTCGTCCAGCGGCAGCGCAATCTGACTATAGAGACTCGCAATGGTTGAAATTTCATTGTCCTCTACGGTCGACAAGAGATACTTGGCCAATCGACTGTCAAACGCGGGATTTTGAAGGGAAATGCCCAAGTGGCTGAGCAAGACCTTGGCCCGCTTGAAGTCATAGACCTTGAGGGGCGTTTTTTCGAGAAATTCTTTGAAAATCGGTGTTTGTAAAAGACCAATATCTGTACTCGCATAGAGCTGACCTTTGGTCCCCCATGCAAAACCGATGATGGGTTCCGTATGGTAATTGTCCCCAAAAATCTCAAAATGGAAGAAACTATCTTCCGTGAGCATATCTGAAGTGACTTGCTCAACTTCTATATAGTCAATAGCTACAGGAGCTGCTTCTTCTCCACTGAGATCCAAGGCCTGACGGAGTTGCTTGAAGCCCATCTCCTCATAAAACTTGGCGAGATTTTCTAGATGAGGACCCGTATAGGTAATATCGTCAAGCCCAATTTCAATGGGCGCATTGGTATCGATGGTCGCAAGGGTCTTGGACAGATAGGCCTGTTCCTTGTCATTGATGAGGTTTTCCTTCATCTTAGAAGCCTTCATCTCATCGATATGCTCATAAATGCCATCGAGAGAGCCGTATTCTAGGAGTAGTTTGATCCCGGTCTTTTCTCCAATCTTGGTGACACCCGGGATATTATCCGACTTATCTCCCATCAAGGCCTTGAGGTCAATAAACTGCTCTGGTGTCAGTCCCATCTTTTCTTTCAGATAGGCTGGAGTGAATTCTTCAAACTCCGCTACCCCTTTTTTAGAGATTTCAACCACCGTATTGTCATCTGTCAGCTGGATCAAATCCTTGTCCCCAGAGACAATGGTGACTTCAAATGGCACCGAGCTAGTTTCTGCCCTCTTATCTAGCGTTCCAATAATATCATCCGCTTCATACTGGGCCAGCTCATAATGGCGGATTCCCAAATGATCCAGTTGCTCACGAATGAAAGGAAACTGCTCGCGGAACTCATCCGGAGTTTTTGCACGGCCTCCTTTGTAGTCGGCATACATCTCCGTCCGAAAAGTCGTCTTTCCTGCATCAAAAGCAACGAGGACATGGGTCGGTTGGATGCGCTCCAAGAGATGGCTCAACATAAGGTTAAAGCCATAGACCGCATTGGTATGCAGACCATTGGCATTTTTGAAGCGATCGATTTGATTATAGAGTGCGAAAAAGGCACGAAAAGCGACGGAAGACCCGTCGATGAGTAGTAATTTGTTCTTTTTTTCCATAGGCCTATTATACCACGAATCACAAGGTCTCTGGTACATAAAAACTCTACCCTTTCGGGTAGAGCCTTCTTTAGGAGTTTCTTATGAAAAATGAAGAGAAGTGTTTATTCGCCGTAACAAGAACCTTGTTGTGGCAATTTCTTAAAGCGTTTTGGATAATTAACTGAGATTTTCATTTTCTGTACCTCGTTTCTTATTGGATGAGTACAGTATACAAGAGAAACCTAAACGATTCCTTATAGAAAGCTTCAAGAAAACTAAAAGCTGAGGCGCAAAACACGCGGTTGTTTTTTGCTGCAAGCTGGTAACTGAAGATGGAGCCCTGTCTCATCTTGGCTCCAAGAAAGAAGCTGACTTTCTCCAAGGAGTTCCACCTTTTGAATGCGCGCATGAAGGATTCTCGGTTGCTTGAGATCATAGGCGAGAGACGGTAAGGTCAGCTCTTCTGTCCTTCCACTTGGTTCCAGCTGGATAGCATAAAGAAAACCATCACGCATGGTATAGCAGAAATCTTGGCTGGTATAGAGTGGCGCTTGCCCATCTGAGAAGGAACCTTCCTGGGCCTCGGTCGGTCCGTCTGATGACACCCGCCAAGGCCGACTCTGATAAATGGCTTCTCCATTTACCACCAGCCAGTCCCCGATCTCTGTGAGGATGTCTTGGTCTTGCTCAGGGATCGTGCCATCTGCCTTGGGTCCAATATTGAGCAGAAGATTGCCATTTTTTGCCACAACATCAACTAAATTTTGTAGCAATTCCTTACTGGTCTTGTAGGCTAGATCCTGGGTATAGCACCAAGAATTACGGGCGATCGCGGTATCCATTTGCCACGGAAAGGCTTGCGTCTCTCCGTATCCTCCCCGCTCCATCTCAACGATTCCTGAACCGAAAGGGAGGGCATCCTGTTTGTAACAAACAGCCACCTTGCGATCCTCTTGTGCTGCTAGATTGTAATAATAAGCCAAAAAGCGCATCAAGTAGGGACGGAAACTCTCATGCTGGATCCACCAGTCAAAATATAGGAGCTCTGGTTGGTAGTCCCGCACCAGTTCACAGGTTCGCAACAGCCAATCTTCCAAGAATTCTTTACTTGGATAAGGCTTAGAAGTCAGATCAAAATGATCCTTGGGCTCTGGCTCCGCTGGCCAATAAAGGCTGTCTCTTGGGACTTCTTGCGGAATGTCACTAGTGAATTCCTTGCCATGTGAAAAGAAAAACTGGTGTTCTGCCCGGTGAGAGGACGTACAGAAGTGCAGGCCACGTTTTTCTGCTTCCTCCCTCAGCTCTCCTAAGACATCTCGTCTCGGCCCCATTTCTAAGCTATTATAAGGCGAGAGAGTAGAGGCATACATCTGAAAACCATCGTGGTGCTCCGCAACTGGGAAAAGATACTGAGCTCCCGCTTTTTGAAAGAGATCTAGCCAAGATGCCGGATCAAATTGATCGGCTGTAAAAAGAGGAATGAGATCCTTGTAGCCAAAGATAGCCTGGTCTCCAAAATGCTCTCGATGATAGTCATAGCAAGGATTCCCTTGGATATACATATTTCGCGAATACCATTCCGAACCAAAGGCAGGTACACTGTAGACGCCCCAGTGGATAAACATTCCAAATTTGGCATCCCGATACCAATCTGGACAGACTTGATGGCTAAGAGAGTCCCAGGTTGGTTCAAAAGGACCTGATTGGATGACTTGATCAATCTCTTCAAGGCTTATCATTCTCTTCTCCTCTTTTCTTGTTACTACCTCTATTGTAACGAGAAAGCCTCGTTTGTAAAGACAAACAAGGGGAATGTTTAAAATAGTAGACAAAGAGCTTGATCTAGGAGAATCAAGCTGATGATGAATGGAATGAACCTTCTAGGCCTTCACTGCTTGAGAAATGAAACGAGCGATGGCATCTGTCTCCCCTTGGTGGAGAGCCTTAACGATTTTGGACCCCACAATAACTCCATCTGAGACCCTGTTGAAACGGTGAACATCCTCCATGCTGGAAACTCCAAAACCTGTTAAAACAGGAATGGACGCTATTTCGTGTAATTGGACCAAGTGGTGATCCAAATCATCTCGATAGCTACCAGCTTTCCCCGTCACTCCATTGACAGCAACGGCATAGATAAACCCTTCTGCATCTTGGATCAATTTCTTCTGGCGCTCGATTCCTGTGGTTAAGCTCACTAGCGGCACCAAAGCGATGTCTTTATCCACTAAGAGAGGCTCTACCAGATCCGCATGCTCATGAGGAAGATCGGGAATAATCACTCCCTTGACCGCTGTTCCTTCTACATCTCTAAAGAAGTTTTCGAGCCCATATTGGAACAAGGGGTTGAAATAGGTCATGATGACCAAAGGAACAGTAGTCTTCAAGCGCTGGATCGTTTGCACCAGTTCCTCTGTCGTCGTCCCATGGGCTAAACTCCGTAATCCCGCCTCTTCAATCACAGGACCATCTGCCACCGGATCCGAAAAAGGAATCCCAACTTCAATGGCTGAGACACCAAGCTTCTCCAAGAATTGGATGGTTTCCTGCAAACCTGCCAAGCCTTTTTCATGATCTCCTGCCATAATATAAGGAACAAAGATCCCTTGTTGCTGGTCTTTCAGCTTTTGTAAATGCTCTGTTAAGGTCTTTCCCATCTTACTCTCCTCTCTCTTGTTCTAGGCGGTCTTTGACTTGTACCACATCTTTATCCCCACGACCTGATAAGCAAACGATCATAGATTTTTCAGGCCCCATTTCCTTGGCCAATTTTACCGCATAGGCGATAGCATGGCTCGATTCCAGAGCTGGAATGATTCCTTCTACTTTTGAAAGCAACTGAAAGGCTTCTAGCGCTTCTTGGTCTGTCACAGGCACATAGGTTGCCCGCTTGATATCATGGAAATAAGAATGCTCTGGTCCAATCCCTGGGTAATCGAGACCTGCTGAAATCGAGAAGGCTTCTAAAATCTGTCCATGGGCATCCTGTAAAACATCCATCAAGGCACCGTGAAGGACTCCCGGACGCCCCTTGGTCAAGGTTGCTGCATGCTGGTCTGTATCCACTCCAAGGCCAGCAGCTTCTGCCCCATACATGGCAACAGATGTATCCTCAACAAAAGGATAAAAGAGCCCAATAGCGTTCGATCCGCCTCCTACACAGGCTAGGACGGCATCTGGCAGCGCACCGTCATTTTGCTCTGCAAATTGGCGTTTGGCTTCTCGGCCAATGACACTTTGAAAATCACGGACAATCTCTGGGAATGGGTGAGGTCCTAGAGCAGAACCCATGATATAGTGGGTATCCTCCACATTTGCTACCCAGGCTCTAAGGGCAGCATTGACCGCATCCTTGAGGACACGTGACCCATCTGTTACTGATTGAACCTTGGCGCCTAACAACTCCATCCGAAAGACATTGAGGGCTTGGCGTTTGACATCTTCTTCCCCTATGTAGATGGTGCATTCCATATCAAATAAAGCAGCAGCCGTTGCCGTTGCAACACCGTGCTGTCCGGCCCCTGTTTCTGCGATGATCTTCTTTTTGCCCATCCGATGTGCCAATAAAACTTGTCCTAGGGCATTATTAATTTTATGAGCCCCTGTGTGGTTGAGGTCTTCTCTTTTAAGAAAGATCTTGGCTCCACCGACGTACTTGGTAAGATTTTTAGCATAATAGAGCGGTGTTTCCCGACCGACATATTGTTTCAGAAGCTGATCCAATTCTGCTTGAAAAGAAGGATCTGCTTGACTTTCTCTATAGGCTTCTTCTAATTCTAAAACTGCTGTCATCAAGGTTTCAGGGACAAATCGTCCCCCAAACCGCCCGTAAAATCCGTTTTTATCTGGTTGTTTATATGCCATGCTTGACTCTTTCTATAAATCGTTTTATCTTTTCTTGATCTTTTATTCCATCTATCTCGACCCCACTGGATACATCCACCGCATAAGGATGAAAGAAGCGAATGGCATCTGCTACATTATCTACCGTCAAGCCTCCTGCAATAAAGAAGGGCTTTGTAACGTTTTGACTTTCGAGTTCTTGCCACTCAAAGGTCTGCCCACTTCCTGCTACAGGAGCATCAAAGAGCAGATAATCAGCACTGGTCTCAGGAAGAGCTGCATCTTTCCCCACTTGAACAGCGCGAATCGTTTGTCGGGGAAGGTCTTGCAAGATGGTTTCATCTATCGGCCCATGCACTTGTATCAAATCCAAGCCCACAACTTGGCAAGCTTGCTCCACTTCTTCTCTTTGTGGCGATACAAAAACACCGACTTTTTGAACCCCCTTTGGAATCCCTGTAGCCAACTGCCGAGCTTGCTCCAGCGTCACTTGCCGTTTGCTTGGTGCAAAGACAAAACCAATGTAATCCGCACCTGCCTCAACAGCTGTCTGGACAGCTTCTGGGGTGGATAATCCGCAAATTTTAACCTTTGTCAATCTGCAACTCCTTTACTTTTTCAGCCACATTGTATGCCTTCATGAGGGCTGTCCCAACGAGAATGCCATTAAAATAAGGAGCCAGCATGCGCGCGTCTGCTGCTGTGAAAATAGCAGACTCCGAGATGTAAACCGGTTCTTGTTCAAAATTGGTCGCCAATTCAAGGCTAGTATGAAGATCTGTCTCAAAGGTCACCAAGTTGCGATTATTGACCCCTATGATCTGAGCCCCAATCCGGTGAGCTACCTCTAGTTCTGTCAGATTATGGGTCTCCACCAAGACCTCCAGTCCAAGATGGGTCGCAAAATCGAAGAGTTCTTTCAGACGAGCCTCTGATAAGGCTGCAACAATCAACAAGATCACAGTTGCCCCTGCGTTTCGCGCCCGAATCAGTTGCTTTTCATCCACAATGAAATCTTTGTTGAGGGTTGGAATGCGCACCTGACTAGAAATTTCCCGGAGATACTCGATACTGCCCTTGAAAAACACTTCATCAGTCAAGACAGAAATCATCACGGCCCCATTTTCTTGGTAAGTCTTAGCCTGCGCGACGATATCCACATCGACATGAATGTCTCCCAGACTCGGGCTAGCCTTTTTCACTTCCGCAATGACCTGAAGCTTTTCTGGATGACTCTTTAGGTAATCATACAGGCGGTAGGTCTCGCGCAAAGGTTGGAGCTCCTCTTCTTTCATCACAGCCACTTCACGCGCCTTTTCCTTTAGAATCTTTGGCAAGAATTCTTGACTCATTTTTGATACTCCTGTAATAATCTCAATTTCTCAAGGGCAGCCCCACTGGCAATCACTTCCCGTGCCAAGGTAATCCCTTCCTTGATAGAATCTACCTTGCCGTTGGCATAAAAACCAAGGCCAGCATTCAAGACAGTCACCTCTAAAAAGGGACTTGCTTCATTCTTCAAGACACTGAGCAAAATTTCCGCATTGCGTTTGGCATCTCCACCTCGTACTTGATCAATTTCTATGCGCTCCATTCCCATATCTTCTGGTTGAAAGCTGGATAAGGTAACCTGTCCATTTTCCAAAATAGCGATCTGGGTTTCTCCGTCAAGGCCTGCCTCGTCCAAACCTTGTGGACCACTCACCACCACTGCGCGTTTTCGACCCAAATTTTTTAGAATCTCTGCCGTACTTTCCAGCATATCTGGACGACTGGTTCCCAATAGCTGGGTTTCTAGAGGAATCGGATTGATAAGAGGACCGGTTAAGTTCATCACCGTTGGAACCCCTAGCGCCAAGCGAGCGGGCATAATATAGCGCATGCCAGGATGCAGATTTTTGGCAAATAGGAAGACAATTCCCGCCTTTTCAAACACTCGTCCCAAGTCTTCTGGACCCAAATCAAGGTTAATTCCTAGAGCTTCTAGTACATCCGCAGAACCGGATTTAGAAGAGATCGAACGATTTCCGTGTTTCGCCATCTTGATGCCACCACCAGCAAGGACGAAGGCAGCTGTTGTTGAAATGTTGAAACTATAAGAACGATCGCCCCCAGTTCCACAATTGTCCATCGCTCCTTGAACTTCTGTAGGAATAGCGACTGCATAAGCCTGCATCACTTTTGCAATAGCCGTCCGCTCTTCAACCGTTTCTCCCTTCATTTTGAGACCTAGAAGAAGGGCCGTCACCTGTGCTTCTGAAGCACGACCAGCAACGACTTCCTCCATAGCAGCTTCTAACTCTGCACTGGTTAGATCCATTCCTTCCGCCACTTTTGCAAGCACTTGTTTCATCTTCCGCTCCTTGACTAGTTTGACAAAATTTTCGATGGTCTTGAGCCCATCTGGCGTCCCGATACTTTCTGGATGGTATTGAAAACCATAAATCGGTAAGCTGCGGTGTTGAATTCCCATAATGGCTTGATCATCCGTCGTCCGAGAGGTAATGACAAAATCCTCTGGCATGTCTTCAATCGTCAGCGAATGATAGCGCATGACTGGGACTTCTTTTGCGACACCCGCGTATAGCGGAGATGGAGCTTCTAGCTGGATCTGGCTTTGTTTGCCATGCATGACCTGTGGTGCCAATCCCAAGCGCCCTCCAAAAACTTCCGCAATCGCTTGATGCCCCAAGCAAATCCCCAAGATTGGTTTGATCCCCGCGAAATCTCGAATCATCTCCTCCATCTTGCCCGCATCCTTTGGCCAACCTGGACCTGGAGAAAAAACCAAGGCATCTGCTTCTTGGGCAACTTGGTACAAGTCCGGATCATCATTTCGAAGCACCTGGACCTCATCAAATTTTCCGATATACTGTGCTAAATTGTAGGTAAATGAATCGTAATTATCTACTAATAAAATCATCCTTCTTCTCCAATCCTTGTCATTGATTTTGCCTTATTGACGGTTTCTTGGTATTCATTTTCAGCGATCGAATCATAAACGATTCCTGCTCCGGCCTGCACATAAGCCTTCTTATTTTTGAGGATCATGGTTCGAATCGCAATAGCAAAATCGAGATCCCCCGTCACAGAGAGATAGCCAATAGCACCCGCATAGACGCCACGTTTCTCTTTTTCTGCCTCATAGATTCGCTTCATGGCTCGAATCTTGGGAGCACCAGAAACGGTCCCAGCTGGAAGAGTTGCCTTCAGAGCCTCAATGGAGGCTAGTCCAGGAAGCAATTGACCCTTGACCACACTCGTCAGGTGCATCACATAACGGAAGAACTCCACTTCCATATATTTAGTTACTTCAACCGACCCATTTTGAGCGATACGACCAATATCGTTTCGCCCTAGATCCACCAACATCTGGTGTTCTGCGACTTCTTTTGGATCCCCTGCCAAATCAGTTGCCAATTGCCGATCACTCTCTTCATCAATCCCTCTTGGTCGCGTGCCAGCAATGGGATTGGTTGTCACCACTCGATCCTTGACCGACACCAGACTTTCTGGACTAGCCCCGATAATTTGGTACTCCCCAAAATCATAAAAGTAGAGATAATTCGAAGGGTTGGTCACGCGCAAATTGCGGTAATAATCCAATGGTTTTCCTGAAAAATCAGCTGAAAAACGTTGACTGAGCACGCATTGGAACATATCTCCTTTTCGAATATAGTCCCGCGCTAGGGCTACCATTTCCTCAAACTCTTTTTGCTCCAAATGATTGTGGAAATGAAGCACATGCAGGTCCTTGTCCTGAAACTCTTCTTTTGCAGGTCTTGCCAATTGTGCTAACACTTGCTCCAAGCTCGATGCTTGCTCTGCTTCACTCCGTCCACTATAGAGGTTTTCTTCCACCACATAGACCTTTTCCTTTTTGTGGTCAAAAATCACATAGCTTTCATATAAGAAAAAGTGGAGATCTGGTGTGCCAATCGTATCTTCCGGAATGGAACCAATGTTCTCATAGAGACCAATCAAGTCATAGCCGACAAATCCAATCGCCCCACCGTTAAAAGGGAGTTCTTCGGAAGTTTTCGTTTTGACCGTGATGCGATTCAAAAAGTCCAAAGGATCCTCTTCAACAATTTGATCATTGTAATAGAGGATGCCATGTTCAAACTTGACTTCACTGACTGGCCGATAGGCTACAATTGAAAAACGCGCATTCTCTTTTTCACGAGGGATCGACTCCAAGATCATTTTATGGGGCGCATCCAAACGCATATAAGCCAAAATTGGACTCAACACATCAGCAGATAAAACTTTTTTCATATCAGAAACCTCTCTT
>NZ_CAUFJQ010000062.1 GCF_959025735.1 uncultured Streptococcus sp.
GTAAAAAATGTCTTCATCGTGCCTTTTTTTGGCCTGAGTTTGGGAATCGTAGCGACCTCATTTGGAGAAGTAGGTAGCTATGCCTACAACCACTCTTTTATGACCGGAAATCTCAAGAAAACCATGGTAGCTTATGGAAATTTTGTTAGAGACAGGGAGATGAAATTCCTTTGGGAAGCCATCTTTATGACCTGCTTGATCGGGAGCTTTGTCTTTGGGGCCATTTTTTCGACCTACTTGATTCAGTTTTATGGATTAGAGACCATTTGGCTGGTGTCCATCATCTTGACTATCTTTTTAATCTATCGTGCCATTCAATATTTTGAAGTCTTTCACTTCAATCGGCGACATGAATAGATAAAATAATTTTTAGAAGAATGAGTTAAATGATTTTGCAAAGAAATAAAACTGGGATTTCATTTTTTAAATGAATCAAGAATATATTGAAACTTTCCGCCGTGAGAAAAGTTTTAAGATAACTTTATCTATATTCCAGAGGCTGGGACAAAAGTCCTAGCCTCTCAATTGTCTTTGGATTGTCGAGCAAGACGCAGTGGTTGAGTGGGCTCTACTATGCTGATTTCATCAGCTTTTACAGCCCTACTCAACTGTGCGGAGGTGGGACAACGAAATCGAATTCTAACGAATTACCGATTTCTGTCCCACTCTCTTTTCTTTCGCTGTTTGAAGCTTAATTTTTGGGCAAAGATTTGGTATAATGGAAGGTATGAAACATTCGGAAAAAGAATCACAATACCAACTTTTACTGGCTCAGTTAGACGCTCTCTTAACAGGAGAACCCAATGCCTTGGCCAATTTGTCCAATGCCAGTGCGCTCTTAAATCAAGCCCTGCCTCGTTCGGTCTTTGCGGGTTTTTATTTGTATGATCAAACGGAATTGATTTTGGGACCTTTTCAGGGAGGTGTTTCTTGTGTCCATATCGCTCTTGGAAAGGGTGTCTGTGGAGAAGCGGCCCAGAAGCAAGAAACCATGATTGTCGATGATGTGCGCCAGCATGCCAACTATATTTCCTGTGATAGTCGAGCCATGAGTGAGATTGTGGTGCCTATGGTTAAGGACGGCCAGCTCCTTGGGGTTTTAGATCTTGATTCGGAGTGTGTCTCTGACTATGATCAGCTGGATCAGGAGTATTTGGAAATGTTTGTCGCTCTCTTGATCGATAAGACAAACTGGGACTTTAAGATGTTTGGAGTTAAGAACTAATGTATCAAGCTTTATATCGGAAATACCGTAGCCAGACCTTTGGCCAATTGGTCGGCCAGCAAGTAGTGGCACGGACATTGAGACAGGCCGTCGAGCAGGAGAAGATCAGCCATGCCTATCTCTTTTCGGGTCCTCGTGGTACTGGGAAAACCAGTGTGGCTAAGATCTTTGCCAAGGCTATGAACTGTCCTAATCAAGTCAATGGGGAGCCTTGTAACGACTGCTATATCTGTGAATCCATTACCAATGGGAGCCTAGAAGACGTTATCGAGATCGATGCGGCCTCCAACAATGGAGTGGATGAGATTCGGGATATTCGTGACAAGTCCACCTATGCTCCGAGTCTAGCCAAGCACAAGGTCTACATTATCGATGAGGTCCACATGCTCTCAACAGGGGCCTTTAATGCCTTGTTGAAGACGCTGGAAGAGCCAACGGAAAATGTGGTCTTTATTCTCGCTACGACAGAGTTACACAAGATTCCTGCGACCATTCTGTCACGGGTGCAACGCTTTGAATTTAAATCTATTAAACTGCCAGATATTGTCCAGCATTTGGAAAGCATCCTAGCTACAGAAGGCATTGCCTATGAAGCAGATGCTGTTCAGATCATCGCACGGCGCGCTGAAGGTGGGATGCGGGATGCCTTGTCCATTTTGGACCAAGCCCTGAGTCTGACTGCAGGTAGTGAGTTGACGACAGCAATCGCTGAAGAGATTACTGGTTCCATCAGCCTAGCTGCGCTCGATCAGTACGTAGCTGCCATCCTGGCTCATGATGCGACAGCGGCGCTGGATCAGCTGGCGATTATCTTTGATAACGGGAAGAATATGGCCCGTTTCGTTACGGACTTACTTCAATACCTGAGAGATCTCTTGATTATCCAGACAGGTGGCGAAAACACTCACGCTAGTGACTTGTTTGCGGCGAATCTGGAAGCTGATCAAGCCCGTCTTTTTGCCCTGATTGACCAGGCGACGACCAGTCTTGCGGACATCAAAAATAGTTTGCAACCGCGCATTTATACTGAAATGATGACTATTAAATTGGCTGAAAGCACGGGTCAAGTTTCTAAGTCAGTTGCTGTGGAGGTTCCTTCTAATGTGCTAGCTCAGCTGGAAGACTTGAAGAAGGAAATCGCTCAGCTCAAGCAACAATTGATCCAGGCCGGTGCTAGCCTTCCTGCCTCAAAACCTCAAGTAGCTCGTCCAACCAAGTCGAACAAGGGCTATCGGACAGATCGCAACAAGGTCAACGCAATTTTGCAAGAGGCGGTCGAAAACCCAGAGTTGGCACGAACCAACTTGATCCGTCTTCAGAATGCATGGGGGGAAATTATCGAAAGCTTGGCAGGTGCGGATAAGGCCCTCTTAATCGGATCCCAGCCAGTCGCTGCCAATGAAAATCATGCGATTTTAGCTTTTGAGTCTGCCTTTAATGCTGAACAGACCATGAAGCGGGACAACCTCAATACCATGTTTGGAAATATCCTCAGCAATGCTGCTGGTTTTTCGCCAGAGATTTTAGCAGTCTCGATGGAAGAATGGACCCAAATTCGGGCGGAGTTTTCAGCTAAGGCGCGTGGGCAAAAAGCGGAAGTGGTGGAAGAAGAGGAAAGCGTCATCCCTGAGGAATTTACCTTCCTATCCGATAAAATTACCCTTCAAGACGATTAATACATGAATTTTTTACCGAATCATGGTAAAATAATGATATGAATACAAAACAATTTGCAGTGATAGCAGTCTTTACTGCTATGGAGACTTATTTTTTCAATGAAGCGACCATGGCGGGTCAGATGCTCTTTGCATTCTTTTGGGCCCTCTTGATCCTGCGCAATCTTCAAACGGCCTATATGGTGGAGAAAATTGCAAGTGCGATTGAAAAAGAAATGAAGAAGAAAAGAAAATAAAACCTTTGAAAAGAAATTCTTTTTCAAAGGTTTTTTTGTATTTAATAGACCTCTTGGCATTGTTTGCGGTAATCTCCTGGGGAGAGACCGACTTTTTGTTTAAAGGCCTTTGTAAAGTAGGAGTAGTTGTCGTAGCCAACTTGGAGAGCAACTTGATAAATAGGGGTATCGCTTTGTGAGAGCATTTCTTTTGCGGCGGCCATCCGTTTATCGGTGATGTATTTCACCAGTGTTTCGCCGGTGTCGCGCTTAAACATCCTCGCTAGATGATCTGGACTAAGAAAAACCATTTCTGCCAGCTTGGTGCGACTGATATCCTCCTTGTAATGGTGATCGATGTAGTCAGTGATCCGTTGGATGAGATTGGATTGGTGTTCTAGATCGATCACATAATGGCGAGCAGAGCTCCAGTAATCTCCGATATAGGCTTCAAAAGCTTCGATGGCATGAAACCGCCGTTCGAAGAGAAATTGATGGTGTTTGTTTTGAAATAACTTGTGGGCGAGAATGCCGTTCTTGTCCAGATAAATGCCAATTTGCTGGGTCCAGTCTAGCTGGAGTTCACTCAGAGCTGAGAGCGGGATGCGATCTTGAGTCTCTATGCTATGGATGATTTGGAGGAGCTGTTCTGTCTCTAGCTGATTTGTAAAAGTGAGCGATGTCCGATGAGCAGGCTTTTGAGGTTGTGGAGCCAAAGAAGCATAGGAGTGGATACTGTCCCAATGGAAGACTTGTTCTTCACTGTATTGGCAGAGTTGCAGAGCCTGCATCAATAGCGTCTTAAGGGAAATGGCATCTGAATAGAGAAGGATAGAGGATCGGTCTAAGTCTTGCTGGATCTTCTGCTGGATAGCCTTTAGGAAGTCTGCACACTCTGTAGTCTGATTCTTTTTGAAGAGACAGAGGTAGCGATCGGTCTGGCTTTCGATTTTACTGAGGGCACAGTAGTGGACAGGGAAATCTAGGGAGAGATCCTTGATACAATGGCGGAGCTGCAAGCGCCAAGAAGGGACGCTGGGGTGAAAGTCTTCTTCAACTAAGTGGAGAGTGATGAGGAGCAAGAGGTAGTCTTCATGTGGTTTGGGGCTATAACCCCGTTTTGTTACTTCTTGAAGGAGCTGTTCTGCTTGAGATGGACGCGGTTTTCGCAAGTAGTCATGCCAAAATTCAGCTTCTTTTTGTCCTTGCTGTGCTAATTGGGTCGCACTCTTGTGGCGCTTGATCTTATTGAGGGCTTTTTGAATGATAAATTCTAAGCGGTCGGGGTCAATCGGTTTGAGGTAGTATTCAAAACTTTGGAGTTCAATGGCTTTTTGGGCATAATTGAAATCAGCATAATTGGTAAGGAAGATCGTTTGAATGTCATATTTTTCTGACCGGACCCAGGCTAGGAGATCTAGCCCACTGCCTTGTGGCATCTCGATATCACTGATCATGAGGGCAATCGGGTGGCTTTGAATGATGGCTTGGGCTTGGCTCAGACTGGAGGCGGTATATACCTGCTCAATGCCCAAGGCTTCCCAATGGATGGTTTCCTGTAGGGCTTTAATGATAAAACGATCATCGTCAACGAGTAGGATATTCATGTGTGTCTCCTTTGTAGGGTTCATAAGGAAGTCTCAGTTGGATGCGGGCACCTCCTTGGGATCCATTTGAAAATTGGAGCGTGTAGTGATCTGGATAGAGGAGATCTAGTCGCTCCCGTGCATTGGTCAAACCAATGTGGTGGCCATTTTCAGTGACTAAGGATTTTTTCTCTGCTAGATCTTGTAAGATAGCGGAGCTAAAACCGGGTCCATTATCCTGAAGGGAAATGGCAAGCTGTTGGTTTGCTTCTTCATGAATGGAAAGCTGAATGTGGAAGGAATCTTGGAAAGAAAAGCCGTGTTTGATGGCATTTTCCACAAAGGTTTGTAAAAGCAGAGGGGGAATAGCCGCATCTTTCAGACCAGGATCCCAGTCCAGGTCAAAGTGGATGCTGTCCCCATAGCGGATTTTCTGGATTTCTAGGTAATTTCGGATATGTTGGATTTCATCTGTTAAGCGATTGAAATCTTGATTGGCTTGAAAGAGGTGACGCAAGTAGTTGGAAGTCACCTTGGTCAACTCCTCGATTTCCTTATAGTCCTTGGTTTGGAGCATGCTGTGAATCATGGAAAGCATGTTGAGGTAAAAATGGGGTCGAACTTGATTTTTGAGGTAATTGAGTTCGACTTTTTTGAGATTGAGTTGCGCGTGGTAGGCTCGAATTTGGAGGTCTTTCATATGGATCAGAACCTGATTGAGCTTGTGATTGGCCTGATCGATCTCTAAGATCCCTTGGTCTTCGATTACATCTAGCTTGGTAGAAGCAGCATCTAGCTGAGAAAGGCGTTGGGTGAGTCGTTTCATCGGTTGGATCATCCGTTGACGAATATAAAGGATCAGAATGGTGGAGAGAACGGCGATGATCAAAGGGACCAAGGAGAGAAGGGTTTCCAGTACGATATTTGTACGGAAAACGTCCCCGTAATCGACCGTCACATACAGATCAAAAGGCAGGTGGGTTTGATTGCTACCGGCTTGAATGACGGAATCTGTAGCATGGATCTGGTTGGGGCGATCGATGGATAAGCGCCCTTTTTTCCCAATATTGAGCTTTTGCAAGGGTTTTAAAATATCCTGGGTAGAAATGATGGCATAGATAGCCTTGCCCTTGTAATGGAGAGATTTCAAGAGATAATCATGCTGGTTCAGGCTGATTCGTTGCCATTTTTGATTAGTCTTGTCTGTTTCTTTGTCATAGGTTTTAAGATGATCTTTCAATTGTACATAGTCCAGGTAGGGCAGTTGAAGACTGGAGGCATTGAAAAAATGAGGGATATCTCTTGTCTCTATGAAAAAGGTAATGGGGCTATCCATCTGGTACTGAAACTCCGTGAAATCGATCCGCAATTTTTTTAGATTTTCATGAAAATCCGTGAAATCAAGTGGGTTATTGAGCTCTGTCAAATAGTCATTGTGACTAATGGTACTGTACATAAAACGCTCGACAGAGTGAAGCTCTGTGTTTAAGGAATCCGCATAGATATGAATCGAGTCCTCTAAATGGAGCATGTTTTGGTGTTTAATAAAATTTCGGCTAATCCCACCAATCAAAAGGTTGATCAAGGTATTGACGACTAAGAGGAGAAAGAGTAGGCGCGAAAAAAATTGAATCGAGTGATCTCGTGTACTTCTGTGAATAGCTTTCATAATGAGCACCTCACATATATTATAGCACTATTTGAAAACGGATTCATGAACAAAACCGATATTAAAGTAAAAAAAATCGGGAAAGTGCATGTTTTTGTGTGGAGAAAACGGAAAAGTGAATGAAGATGCACGAAAAAGTTCTATAAAGATGGAAAGGATTCCTATAAAATAGAGGAGAAAGAAAAGGAGGGCCTTATGAAAAGCGAAGTAAATGCGAAGCAGAGCAAATTTAAGAAAAATATTCCTTTATATGTGCTGCTCCTGCCATCGATTATTTTATTGATTTTATTTGCCTATATCCCTATGGCGGGTCTAGTCATCGCTTTTAAAGATTACTCTCCCGCTACTGGGATATTTGGAAGTCCTTGGGCTGGTCTCAAGTATTTTAACCAGTTCTTCTCATCCTTCCAATTTGCGACAACCATGAAGAATACCTTGAAAATTTCTATTTACAGTATTCTGGTTGGTTTTCCCTTGCCGATTGTTCTAGCCATTATTTGCAACCAGATTCGTGTGGGCAAGTTCAAAAAAGTCTTTCAAGTAACGACTTATTTGCCTCATTTTATCTCGACCATGGTCATGTGTGGGATGATTATTCTCTTTCTCTCCCCAAGTAGTGGACTGTTAGCCAATGTCCTCAAATTGGTTGGCTTAAAGATGCCTGCCCTCTTATCTAAACCAGGTAGCTTTGCGGGTGTCTATGTCTGGAGCGATGTCTGGCAACATATCGGTTGGGATAGTATCATCTATCTAGCCGCTTTATCAGCCATTGATCCAACCTTTTATGAAGCAGCGACCATGGACGGGGCGAGTCGATTGCAAAAAATCCGTCATATTGACTTACCCTTACTGTTACCAACGGCGATGATTCTCTTGATTCTCAGAGCAGGAAGCCTTCTCAGTGTTGGTTTTGAAAAGGTCTTGCTCTTGCAAAATCCACTTAATCTGGCAGGAAGTGAAATCATTTCGACCTATGTCTACAAAGTGGGGATGATTAATTTCCAATATAGTTATTCGACAGCGATCGGTCTCTTTAATACCTTGGTCAACTTGATCATCTTATTGTCGGTCAATTGGTTTGCGAAACGCTATACCAAGACGGGATTGTTCTAGAAAGGAGGAGGAATTGTGAAATTGTTTCAACATGCTAGAAAGACCAAGTCGGAAATCCTCTTTGATGTTTTTATCTATGGTCTAGCGATTTGCTTGATTCTGTTGATTGTCTACCCTTTGTGGTTTGTCATTATTGCCTCCTTCAGTAATCCGTCTGATGTGGCAACTGGTAAGGTTTGGTTTATCCCGAGGGAATGGCGACTAGATGGCTATCAACGCTTGATTGAGCAACCTTTGTTTCTAAAGAGCTATCTCAACACCATCCTCTACACGGTTGTAGGGACCATCGTTGCCCTGGTCATTAATATCCCAGCTGGTTACGCCTTGTCGCGAAAGGACCTCTTTGCTAAGAAATGGGTCAGTGTCTTCTTTATCGTTCCCATGTTTGTCTCTGGGGGCTTGATTCCCATTTATTTGACAGTGAAACAAATGGGATTAGTCGACACCTTCTGGGTGATGGTCGTACCGTTTGCAGTATCTCCTTACAATATCGTTGTAGCTCGGACTTTCTTTAACAATAGTATTCCAGAAGGGATGTGGGAAGCTGCCCAGATAGATGGTTGTGGAACCATTCATTACTTCAGAAAGATCGTGCTCCCCTTGTCCAAGGCTATTATTGCCGTTATTGGACTTTGGACAGCAGTAGGGATCTGGAATTCTTGGTTCAATGCTCTGATTTATTTGACCAATGAAAATCTTCAACCCCTGCAACTGATCCTGCGCCGTCTCTTAATTAGTAATCAAATGTTGCAATCGCAAGCAACAGGGGAGGTAGCTTCTGACCTCCGTATTAAGGCTGATATGATGAAATATGCAGCCATCGTTATCTCAACAGCACCGATTATGATGCTGTATCCATTCGTCCAAAAATACTTTAATCAAGGTGTCATGATAGGTGCCTTGAAAGAATAGGAGAAGATCATGAAAAACAGGAAATTTGCCTATCTGCTCCTTGGAGCAGCTGCTTTAGCTGGCTTGACGGCTTGTGGAGCTTCCACAAATAAATCAAGCAATGACAAGAATGATGGAAATACCTTCAAGATCACGACCGTTCGTTGGTCGGATTGGGGGGAAGACTATCACAAAGGTTTTCTAGATGATTCAGCCAAGGAATCAGGTATCAAGATCAAATGGGATACCATGGTGGCTGCAGACTGGTCGGATAAGAAATCTGTCCTTGTAGCCAGTGGAGATTTACCAGACGCTTTCTTGGGATCCAATGCCTTCACGGATTCTGAAATCGCTCAGAACCAAAACATGTTCATTCCATTGGAAGACTTGATCAAGGATAATATGCCCAACTTGAACAAGGCCTTTGAAAAAGAACCAAAATTAAAAGCCATGGTGACCAACCCAGATGGTCATATTTACAGCCTGCCTAAGAAATTACCAATGCGGCCAATTGTCGGCAACCAGCTCTTTATTAATAAGAAATGGTTGGACAACCTTGGCTTGAAGATGCCGGAAACCTATGATGAATTGGTGACTGTTTTACAAGCCTTCAAGGACAAGGATGCTAATGGCAATGGCGATGTCAATGATGAAATTCCATTTGGCTCTGGTAACTTTGATCCGACCTTCTCTTATATCTTGCCATTCAACAACCGTCTGGGCGGAGACAATACCTATGAAATGTCCGTCAAAGATGGCAAACCGGTCTACCTCCGGACGGAAGAAAGTTATAAACAAGGGATAGCGGCGATGCATGAAGCTTACAAGAAAGGCTTGATCGACCCTGAACTCTTTACAGAAGATACCTCTATGTCTGTTGCCAAACGGATGGACAAGGGAGTGGCGCGTGTCGGTGTGTCAAGTGGTTGGACAGCAGATGCAACCTTCGGCCAACATGCCAGCGAATATGCTCCTCTGCCAGCATTGAAAGGCCCAGATGGCAAACAATATGTCATTTCTGACCCAGATCATTTGAACTATGGACGCAATGAAATCTTGATCACGAATAAGTGCAAGGACCCTGCAAAATTGCTCAAATGGTTGGATAAATTCTACACGGATGATGCCAGCATTCAAAACTTCTATGGATCCTTTGGCATTGCGACTGAAAAAGATGGTGCCAAGTACAAGGTTTTGGCTCCAAAAGATGGTAAATCTGCCGATGAATGGGCTTGGATCAATTCCCTTCGTGACTTTGGACCAAAATATGTGTCAGATGATATCAATAGTCATGTCGACATCGACCAAACGCAAGGTGATGGCCTCAAATTGAAGATGGACAAAGAATTGAAACAATACGCTTTGCCAGCATATCCAAATGTCATCTACTCTCAAGAAGAATTGAACAAATTGTCCTCTATTTATGTCGATATCAACTCCTATGTTACCCAACAAGCTTCTAAATGGGTTGTCGAAGGGGGCGTCGAAAAGGATTGGGACGATTACAAAGCAACCTTGAAGAAGATGGGCATTGATGACTTTATGAAGATTCAACAGGATGCCTATGATCGTTACCAAAAAGAAGTGAAGTAATAGGGGTCTAAATGGATTCAAGTAAGTAACTCAGGGGCGTAAAGCCCCTGAGTGCTTCCCTAGAGGAAGTAGCAGAAATTGAGATGAAGAACAAGGAGAAGAAGATGCAAAAATTATTTTCATTGGAGGGACGCTTGGTCAAGACCTTGACCCGGTTTACGGACATTATTATCTTGAACACCTTGTTTATCGTTTGCTGTCTTCCGATTCTCACGATCGGTGCATCACTTACGGCTTTAGCAACCATGTGGCACCGCTTGTTGAAAGGGGAAGATACGGATCTCGTCTTTCATTTTTTCCGTCTCTTTCGCACCAATTTCAAGCAAGCGACGGTGATTTGGCTGACTTGTCTAGGACTATCAGCCCTTCTTTATCTGGATTACTGTCTTTTTTCAAATACGGCCTTCTTAAGTGAGTATGGGATTTGGATCTTGCTTCCCTTTATCGTCCTTCTATGTGGAGGGATGACCTTGATCTTCCCTTATATCGGCCTCTTTGAAGATCCTACAAGAAAGGTCTGTCTGAATAGTTTCCTCATTGCTCTCTTAAATCCTATTCAAACCATCTTTCTTGTCTTCTTCAATCTAGCAGTAGTTTATATCAGTCTTAGTAGTCCTGAACGGTTACTGACAGCTATTTATCTCTTTACCTTTGGTGGTTTTGCTCTTTGGAGCTTCTTGAATGTTCGACAGACCGATCAGATCTTTTCAAGGATCCAAGAAGGAGAAATCTTTGAAAAATAAGGTCAAGCAAGTGGGA